>NZ_CP035951.1:5133193-5455809 GCF_013376875.1 Acidovorax sp. JMULE5
CGGTTTTGTGGGGTGTGGGTGACCTACGGCGCTATGGAGAACCGAGATGTCCCCTGCTGAGTCCCTGCAGCCTCTCCGGTCGCCGGGCATCGCCGCCGCGTGGTCGGCGGCGGCGGTCACGGTGCCGCATGCCGTCGGCCTGGGCCTGCTGGCTTTTGCGCCCCTGGCGGCCGACCATTCCCTCGCAGAGCTGGCGCTGTGGTCGGCGGCCCTGCCGGGCCTGCTGCTCACGCTGGTGGTGCCACGTGCCGGGGTGGTCTACGCGCCCACCACGGTGGTGGCGCTGCTGTTTGCGGCCGTGCTGGCCACCGCCCATGGTGCGGCCCCTGCGCTGGGCCTGAGTGCGCGCCAAGTGCTGGCCGTGAGCGGGGCCACGGTGGCGCTGGCGTTTGTTTTTCAGTGGCTGCTGGGGGTGCTGCGGCTGGCCTCGGTGGCGCGGTTCCTGCCCGTTTCGGTGACGCATGGTTTTGCGGCCGGGGTGGGGCTGTCGATGGTGGTGGGCCAGGTGCGCAACGGCTTTGGCGCGGGGGGCGACGCCCTGTGGAACGTCCGCACCGGCTGGCACCTGCTGGCGGCGCTCGCCGTGGTGGGGCTGGCCTGGGCGTTGCGCTGGCGCTGGCCCCGCATGCCGGGGCTGCTGTCGGCTGTGGTCCTGGTGGCGCTGGCCGTGGCGGTGGCGGGGGTGTGGGGTGGTGGCCTGGGGGATGTGTTTGCACCCGCCGTGCAGCCCAGCCAGTTTGCCGGCCCGCTGTGGCCCGACTGGACGGGTGTCCCCTGGATGGCGCTGGCGCAACAGCACGGGTCGGACCTGGTGGTGCTGGCGCTGTTGATGGCGCTGGTCAACAGCCTGGAGATACTGGTGTTCAACCAGGAGCTGGAGCTGGACCACGGTCTGCGTGGCAACGCCAACCTGACCCTGCGCCGCGAGAGCCTGTTGGGCGTGTTGTGCGGGCTGGCCGGGATGATTCCTGCATCCACCAGCGCATCGCGCTCGCGCATTGTGCTGGCGCAGGCGGGCCCCTCCCGCGACGCACCGCGCTGGCATGCCGGCATCATGCTGGGCGTGGCAGTGACGGGCGCCTGGTGGCTGCACTGGGTGCCGATGGCCTGCCTGGCGGGTGGGCTGGTGCTGGCCGGGCTCATGCAGGTGCCGGGTCTCATGTGGTCGCTGCGCTACGCGCAGCGCTCGCGGGTGACCTGGGCGCAAAGCTGGCTGGTGGCGCTGGTGTTTGCCGTGATGGGCGGCGTGGGCGCGCTGGTTGCGGGCCTGGTGGTGGCCACCTTTGTGTTGCTGCACGACTCCGCCGCCAAGGTGCTGCGCCATGTGCGGCTCGATGGCGAACTGCGCTCGCGCCGGCTGCGGCGCGCGGGGTCGGACACCTGGCTCTCGCCGCGCATGAACCAGGTGGCTGTGTTTGAACTGCAGGGCGTGATGTCGTTCGGCGTGGCGGCCCACTTGGCCGAGCAGGTGCGTTTGCTGCTGCAGCCGCGCCACCGCTGGGTGATTCTGGATGCGGGCCGCGTGCCCGCCTGGGACAGCACGGCACTGGCGCAACTGCGCGCGCTGGTGCGCGACCTGGGCCAACAGGGCATTGCCGCTGCCGTGGCCGCGCTCGATCCTGTGGCCGCTGAACATGCAGGCGACCAGGTACGCGCCTTTGCCGACCTGGACCGCGCCTTGGAATGGGCCGAGGCCGGTATCCTCTCGCAACGCCCCATTGAGCAACGCCCCGCGCGTCCCGAAAGGGATCTGCTGGGCGAGATTGGCGAGGGCGTGCCCCGGGTGGCGGCCAATGCCCTGATGGCCTTGCTGGAGCCTCTGGCCGTGCCGCCCCACGGGGTGGTGTTCAGCGCGGGAGACACCGACCACGACCTGCTGGTGGTGAAGTCGGGCCACATCACGCTGGTGACCCAGTGGCCACCCGACAAGGGGCTGCGCTTGGCCACGGTCGGGCCGGGCATGGCGTTTGGCGAGATGGCGTTCCTCAACGGCGCTGCGCGCAGCGCTTGTGCGGGGTCTGAGCGGGGGCCTGCGCACCTGGTGCGCCTGTCGCGGGCGCACTTTGATGCCTGGGCCCGGCAATACCCCGAGGCAGCGCTCACCGTGATGAATAACCTCGCCCAGATCGGGGCGAGGCGTCTGGCGGTGACCACACGCCAATTGCGGGCGGTGTTGGAGTAATTTTGAATAAAAAGTGCCACTAGCGCTTGATGGATAAGCGCTGATAGCTATTAAAAATGTAGCTTATCGCTGTGACTTGCTCAATGAAAAAATGCGCTCTGTACCACGCCCCCATGGTGAAAAATCGCTTTTTGGGCCACCGGTGCGACAATAGAGGGCTAAATGACAAGTTCCTTTTCCAATCTATCGCTGGCTGAACCGCTCGCGCGCGCCGTAGCCGAAATGGGCTACGAGTCCATGACGCCCATCCAGGAGCAGGCCATTCCGGTGGTGCTCACAGGGCAAGACGTGATGGGCGCAGCCCAGACCGGCACCGGCAAGACGGCGGCTTTCTCGCTGCCCCTGCTGCAACGCCTGCTCAAGCACGAAAGCAGCTCCACATCCCCGGCCCGCCACCCCGTGCGTGCCCTGGTGCTGTTGCCCACGCGCGAGCTGGCCGACCAGGTGGCCCAGCAGATCGCGCTGTACGCCAAGTACACCAAGCTGCGCAGCACCGTGGTGTTTGGCGGCATGGACATGAAGCCCCAGACCATCGAGCTGAAAAAAGGCGTCGAAGTGCTGGTGGCCACACCAGGCCGCCTGCTGGACCACATCGAAGCCAAGAACGCGGTGCTCAATCAGGTCGAGTACGTCGTGCTCGACGAGGCCGACCGCATGCTGGACATCGGTTTCCTGCCCGACCTGCAGCGCATCCTGAGCTACCTGCCCAAGCAGCGCACCACGCTCCTGTTCAGTGCCACGTTCTCGCCCGAGATCAAGCGCCTTGCCAGCAGCTACCTGCAAAACCCCATCACCATCGAGGTGGCCCGCCCGAACGAAACGGCCTCCACCGTGGAGCAGCGCTTCTACAGCGCCAATGACGACGACAAGCGCCGCGCCATCCACCAGGTGCTCAAGACCCGGGGTATCAAGCAGGCCTTCATCTTCGTCAACAGCAAGCTCGGTTGTGCCCGTCTGGCGCGCAGCTTGGAGCGCGAAGGCCTCAAGACCACCGCGCTGCATGGCGACAAGAGCCAGGACGAGCGCCTGAAGGCGCTCGAAGCCTTCAAGAGCGGCGAGGTCGATCTGCTGGTGTGTACCGATGTGGCCGCGCGCGGCCTGGACATCAAGGACGTGCCTGCGGTGTTCAACTTCGACGTGCCGTTCAACGCTGAAGACTATGTGCATCGCATCGGCCGCACGGGCCGTGCTGGCGCCTCGGGCCTGGCGGTGACGCTGGTGTCGGGCAGCGATGCCCGCCTGGTGGCCGACATCGAGAAGCTGATCAAGAAGAAGATCGATCTCGAAGCCATCGAATACGAAGAAGACCAGCCCCGCGGCCGCATCAACGACGGCCGCCGTGCCTGGCGCGAAGCCGGTGAGACGGGCGACGGGCGCGATGCGCTGCCGGCCGCCCCCGCCGCGCCACGGCGCGAGCGTGACCAGCGTGTCGGCCGCGAGGGGCGCGAACAACACCGGGGCTTTCGCCCGGCCGTGGCATCGCGCGACCCCTTCTTTGAGAAGCCGTATGAGGCCAGCGCAGCTGCCGACGCAACCCCCGCCTGGGAAGCCGCCAAGTCGGCTCCGCGCAGCAGCGTGTCGGCCAACATCAAGCCCAAGCGCAAGGTGGCAGCGCTGTTCAAGGCTGCCCAGCCAGAGACTTCGGTGCAGTGATGAAATACAGGCCTTTTTAGGCCTGTAGCGCTTGATGGATAAGCGCAAGAAGCTATATTTTCAATAGCAACTGAGGCCCCGTCAGTCTGAATGCAAACGGTGGTCGGCCCGGAGGTTCGGGGCCAGCCTGCGCAGCAAAGCCCCATCGATGGCGCCGAAGGGGACCGCCCGCCCCCCACGCTGCTGCACAAACTCCTGTGCAGCCTCCGCATGGGCAAACGCGGGCAGATTGCCCGCCCGCATCGGCCCCATGGCCGAAGACCCTGTCACATACACCGCCTCCTGCGCGTTCAGCCAACCACCCGTATCGGTATCGGTGACATACCGCGCCACGATGGCGTCGGCCGTGCGGCCCCGCGTGTAGTGGGCCACGTTGCCCAGGTACAGCATGAGGCTGAGCGGTGAGTCAAAAAAATACGCATCCCCGTCCGCAAAAATGACCTGCGCTGCCCACGCCCGTGCGCGGGCCGGGTACATGCCACACACCGGGCAGCGTGCGTCGGCGGGCACCTCGCGGGCGGCGGTCAGGGGCTGGCCCAGCACAGGGTCGTAGGGCGTTGGCGGCGCCACCACGCACACATCGTCGCCGATGCCCTCCAGGGCAGCGTTGCCGGATGGACGGGGCGGAGTGCGCTGGGGCCATTGCCATGCCACCAGGCCTGCCGAGCCCAGCAGCAGGGCTGCAAGGGCTGTGCGCCGGGTGGCTGCGTGTGGGCGGGGCATCAGCGCAGGCATGGGCGGCTCACATCCGCGTGTCGTGCAGTGCCCCGCCGCTCAGGTCCACCATGGCGGGCGTGATCTCGGCGAAGCGCAGCACCTTGCCGCCGTATTCGGCTGCGAACTTCTTCGCGTCGGCCTCTTGCGCAAAGCTGCCGATGGTGGGACCCATGGAGCCGTGGCGCTTGCCGCCCACCACATAGATCGCATTTTTGCCGTCGATCCAGTGGCCCTGCGGTGCATTCCAGTCGGCCTGGCCCATGTCCTGCACATACACGGCCTGCACGGCACGCACCTGTTCGCCGGCCAGCAGGGTGCTGAACAGCTCCACCGTGTCGCAGAAGAACGAAGGATTGTCCTGCCCTGCAAAGCGCACCTGCGCCTTGGGGCCGGGGTAGTCGGCCAGCAGCATGCCGTCGAGTTCGCAGCTGGTGGTGCGGTCGATCTCCTGGGGTTGGAGGGACTGCGCGCTGTTGTCCGCCTGGCTGCAGCCCGTGAGGCCAGTCAGGCCCGTGAGTGTGCCGAGCGAAGCGAGTGCGGCCCAGCCCAGCAATTGCCGGCGCGTGGTGCAGCCGCACCGGGGTTGGTAAGAATGGTTCATGGTTTGAATCTCCAGCTTGCAAGACCGAGCGGCACCACGATCCAGCCCGCCATCACCGCGCCCATCAGCCATGGCTTGGCCAGGGCAGGGGGCACGATGCTGGTCAGGCCGTACAGGGTGCGCACGTCGTCGAGCGAGAACACGTTGAGGATGCGGAAAACGTCGGCCGGGTTGAGCAGCAGCAGGTAGGCCATGGCCTCGCCGCCTACGCTGCCGCCCGTGGCCACCAGGGCGCCCAGCAGCAGCAGGTCAAACACCAGCACAAAAAAGAACCAGGCGGCAATCGCCAGGCCGGAGGCGCGTGTGCGCTCGTGCGTGAGCACCGACAGCAGCACCGCCATGCTCAAAAAGGCCAGCCCCAGCAGCACCGAGCTGATCATGAAGCCGCCGTAGTGGAACAGGGCAGCCCCACTGAACTGCCGCACCAGCAGCACGGCCACCAGCCCGAACCCCGCCAGCGTGGAGAGCGTGAGCGCCGCCGCCAGCCCCAGGTACTTGCCCAGCAGCAGCTCCAGCCGCGTGATGGGCAGCGACAGCAACAGGTCGAGCGAGCCGCGCTCGCGTTCGCCCACGATGGCGTCGAAGCCCAGCAGCAGCGCGATCAGCGGGATGAGGTAGATCACCAGGCTGACCAGGCTGGCGATGGTGAACTCGATGGAACGAAAGCCCACCGTGCCCTGCTGCGCGCCGCCAAAGTAGGCGATGGCCAGCGAGAACACGGTGAACACCAGCGCCACGGCCAGTACCCAGCGGTTGCGCATGCGGTCGCGGAACTCTTTGCCCGCGATGGTGAAAATTTGTTGGAATTCCATGGCTAGCCCTTGCGCAGGTCAAAGTACACATCCTCAAGCGAGGGTTCCTGGATCTGCAGGTCCTGCAGCACGGTGCCCAGCGGTGCCAGCGCACCGATCACGGCCATCTTGCTGCCGCGTGGGCAGTCCACATGCAGGCCTTCCGGCGTTTCCGCTGCGGTGATGCCGGGCACTGCAGAGAGCAGCCCCAGCGCGGCAGGCCGGTCGGCCGCAGCCAGGGTGAGGTGGATGGTCAGCGGCATGTGCGCCTGCTCGCGCAGCGCCTGCACGCTGCCCAGGGCCTGCAGCTTGCCGGAGGCCAGGATGGCAAGGCGGTCCACGCGCTCCTGCAGTTCGGCCAGGATGTGCGAGGTGATGACCACGGTCACGCCACCCGCCTGCAGCTCGCGCAGTGTGGCGTAGAAGTCGCGGATGGCCTGCGGGTCCAGGCCGTTGGTGGGCTCGTCGAGCAGCAGCACCTGGGGCTCGCCCAGCAGGGCCTGTGCAAACCCCAGGCGCTGGCGCATGCCCTTTGAGTATTCGCGCACGGCGCGGTTGCCCGCGTGGGCCAGGCCCACGCGTTCCAGCAGCGCGGGGCATTGCGTGAGGGGCGCTCCCTTGAGGCGGGCGAAGAAACGCAGCGTTTCCAGCCCGTTCAGGTTGTCGTAGAGCACCACGTTCTCGGGCAGGTAGCCCAGGTGGCGGCGGGCGGCGCGAAAGTCGCGGCCCTGCACGGTGGCGCCGCCCACCCGGATCTCGCCCGAGGTGGCGGGCGTGAGGCCCAGGATCATCTTGAACAGCGTGCTCTTGCCCGCGCCGTTGTGGCCGATGAGGCCGAAGATCTCGCCGCGCGCAATGCGCAGGTCGATGCCGTCCACGGCGTGCAATGCGCCGTAGTGCTTGTGCGCGCCCCGCACCTCGATGGCGGGGGGCTCGCTCAGGTCAATGGGGGGAGGGTTGCGTGTCACGCTGAAAATTCCGTTGGGGTTGGTTCGGTTGCATGCGGGGCTTCCCGTCCACCACGGTGGGCACGCGCAGCACCGGAAACTGCTGGCCCACCAGGCGCAGTGCCTGCACGGCGGGGCTGGCCAGCAGCAGCTTGATGGTGGGGTGGCGCCAGGTCAGGCGGTCCACCATGTCGTTGGCCTCGTAGGGCACGTCGCCCACGCCGTTGCCGTCGCGGTCCCAGCCCAGGTAGTTGCTCCAGTGGTTGCCGCCCTCAGTGCCCCAGCGCTCGTCGCGGGCGCCCACATAGCGCACCTGCTCGCGGTTGCCGATGAAGTCGTTGCCTTCGACCTTGTTGTTTTTGGAGCCGGCCGACAGGTGCACGCCCACCGTGTTGCGGGTCACCAGGTTGCCGCGCAGGGTGATGTACTCCACGTCGTAGATGAAGAAGCCTCGGGAGTTCTCAGCCACCACGTTGTTCTCGATCACCGAGTCCTGCAAGGTGCGCAGCATGATGCCGTGGTCGCTGTTGCCCCACGCGCGGTTGTTGCGCACCACCTGGTCGCGCACCTCCATCAGCGCCAGGCCGCCCCGGTTGAGGTAGGTATCGTTGTCCTCCCACAGGTTGTAGTAGGAGTTCATGTAGTGCGTGCCGTAGCGGCTGTGGTGCAGCCGGTTGCCGCGAAACACCGCGTGGTGCGACACGTCCACATACAGAGCGTCTCGCACAAAGCTGATGTGATTGCCCTCGATGCGCGCGCCCGTGGTGTTGTACAGCTGTACGCCGTTGCCGCGCTGCGACGAGTTCACATCGCGCAGGCCGGTGATGGTGTTGTGCAGCACCTGTACATCGTTGGCCTTCTCGATCCACAGGCCGAACAGGTTGTAGGTGAGGTCGTTGTGGCGCACCACGGCTCGGTGTGCACCGGGGTAGATGTAGATGCCTGCGTTCTGGTCCTTGAGGCTGGTGCCCGAGTCGCGCACGATCAGGCCTTCGATCACCACGTCGGGCGCGGTGACGCGGATGGTGTCGCCCGTCTGGCCGCCGCTGAGCGTGGGGCGGTCGATGCCGCGCAGGGTCAGGGCCTTGTCGATGCGCAGGTTCACGCGGTAAAAGCCCCGCTGCACCTCCACCGTGTCTCCCGGCGCCGCAGCCGTGATGGCGGCCTGCAGGTCCTGGCCGGGGCGCACCTGCACGGTGGCAGCTGCCGCAGGAAGCGCGATCCACAGCGCCAGGGCCGTAGCGACCGCAGCGAGTGCAAGGGGGGACTTCATCACGCCAATCCCACCAGGGCCTTGATGGCCAGGAACAGCGCTGCGCCGATCAGCAGGTTCTTGAAACCCACATAGCTCAGCATGTCCATCACGCCCGCCCGGCGGTACTGGTCGCGCCACCAAGGGCCGTCCTTCACATAGCGCTTGCCCGACAGGCGGATCAGCACTTCGTACACGCTCCAGCCAAACCACCAGCCGATGATGGCGCCCGACGACAACGTGCCCAGGGCGGTCATCACCCAGGCCACGCTGGCAGCCAGGGCGAGCGAGAAGCCCGCGATCTGCAGCGCGCGCCGCGACGCCCAGCCTTCGCGGCTCCAGGGCCACAGGTGGTCCACCAGCTCCAGCCAGATCCAGCGCAGGCCTTGCCTTCCAGCCTTGTGGGCGGGGTGTGCAGGCGTTGTGGGCATGCGTGGGTCGGGTCCCTTGGCGGCCTTGGCCGAGATCTGGTCCTGCACCGTGGCAGGGTGGATCGGGATGAAATAGCCGTTCTTGCCGATGGGCGTGATTTCCAGACCATCTTTCTCGCGGCGCTTGCGCTCCTTGGCCAGGGGCGGGCAGCCCTTGGTGTCGGTGTAGAGAATCATGCAGTCGAGGCAGTGCAGGCATTCGCGGTGGTCGATGCGGCCGTCTGCGTCGATGGCCTGTGCACCGCAACCCACGGCGCAGGCCTTGCAGCTGTTGCAGTCCTGCTTGCGCTTCAAACCAAACCAGCGGAACGTGCTGGGCATGGCCAGCGAGGCGCCCAGCGGGCAGATGTATTTGCAGTAGGGTCGCTCGATGAAGATCGAAACGCCCAGGATGGCCGCCACGAACAGACTGTAGGGCCAGGCGCGGTTCATCACACCGACCAGGAAGGTCGTCTTGAACGGCTCCACCTCGGCCAGCTTTTCGGCCAGGCCCATGGAGAACATCGACACCACCAGCAGCCCGAAGAAGACGCCGTATTTCACCCACTTGAGCCGGTCGTGCCACTTCTGCGGCAGTTGCGTCTGGAAGCGCTTGAAGCCCACCGCACGCGCGATCTTGTAGATGCCCTCCTGCAGCGAGCCAAACGGGCACATCCATCCGCAGAACAACCCGCGCCCGAACAGGAACACCGTGACGATGATGAAAATCCAGAACAGGAAGATGAACGGGTCGGACAGGAACAGCGACCAGGTCCACTGGAACAGCAGCGCGTGGAACCAGGTCAGCACCTGCGTGATGGAAGGCTGTGCCATGGCGCCAAAGCCGATCCAGCCAATGCTGAGGGCCCAGAAGCTGTACTTGAAGGCGTTGACCGGCCACTTGTTCTTGTGGGTGGACAGGCGCGTGAGCTTCTCGCGCAGGGCATACACCACGGTGACGGCGATCAGCAGCACGGCGAACAGTGCAATCTCTACCGCACGCGACTTCCACACGCGCACCCAGGGGGCATCCGGCTCCTCAATGGTGGGGCGCCCGCCTTGCAGCATGGCAGCGGGCAGCCAGTAGGGCGTGTCAAAGCTGGTGAAGCTGCGCGTGCCCGTGGCACGGTCCACGCGGTTGCCCAGAAAGCTCAGCTTCCACGGGTAGGCGGCCGAGAACGCGGGTGAGCGGATGATGAAGATGACCGATTCGTTGTAGCTGGGTGCGCCTGCGGCCTCGATGCCATACAGGTTGAGCGCGTCCAGGTCGCGGAAGGTGAATGAATCCGCCCCCTGGCGCACCTGCACACGGTCGTAGATGCCGCCGCGCACAAAGCCCGAGCCCTTGAACGATTCCTTGCCGCCGGTGCGGACGATGAAGAAGGCGTGTTCGCCTTCCTTGAGCTGCAGGCGCAGGTTGTTCCAGCCGTTCTCGCCCAGCAGGCTCTTGCCAATGTCCGGGTGGTTCAGGTCGCCAAACCACAGCTCGATGAACGGGTCGGGGCCTTTGTCCAGGCCCACCTGTTCGGGCAGCACCCGCAGGCGCTGTACGGTGCCTTGCTCCACCAGCTCGGCCCAGCTCAGGCGCTTGCCGGTTTCGGCATAGCGTGCGGGCTCGCGCACCGTGGGCGCGAGGATGCCCACCTGCCGCGCCACCGCTGAGCCCGAGGCCATCATCACCTGGTTCTGCGCGATCACGGTGACCGTGGCGCCCGAGATGGCGTCGAGGCCCAGCACGTTTTCATCAGGGCGCGACTGGCCCACCTCGATCTTGTCGGCCACCGACTTGCCCAGGTACTGGGCGTTGAACTTGAGCAGTGCGGATTCGGGAATGCCAAGCAGCAGGATGGGCTCGGAATGCTTGAGCACCTTCACGCCCACAAAGCGGCCTTGCGTGTCCATGCCGATCAGCGTGACCACAGGCTTGCCCGAGTAGGCCGGGGTGTCGGTGATGTCGGTGGAGAGCATGACGTAGCCCAGCAGCTTCTTTTGGGCACCGTCGTTGTCGTAGGCCTCTACATAGGGCGGCTGCCCCTTGCGCTCGGAAAAGTGGCCCGCCCCAGGGAACACATCCTTGCAGGGCACCAGTGCGCACATGTCGCCCGCGCTGGCCAGCTCGGCGGGCAGCTCGGCCTCGTAGGCCCCTGCGGCGGCATGGGCGCGCGGCGCCAGCCAAAGGGCTGCCAGCAAGACCAGAAGAAGCGTGGCGAACTGCCGACGGAGGGAAATCATGAGACTATCTTTTTGATAGCTGTTAGCGCTTATCTATCAAGCGCTAGCGGCCAATTTTGTTCAAATTGGGGCGCAGTCGTCACAACTGGCGCGCCCCAGACCAGGGATGCAGAGCAAGGGCCGCCCCGCAGCGAGTGCATCGTCCCCCTTCCCGAATCGCGTAGCGATTCGAGAGAAGGGGGAAGGCGCGCAGCGCCTCAGGGGGATCGCCCCATCAAGCTTCCACAATCATCCGAGTGCGCATTTCCAAATGGAGTGCGTGGCAGAAGTGCGTGCAGTAGCACCAGAACACACCGGGCTTGTCGGCCACAAAGCTCACCGACTTGGTCTCCAGCGGGTTCACGATGAAGTTGACGTTGTAGTTCGGGATCGCGAAGCCGTGCGTCAGGTCTTCGATCTTGTCCAGGTTGGTCAGGATCAGCGTGACCTCGTCACCCTTCTTGAGCTTGAACTCGCGCAGGCTGAAGGCCGGTGCTTGCGAAGTCATCTTCACGGTGACCTTCTTGCCACTCCTGAACACGCCGGACTCCTTGGGGTCCTTGATGGCCAGCGGGAACTCGTCGAGCGTGTAGACCTGCTTGGGGCGCACCAGGTCGCGCTTGAAGATGATGAAGTCATGCGGCTCGCCACGCACGGGGTGGTCGGCCAGCAGCACCATCTTCTCGCCCGAGATGTCGATGAGCTGTTCGTTCTCGGGGTGCAGCGGGCCCACGGGCAGGAAGCGGTCCTTGGAGAACTTGCAGCCCACGGCCAGGAACTTGCCGTCGGCGGCCTTGGTTTCAGACTGCGAGGCGTTCAAGTGGCCCGGCTGGTATTGCACGTCCAGGCGGTCTACCACGTACTTGGCGGTCTTGTCGCCCGCGTGGAACTTGATGGCGGCCTCCACGTTCCACTTCACGACCTGGCTGTCCAGGAACAGGGTGGTATAGGCATTGCCACGGCCGTCGAACGCGGTGTGCAGTGGGCCCAGGCCCAGCTCCACTTCGGCCACGATGGCGGAGTCCAGCTTTTCAAGCTTGCCGTCAAAGTAGTCCAGCACCTTGGCCAGCTCAATCACGGTGCCGGTGGGCGAGAGCTTGCCGGCGCAGATGAAGTACTTGCCATCCGGGCTGGCGTTCACGCCGTGCGGGTTCTTGGGCACCGACACATAGGCGGTAAGTGCTGTCTTGGGGTCCTTGTTGGCTTCGTGCGTGCCGTCCACCACGGGCACCTTGCTGGTGCCGATGGTCTTGAACTTGCCAGCCTTCACGGCAGCCTCGATGCGGCCCACGTTGAAGAACAGGCAGGCATCGCGTTCGGCGGACATCATGTCCTCGTACTTGGCGCCCATCTCCACGTTGTACTGGTTGGTGGCGGCCAGCTTGCCGTCGTATGACGTGGCGACCAGATCGCAGTTGCCGTCGATCAGCACTTGCCAGCGCACTTCCATCGTTTCTGCATCGACGCAGGTGAACATCGAGCGGTATTTGCTGATGTCTTCGGTGCCGGTGTTGGGCAGGGGAATCGCAAACTCACCGCCGCAGAACACGCGGGTGGTGTAGTTGATGGCGGGGTCCACCGGGTCGGCCTTGTCGGGGAAGATGCCGTGAAAGCCCTGCACGTTGGGCAGCTCGGTGATCTTGTCGCACACGAAGTAATCGAGGCGAATGCGCGCGATGCGGCTGTTGATCTTGTCGTTAATCCAGGCGTAGCGGCCGTCGTAGTTGCCGTCTTTGTACGAAGCGTGTGTGTGGTGGGTATCGGCCACCGTGTACTTCAGGCTGCCGTCGGGCTTGGTGCCCATCACTGCCTTGGATTCGTTCGTGATGCCCCAGCCCACCAGTGCGTCGGGCACAAAGCAAGGGATGCGTGTGATCTCGCGGCCCGAGGGCAGGCCCAGCACGCGCATGTCGCCCGTGTGGCCGCCGCTCCAGAGACCGTAGTAGGTATCCAGCTCGCCGGGCTTGAGGTGCACGTTGGCGCCAGCGGCGGCATGGCTGGCCGCAGGCGCTGCCGGGGCGGGAGCCGCAGGCGTTGCAGCGCTGGGCTTATCGTTGCAGGCGGCTACGCCTGCGGTCAGCCCGACCAGGGCGGCCGTGTTGATGAAACTGCGTCGGCCCAGGCCAGCAGCGGGAAGGGGACTGTCTTTTCTCTCGGTCATGGTTTTCCTCTTTTGGGATCGCTCAGTTGAAAAGGGGTGGTGCGCGTGCAGGGGGGCTGAACGCCACCCCTGTGCGTGGGGAAAGTGGTATGTGAAAGCGGGGCTGGAATGTGGGGGCTGCGGCAGTGGTTGCCGCTGCGAGCGGGGTGGTGGGTGGCGTGTCGGCCGCAAGGCAAACAGGGCAATCGAGGCCGGTGGTGTCTGCCGCTACCAAGCCCTCAGCGGTCTTCACCACCAGCTTGGCGCTGCCTGTGCCGGAGCCGGAGCAGATCAGCTCCATGCTTCGCGGCACTACCAGCGGTGAAGCCACCGCAGCACCCAGCGCCATGACAAACCACGCCAGCACCCAAAGGCGCAGTGTTCGCAGGTTGTGATGGCTTTGCATGGCATGGATAATAGATTCACTTAATATGAATCAATTTGATCTGGATCATGCTTTGGCGGCGCGCGCCTCTGCCCAAAAGTGCCTCTTGCACCTACAGTCAATGCACCGGTCTGAAGCGGTGTCTGTGCAATGCCCGTAGGGGTTTTTCAGGCCAGGTGCTGAACGCATTTCGTCGCGTTTCTCGCGCAGCCACAGGCTCTCTCAGATATTTTTTAACCCCAAGAACAGGATGTATGCGATGCAAAAGAAAACCGTGATGGTCGCCGTAGCGATCTTGGCCGCACTGCTGGCCGGTTGTGGCGACAAGAAGTCGGAACCTGCTCCGGTGGCTGCACCCGCTGCGGTGACGGCCCCAGCGCCCGCAGCGGCCCCCGCCGCACCGGCTGCCGCAGAAAATGAACTGGGCAAGAGCGTGTTTGGCAAGACTTGCGCCATGTGCCATGCCGCTGGCGTGGCCGGTGCCCCCAAGCCGGGCGACAAGGCCGACTGGGGCCCGCGCATTGCCCAGGGCAAGGACACGATGTACAAGCACGCGATCGAGGGCTTTACCGGGGCGAAGGGCATGATGCCTGCCAAGGGGGGCTCCGCCAATCTGACCGACGCTGAGGTCAAGGCCGCCGTGGATTACATGGCCGACAAGTCGCTCTGAGCGGAGGCACCATGCAGCAAGCTTCTCTGCCCCCTCAGGGTCTGTCGCGCCGTCGCATGGTGATGGCGTTGCCCTTGCTGGGTGGTGCGGTCTGGGGTGGTGGCGCGTCTGCGGGCGCCCAGGTGATGTCTGAACGCAGCTCGCGTCCCCTGATGGGAACGCAGGTGGATATGGCGGTGGAGGGCGTTGATGGCCCGCAGCTGCGCCGCGCCATGGACCGATCCTATGCAGAGATGCAGAGGCTGGAGGCGCTCATGAGCCGTTACCAGCCACGCAGCGTGGTCAGTCGCATCAACTTGGCGGCGGGTATCGTGCCGGTCGCGGTGCCGCCCGAAGTCATGGCGGTGCTGCAGAGCGCCCAGCGTGTGTCGGCGGTAAGCCGTGGTGGCTTTGATGTGACCGTGGGGGCTTTCAAGTCCTGGAACTTCGGCCCTGGCGACAAGGTGGTGCCCGGGGCCAGCGAGATCGCGCGGCAACTGCCCCTGGTGGATGCGCGCAGCCTGGTGCTGGACGTGGCCGCTGGCACGGCCTTCCTGGCCCGCCAGGGCATGGCGCTGGACCTGGGGGGCATCGCCAAGCTACCGATCCTGGAAGCCGGCATGAACATGCTGCGCTCCGAAGGGGTTGAGAACGCCATGATCAACGGTGGTGGCGACGTGCTGACCCACGGGCTGTGGCAAGGCAGGCCCTGGCGTGTGGGGCTGCGCGACCCGCGTTCCCCCGAGCGCCTGCTGGGTGTTGTGGCCGTGGCGGGCGCCGGTGTGGTGGCCTCGTCGGGCGACTATGAACGCTTCTTCTTCCACCAAGGCCAGCGCCAGCACCATGTGCTCAATCCGCGAACAGGGCGCCCGGCATCGGGCGTGCATGGCGTGAGCCTGGTGGCGCGCGACGTGGCGGCCGTCAACGGACTGGGCGCCGCGCTGATGGTGCAGGGCCCGCAGGCGGGCAGGGCACTGGCGCAGCGCATGCCGGGGCTGGCCGTGCTGATCGCCGGGCAGGACGGTGGTGTCTGGCAGTCCACCGCCATGTCGGCGTTGCTGGAGCCAGTGCCGTCCTGAACCTGCTGCGGTTTATTCAGCCCGGGGCCTGGGCCTGTTCGCAATGCACCTGCAGCAGCTCACGCTCGGCCAGCGTCGCGCCAAAACGCACGGCGCTCAGGCAGCCGCCCCACACGCAGCCCGTGTCCAGTCCGAGCAGATCGCTGCGGTTGAGCCAGCCCAGCGTGGACCAGTGACCGAAGGCGATCAGCGTGCCCGCTGTGCGCCGCCCTGGCACGTCGAACCAGGGCATGAGGCCGGGCGGGGCGGCGCTGGCGCTTTCGGTGCTTTCAAAATCCATCACGCCGTCGGCCGAGCAAAAGCGCAGCCGGGTGAGCGCATTCACGATTACCCGCAGGCGATCCGTGCCGGTCAGATCGTCACTCCAGTGGTCGGGGATGTTGCCGTACATGGCGTGCAGAAAATCGGGCAGGTCAGGGCCGCGCAGTACTGCATGGACTTCGTCCGCGTACGCAAGAGTCTCTGCGGCCGTCCAGGTGGGCAGCACACCGGCATGCACCATCAGCAGCGTTTGCCCCGCATGCGTGTGGGTGCGGGCCAGGGGCTGCTGGCGCACCCAGTCGAGCAGGGCAGCGCGGTCGGGGGCGTCCAGCACCGTGCCCAGCGTGTCGCGCCGCGAGGGCTTGCGCGCACCGTGTGCGGCGGCCAGCAGGTGCAGGTCGTGATTGCCCAGCAGGCATCGGATGGCGTCGCCATGGCGCATGCAGCGGCGCAGCACGGCGGCCGAGTCAGGCCCTCGGTTGACGAGGTCACCCAGCAGGTAGACCGTGTCGCGGCTAGGGGAAAAGCCGATGGTGTCCAGCAGGCGGTCCAGCGCGGCGTCGCAGCCCTGGATGTCGCCGATACAGTAAAGCGCCATGGTGATCTTTATGAGTGAAACACGGATTTTCTGCTGATCGCGTCGCCGACCTTGCTCAGCATGCGCCGGAGCTGGGCGTTGAGGCCGAGGACACGCGGTGTCCGCATGGACGGGCGGCGAAATTTCTGCCCGAAACCCTCGGTGGGGTGGAGTTGCTGGAGCAGTTACGGGCCCGTTCTGGGCGCATGGTGTTTGTGGGCGATGAATATGGTGTGGCGCAATGCACCATGACCCGCGCCATTTACTGCAAGCCATTCCCGTTGAATTGCACCTCGGGGGGCCGTGATGCCTGGGCTCCGCAGCGCGATGACGGAGGCTGGCTGTTGGATGGCTGGGGATGTCCTGCATAACCCTCGCGAGGCGGTGGTAGTGCGGATCGGGATGGGACGCAAGGCGTCTTTTCTTGCCAATAGCCCAGCTATTGGCAAGAAAAGCAACGCAGCGAACCGCCCGAAGCCGCGCTATCACAGACCGCAGGGAGTTATGCAGGTCATCCCTGGATACCGGTGTCGGAACTCAAGGCGCGCCTGGATATTCGCAATTTACCGGGTGAGGGCTGTGGTCGCTATAACACGCGGGCGGCCCGTTTGAGGGAAGAAACGGGGCATTTGATGGAAGTGGGCGACCGCATTCGGTGCATGGGCTGGGTATTTGAGGTGCTGGCGCTGGAATGCAAGCGTATCAACAACGTATTGCCCCCGCCAGAAGACGGAACCCCGGTCGCCTCCAGCAAGCATCAATACCCCGGTTGTTCAGCCAGACGCAAACCATGCATCAATGGGTGTTGGGGGTTAATGCCAAGAATTTTTAATGAAATTCTGAAAGTGGTTGCACAAAAAAGGCACATTATTCTTATAATTCGCGGGTCTTCACCCTTATCCAAAATCCAGACACCATGACCAGCTACAAAGAACTGTTGAAGCAGCGCGAAGCCCTTGAGCAACAAATCAGTGAAGCCCGGCGCCGGGAACTGTCGGACGCTGTGTCGCAGGTCCGTTCACTGGTGGCCGAATATGGGCTGACTGCCCAGGACGTGTTCCCTACAGGCAAGGCGTCTGGCAAGACAGGTCGCAGTTCTACGGCCGGCACCAAGGTGGCGCCCAAGTACCGCAACCCCGCCACCGGCGAAACCTGGACAGGCCGTGGCAAGGCTCCCAAGTGGATTCAAAACGAAAACCGCGAAAAGTTTGTGATTTAAGGGTCTTTGCCCTGCATTAAAAAAGCCCGCTGATGCGGGCTTTTTTAATGGGCTACTCTTGGCCAGGACAAAAGGTGCTCAGGCGGGTGGCGCCTCGACAACTGTACGCACTGTGCGACGAACAGGAAATGCATGTGCGGTAACTTCGCGCGCAGTGTCTGCGATTTATCGGCAGCGCAATGTGCTTTGCGGAGCCATTTGGTGAATCGGATGGTCATCGTTTAATTTTGCACTGCGCGCATTGATTGCACCCTCACAGTGCACAGGCATTACGTTCAGCCTTCAGCAACCCCGGGGTTTTCCTGAGCAATCTTGCGCAATACCTGTGCCGTGAAATCGTCCGCCGGAAAGAAGGATTCCACAGCCAGTTCCTGCAAGGTCACATCCACCGGCGTTCCGAATATCGTGGTGGTGCTGATGAGGGAGAGCATTCCATGCACGCTTTCAAAGCAGAACGGCATTACCACGCCCAGCATTTCACCTGCCAGTACCAGGGCATCGGATTCCGGCGGGGCGGGATATTGCAGCAGTTCTGCCTGCAGTGCGATCAGTGCCGGGTCGGCCGTGGCCTGTATCTGCTGGCGCAGGCGTTCAAACAGGTGCGCCCGCCACTGCGCCAGATTGGCGATGCGCGGCGCAAGCCCCTGGGGGTGCAGGCTCAGCCGGAACACGTTGACAGGTGGCGCCAGCAGTTCGGGACTGACGTGGGCAGACAGCAGGGCCAGCGCGGCGCGGTTGGTGGCCACCACGTTCCAGCAGCGGTCGAGGGCAATGGCGGGGCTGGGTTCGTGGCCCTTGAGCACCAGTTCCACCGCCTGGCGCGCCGCGGCCAGCGCAGGGTCGTCCAGCGCGCGTTCGCGGTACATGGGGGCGTAGCCGGCGGCCACCAGCAGGGCGTTGCGCTCACGCAGTGGAATGGCCAGGCGCTCGCACAGGCGCAGCACCATGTCGCGGCTGGGGTTGGTGCGGCCGGTTTCCATGAAGCTCACATGGCGCGTGGAGATGTCCGCCTCGTCGGCCAGCTCCAGCTGGCTCAGGTGCCGCTGCTGGCGCCAGGTGCGCAGGTGGTCGCCAAACGAGGTGGGCCCCGCCGGTGCCACGCGGTGCGGCAAAGGATGGCGCGGAGAGCGGTGAGAGGACGGTGCGGTGGAGGTCATGGCCGCCATCCTAGGCGCTAACCGCACACGGGCCATTACCTGGCAGGTCATCGACGCGGTGCGCCAGGGCGGGAACGATGGAGCCTTCTTTCTTCCTCAACCAAGGAGCTTTCCATGTTCAAGCTGATGTCCTCCCCCCGATTCCTGCGTGCCGTGGTCTGGTTCGATGCCTCCACGGGGGTTCTGCTCGGCGCCCTGCACCTGCTGCTGACAGCGCCCCTGGCCGAGTGGCTGGGCCTGCCGCCCGGGCTGCTGCAGGTGACGGGCGCCATGCTGCTGGGCTATGCCGCCCTGGCCATAGCGATTGCCCGGTCTGAGCCCATGCCGCGTGGCTGGCTGTGGGTGCTGATCGTGGGCAACTTGGCCTGGGCGTTGGCCAGCCTGGTGCTGCTGCTGGGCTCCACGCTCACGCCCACCTTGCTGGGCCAGGCCTATTTGCTGGTGCATGTGGTCTCGGTGGCCATGCTGGCCGAGCTGCAGTGGTTTGGCGTGCGCCGCCTGCCAACCTGGGCTGCGGCGTGATGGAGATCGGTTGTTTGCTCCTGAAAATATAGCTGCTTGCGCTTGTCCATCAAGCGCCAGGGGCATTTTTTATGCCGATATCGGGCACGGGTGGCGTGGATCGGGCGACCCGACCACGCCGCACAGGGTTGAGGGCCGCGTTTGCATAGCCCCACGATTGCACCGCCATGCAGGACTGCCAGAATAGGCTTTGTTGCCTTTCACAGGAGTTTGCCATGGCCGTATCACGCAAGTTGTCGCCCAAGCCCGCCCGCCACGCGTTTGCCAACACCCTCAAGAGTTTCAAGACAGCGTCTGGCAAAGAAGGCCAGTTCTACTCGCTGCCCGCGCTGGCCAAGCAGTTCCCCCAGATCCAGCGCTTGCCCGTGTCGATCCGCATCGTGCTCGAATCGGTGCTGCGCAATTGCGATGGCCGCAAGGTGACCGCCGAGCATGTGCAACAGCTTGCGCACTGGGCGCCCAATGCCGCGCGTACGGACGAGATTCCGTTTGTCGTCTCCCGCGTGGTGCTGCAGGACTTCACCGGCGTGCCGCTCTTGGCCGACCTGGCCGCCATGCGCAGCGTGGCCGTGAAACTGGGCAAGAACCCCAAGAAGATCGAGCCGCTGGTGCCCGTGGACTTGGTGGTAGACCACTCCATCATGGTCGACCACTACGGCAAGAAGAATTCGCTCGACCTGAACATGAAGCTCGAATTCCAGCGCAACCGCGAGCGCTACGAATTCATGAAGTGGGGCATGCAGGCCTTTGACACGTTTGGCGTGGTGCCGCCGGGCTTTGGCATCGTGCACCAGGTCAACCTCGAATACCTGGCGCGCGGCGTGCACAAGCGCAAGGACGGTGTGTACTACCCCGACACCCTCGTGGGCACCGACAGCCACACCACCATGATCAACGGCATTGGCGTGGTGGGCTGGGGCGTGGGTGGCATTGAGGCCGAGGCCGCCATGCTGGGCCAGCCGGTGTACTTCCTCACGCCCGACGTCGTGGGCTTTGAGATGACGGGCCAGCTGCGCGAGGGCGTGACCGCCACCGACCTGGTGCTCACGGTGACCGAGCTGCTGCGCCAGCACAAGGTGGTGGGCAAGTTCGTGGAGTTTTTTGGTGAAGGCACGCGCACCCTGGCGTTGCCCGACCGGGCCACCATCGGCAACATGGCGCCCGAATACGGCGCGACCATGGGGTTTTTCCCGGTGGACGAAAAGACCATCGACTACTTCAAGGGCACGGGCCGCACCAAGGCCGAGATCGAAGCGTTTGAGGCCTACTTCAAGGCCCAGGGCCTGTTCGGCGTGCCGCTGGCGGGCGAGGTGGACTATTCGCAGGTGGTGAAGCTCGACCTTGGCAGCGTCACCCCCAGCCTGGCTGGCCCCAAGCGCCCGCAAGACCGCATCGAACTGGGCAAGGTCTGCAGCCAGTTTGCCGACCTGTTCAGCAAGCCCAATGCACAAAATGGTTTCAACCGCCCGGCCGAGCTGCTGCACACGCGCCACCATGTCCGGGCCAGTGATGCTCCTGTCGATGTGGGCGCTCCGGCAGAGGTGCCAGCGCCATCGGGTGCACCGCGATTCATCGTGGAGATGGAGCAGAACAAGCCCACGCTGGCGGCCGCGCATGCCGAAGTCCCCGCCCAGCAAGCCAGCCGCACGGGTGACGTGACCGTGGGCAATGGCGACGTGCTGATTGCCGCCATCACCAGCTGTACCAACACCAGCAACCCCAGCGTGCTGCTGGCCGCAGGCCTCTTGGCCAAGAAGGCAGTGGAGGCGGGGCTCAAGGTCAAGCCGCACATCAAGACCTCGCTCGCCCCTGGCTCGCGCATCGTCACCGAATACCTCACGCAGACCGGCTTGCTCCCTTACCTGGAAAAGCTGGGCTTTGCGCTGGCGGGTTACGGCTGCACCACCTGTATCGGCAATGCGGGCGACCTCACGCCCGAGCTGAACGAGGCCATCACCAGCAACGACCTGGTGTGTGCCGCGGTGCTGTCGGGCAACCGCAACTTCGAGGCGCGCATCCATCCCAACCTCAAGGCCAACTTCCTGGCCAGTCCGCCGCTGGTGGTGGCCTATGCCATCGCCGGCACGGTGCTCAAGGACCTGATGACCGAGCCGGTGGGCAAGGGCAAGGGTGGCAAGGACATCTACCTGGGCGACATCTGGCCCAGCAGCGAAGAGGTGCACGCCCTGCTCAAGTTCGCCATGAACGGCAAGGCCTTCCGCGAGAACTACGCCAAGGTGGCCACCGACCCTGGCAAGCTGTGGGAAAAGATCAAGGGCGTGAGCGGCACCGCCTACACCTGGCCCGCCAGCACCTACATTGCAGAGCCTCCGTTTTTTGCACAGTTTGCTCTTGAAAAAGGAGCTGCTAACGCAGATCCATCAAGCGCTGGAGGCCAAAATGATGCCAAACTTCCATCGGTGATCGGTGCCCGCATCATGGCGCTGTTTGGCGACTCCATCACCACTGACCACATCTCGCCCGCAGGCTCCATCAAGGAAAGCTCACCCGCTGGCCAGTGGCTGCGGCAGCATGGCGTCCAAAAGGCCGACTTCAACAGCTACGGCGCGCGCCGGGGCAACCACGACGTGATGGTGCGCGGCACCTTTGCCAACGTGCGCATCAAGAACCTGATGATTCCGCCCACCGCCGATGGCTCGCGCGAAGAGGGTGGGGTGACCGTGTTCCAGAACGAAGGCGCGCTGCAGGGCGAGAAGATGTTCATCTTCGACGCCGCCATGCAGTACATGGCGCAAAAGACGCCCACGGTGATTTTTGCGGGCGAGGAATACGGCACCGGCTCCAGCCGCGACTGGGCCGCCCTCCAGCCCGCGCGAGCCGCGACTGGGCCGCCAAGGGCACGCAGCTGCTCGGCATCAAGGCCGTGGTGGCGCGCAGCTTTGAGCGCATCCACCGCTCCAACCTGGTGGGCATGGGGGTGCTGCCGCTGCAGTTCAAGGCGGGTGAATCGTGGGAGACGCTGGGCCTCACGGGCAACGAGGTGATTGATGTGGTGCCCGATCCGGCGCTCACGCCACAAAGCGACGCGCAACTGGTCATCCGCCGCGCGGACGGCTCGCGCCAGGAAGTCACCGTCACGCTGCGCATCGACACGCCCATCGAGGTGGACTACTACCAGGCCGGCGGCATCCTGCCGTTTGTGCTGCGCCAGTTGTTGCAGGGGTGATACTGCCCTGTCGGCGGTGCAGGGCACCGGCATCGTCGGCAACGGGGCTTCGGCTCCGTTTTGCATGGAGCCCGGCAGGGCGGAGCCCGATGGTGGGGGGAAACACGCACCTCCGCGCCTTACTCGTCGATACACTTGTGACGCCATGTAGAACCCGGTAGAAACACTCCAGACCATGCCGCTGTCCCCACCCACCCGAACCCCGCCTGCGCGTTCACCGTGGGCGGATGCGCCCGCCTTCACGGTGGTGCTGGTGGTCGCAGCATTGACGCTGGTGATCGTGCCAGTGGCCCAGATGCTGGGGCCGGGGGCGGGCTCCCAGCACGGCCTGGAGCCGTTTATGGAACTGGTCGCTGTGCTGTTGGGGCTGCTGGTGGTGTCGGTGTCCCTGCATACACTGGACCCGTCCGAGCAGGCCCGGGCCAATGTGCTGGTGGCGGGCTTTGGCGTCGCGGCGGTGTGCAATTTTTTGCATGGCGTGCTGGCACATTCCACGCCCGTGCACATGCCATCGGGCACGGCCCACATCTCTCTGTGGCTGAGCAGCTGGGCGCGGGTGGTCGAAGTCATCACCCTGCTGCTCACAGCCGCGCGGCTGGCAATGCCCGGCCCGGCCAAGGTCTGGCTGGCCGCCTCGGGCGTGGTGGCGCTGCTGCTGGTGGGCTCGGCCATGGGCCCCCTGCCAGGCTGGTTTGCCGCTGCGGCGGGCGGGTCATTGCGGCAATACTTGGCCTTTGTGCTCGTGGTGGCGCTGGGCGTAGCCGCAGTATGGCTCCACCGCAATCCGGGCCGGCGCGAACGGGTGTTTGCCTGGGCAGCCGTGGCCTTTCTGGGGGGGGAGCTGGTGGTGGGCCTGATGGGTGGGCATTCGTCCATCGGGGGGCCGTTGGCGCACGGTCTGCGGGTTTTGGCGTATGCGTTGTTGTACCAGGCCGTTTTTGATGCGGGCATACGGGCGCCGTTCGCCCGTGTGCAGGAGGCCGAGCGGCGCCTGCGCGAGAGTGAAGGGCGTCTGTCGCTGCTTGGGCGCAACCTGCCCCACAGCGTGTTGTTCCAGGTGGTACGCGAGCTGGATGGCAGCTCACACTTTGTGCACATGGGCGATGCGATCGAGCGACTCAATGGGGTGACGGTGCAAGAGGTCATGGCCGATTTCCGGGTGTTGTATCGCCAGGTGCTGCCCGAAGACATCGACCGCCTGCGACAGGCCGAGCGGCAGTCTTTTCTGACCATGACCAGCATGGAGGCTGTTTTTCGCGTGCGCCGCACCGATGGCCAGATACGCTGGATGCACCTGAGTTCATCGCCCCGTCTGCTCGACGACGGGCGTGTGCTGTGGGATGGTGTACAGACCGACATCACGGCCCACCGCCTGGCCGAGGAGGCTGCGCATGCCCACGAAGCCCTGATGGCCAACATGCTGCGCCAGGTGCCCGGCGGTGTGGCGCGGCTGGATCGGGATCTGCGCGTCTTGTATGTCAATGCGCAGCAGGCCAGCTGGCTCTACCGCAAGCCCGAGGAGCTGCAAGACCGCCTGCTGCAGGAGGTGATCCCGGCCGATGTTTTCGCCCGTATGCAGCCCCATTTCGCCAAGGCCTTTGCGGGCGAGACGGCCGTGTTTGAGAGCCGCATGGATGGGCCTGATGGCCTGCAGGTTCGCCACACCACCATCGCGCCCGAGAGCGTTACCGAGCAAGGCGTGCCTGCCGTTGTGCTGTTTGCCTACGATCTGACCGGGCTCAAGCGTGTGGAGGCCGAGCTGGCCGACCAGAAGGCCCATCTGGCCCGCGTGGTCAACGCCATGCCCGACATGGTGTTTCTCAAGGATGCCGAGGGCGTGTACCTGTCGGTCAACCCCGTGTTTGAGCGGTTTGCGGGCCGGCCTGAACGCGATGTGGTGGGCCGCAACGACTACGATCTGACCACGCCCTCCGAGGCCGAGCGCTTTCGCAAATACGACCAGCGCGCCATGCAGGCCTGGCAGCCCCTGGTGTACGAAGAAACACTGACCTTTGCCGAAGATGGCTACCGAGGCCAGTTCGAGACCATCAAGACCCCCATCCGTGACCTGACCGGCCGGGTGACGGGGGTGCTGGGGGTGTGCCGCGACATCACAGACCGCAAGCGCGCAGAACAAGAAATCGAGCGCCTGGCCTTCTTCGACGCCCTCACAGGCCTGCCCAACCGCCGCCTGCTGCTGGACCGCCTGCAACGCTCCATCGCCGCCTGCCAGCGCACCAAGAACCTCGGCGCCCTGCTGTTCATCGACCTCGATAACTTCAAAGACCTCAACGACACCCTGGGCCACGACATGGGCGACCAGCTCCTGTCCCAGGTCGCCACCCGCCTGGTGGGCAGCGTGCGCGAAGCCGACACCGTGGCCCGCTTTGGCGGCGACGAATTCGTCGTCATGCTCGAAGCCCTGGCCCCCGACCTGCAAGACGCCGCCACCCAGGCAGAAACCGTGGCCGAGAAACTCCTGGCCAGCCTGAACCAGCCCTTCGAACTCGACGGCGCCCAGCACTACAGCACCCCCAGCATCGGCATCACCCTCTTTGGCGACGAACGCCTCACGGTGGACGAACTCCTCAAGCGCGCAGACCTGGCCATGTACCAGGCCAAAGCGGCAGGGCGCAACACCCAGCGCTTCTTCGACCCCGACATGCAAGCGGCCGTCAACGCCCGCTCCAACCTGGAAGCCGACCTGCGCCAGGGCCTGGCCCGGGGCGAACTGCTGGTGCACTACCAGCCCGTCGTGGACCACCAATCCCAGCTCATGGGCGCAGAAGCCCTGGTGCGCTGGCGCCACCCCCAGCGCGGCATGATCAGCCCCGGCGACTTCATCCCCCTGGCCGAACAGACCGGCCTGATCCTCCCTTTAGGCCAATACGTGCTGCAAACCGCCTGCGAACAACTGCAGCGCTGGGGCCAGCACGAAGCCACCGCCCACCTGTCCATCTCGGTCAACGTCAGCGCCCGGCAGTTCCGGCAACCGGGCTTCGTGGCCGAAGTGCTGCAGACCCTCAAGAACCACCACGCCGACCCCCGCAAACTCAAGCTCGAACTCACCGAAAGCCTGCTGCTGGGAGACATCGAAGACACCATCGCACGCATGGTGCAGCTCAAGAGCGAAGGCGTGGGCTTCGCGCTGGATGACTTTGGCACCGGCTACTCCAGCCTGAGCTACCTCAAGAGATTGCCCCTGGACCAGGTCAAGATCGACCAGAGCTTTGTGCGGGACGTGCTGACGGACCCCAACGACGCGGCGATTGTGCGGACCATCCTGGCGCTGGCCAAGAGCCTGGACCTGGAGGTGGTGGCCGAGGGGGTGGAGACGACGGGGCAGCTGAGTTTCCTGAGGCTGCATGGGTGTGAGGGGTTTCAGGGGTATCTGTTTGGGCGGCCGGTGCCCATGGATGTGTTTGCGCGCGAACACCAGCTGGGCCTGTTTGCCCAGCCCGCGCTGGCCCTGCCGGAAGGACGCAAGCCATGACCGAGCCGGGCATTCTCTGGGTGGACAGCGACACGCAGCATGCAGCGGCAGCGTGGCAGCTGATCGCCACCCGCTACCCCGACTGGCGTGTCGTGAACAGCCCCACGCCCGAGGCCGCCCGGGCGCCGCTGGCGTCGCAGGCCTGGGATGCCGTGGTGTTGTGCCTCAAGCCTTCGGTGCAGGACCTGCCCGGCGTTCTGGAGCTGTGCGCGGGCCGTCCGGTGCTGATGTGCATCGACGCCCACCAGGAGGCATTGGCCGCACGCGCGTTTCGCTGTGGGCTGGGCGACTACATGGTGCGCGAGGCAGATGGCGTGGCACACCTGCCGGAGCTTTTGCACCGTCTGGCCGTGCTGCTGCAAGGAGCCCAGGGGCAGGGCCAGCCCGTGCGCATGGTGGATGCCCGCATCTGGCAAGAAGCGCTGACTTTGCTGCAGGAGCAGCGCACGGCCCTGCAGGCCACCCTGGCCAGCATGAGCCAGGGCATCTTCAAGACGGCGCCGGATGGCAGCATCACCGTCTACAACCAGCGTGTGCTGGAACTGCTCAACCTGCCCGAATCGCTGATGGCTACGCGACCCACGCTCGCCGACCTGACCCGCATCCAGGCCGAGCGCGGAGACTTTGGCGAAGGCCACAGCCTGGTAGACCGGCGCGGGCATGACTACGTGGCAGGGGGGGCGGTGGCGCCTGCGCCCGCTGTCTACTGGCGCACCACATCCGATGGCCGCACGTTTGAAGTGCGCACCACCGGGCTGCCCGATGGGGGCCTCGTGCGCACTTTTGCGGATGTCAGCGACTACGTGCGCGTTGAGAACGAGCTGCGTGAGAGCGAGGCGCGCTTTCGATCGCTGAGTGATCTGTCGTCCGACTGGTACTGGGAGCATGACGCCGAAGGGCGCTTTGTGCAGCTGGCGGGCGACCTGAGCGTCAATGGCATCCCGCTGTCCAACGTGATGGGCCGCACGCGCTGGGAGATCGGCGCGCTCAACATGACCGAGACCGACTGGGCTGCGCACCGCGCGGTGCTGCAGGCCCACCAGCCGTTTCGCGACCTGGAGCTGCAGCGGCAGCGGCCCGATGGCAGCATGCACTGGATCTCGGTCAGCGGTGTGCCTGTGTTTGACGCGCAAGGCGCCCTGTGGGGCTACCGGGGCGTGGGCCGCGACATTACCGAGCGCAAGCGGGTCGAGAGCCAGATCGAGCAGCTGGCGTTTTACGATGTGCTCACCGGCCTGCCCAACCGCCGCTTGCTGGTGGACCGGCTGCAGCGCGCCACGGCGGCCGTGGCACGCTCAGGCGCGCAAGGGGCTCTGCTGTTCATCGACCTGGACAACTTCAAGGACCTCAACGACACCCTGGGCCACGATACAGGCGACCAGCTGCTGGTGCAGGCGGCCCAGCGTCTGAAGGCCTGCGTGCGCGAGGCTGACACCGTGGCACGGTTTGGCGGCGATGAATTCGTGGTACTGGTGGAAGGCCTGAGTGCCGATGGCCCGCACGCCAGTGCCGAGGCCGCGCTGGTGGCCAGCCATATCGCCACCACGCTGGGCAAGCCCTACGCGCTGGGCGATACCAGCCACCACAGCACCCCGAGCATCGGTATTGCGCTGTTTGGCCAGCAGACCGTGAGTGTGGACGAGCTGCTCAAGCACGCGGACCTGGCGATGTACCAGGCCAAAGCTGCAGGGCGCAACACCCAGCGCTTCTTCGACCCCGACATGCAGGCCGCAGTGAGCAACCGTGCGGCCCTGGAGGCCGACCTGCGCCGAGGTCTGCAAGACAAGGAACTGGTGCTGTACTACCAGCCCGTGGTGGACGGCAAGGGCCGCCTGCAGGGCGCGGAAGCCCTGGTGCGCTGGAAGCACCCCCGGCGTGGGCTGGTGTCGCCAGCTGAATTCATCCCGCTGGCCGAGCAGACAGGGCTCATCCTGCCGCTGGGGCAATGGGTGTTGCAGGCCGCTTGCGAGCAGCTGATGGTGTGGTCGCGCAGCTCGCTCACGCGACAGTTCTTCCTGTCGGTGAACGTGAGCGTGCGGCAGTTTCGCCAGCCCGATTTTGTGGAGCAGGTGCTGGGCTCGCTGCAGTCCAGCGGGGCCAACCCCGAGCGCCTGAAGCTGGAACTGACGGAAAGCCTGCTGCTGGCCGATGTGGAGGATGTGATCTCGCGCATGGAGTACCTGCGGCGCTATGGTGTGGGCTTCTCGCTGGACGACTTTGGCACCGGCTATTCCTCCCTGAGCTACTTGAAGCGCCTGCCGCTGGACCAGCTCAAGATCGACCAGAGTTTTGTGCGCGACCTGCAGACCGACCCCAACGATGCTGCCATCGTGCGAACCATTCTTGCGCTGGCGCACAGCCTGGATCTGGCCGTGGTGGCCGAAGGCGTGGAGACCACGGGCCAGCTGGAGTTCCTGCAGCGCCATGGCTGCCAGGCTTTCCAGGGCTACCTGTTTGGCCGCCCCATGCCACCAGAGGTTCTGGAGCGGGCGCTGCGGCCTGCGCTGTGACGAGCGACATATGGCGTGGTGTGGTGTCTGGATGTGGTTGCAGGGCCCCTGCGCCATGACAAACATCCAGGCACGCCCGCACGGCACAATCGGTGCATGAAGAAGCAGGTATTGGTCGCCGGTGGCGGCATTGGCGGCTTGGCCGCCGCGTTGGGCGCATCGCGCGCGGGGTGGGATGTGCGGCTGTACGAACGCGCGGCAGCATTCAGCGAAGTGGGCGCCGGCGTGCAGATCGGGCCGAACGTAGTGCGCCGCCTACAGGCCTGGGGCCTGCAGCAGCCGTTGCAGGCGGTGGCCGCGTTCCCCAGCCGCTTGCAGGTGCGCAACGCCGTCAGCGGCAAGGAACTGGCCGTGCTGCCGTTGGGCCCCACGGCGGTGCAGCGCTATGGTGCGGCCTACGCCACCATCCACCGCGCCGACCTGCATGGCCTGCTGCTTTCCGCGGTGACCAAATACACCGACACGCAGTTGCATCTGGAGCACGCCATCGACGGATTCACCGATGCCGAGGGCGTCGTGACTGTTCGCACCAGCCGGGGCAAGGAGGTGGAAGGCGATGCGCTCATTGGTGCCGATGGCCTGTGGAGCCGCACGCGCACCCAGCTGCTCGGTGCCGTGCCGCCCCGCGTGACGGGGCACCTGGCCTACCGCGCGCTGGTGCCGCAGCATGCGCTGCCCGATGCATTGCGCACAGGCCAGGTCACCGCCTGGCTGGGCCCGCGCCTGCATGCCGTGCAATACCCCGTGCGCCGGGGCGAGCTGCAGAACATCGTCGTCATTGTGCAAGGCCCCGCGCCGCACGATCTGGAAAACTGGGACCACGCAGCCAATGCTGCGGGCCTGGAGCACGCCCTGCAAGGCACCTGCACGGCGCTGCAGGATGTCGTGCGCAGCGTGGGTGCTGCCGGTGGCCCCGGCTGGCGCCTGTGGCCGCTGTGCGACCGCCCTCCGGTGCGCGCTGCCGACGAGATGGCGCAAGGCCTGGTGGCCCTGCTGGGCGATGCGGCCCACCCCATGCGCCCCTACCTGGCCCAGGGCGCCGGCATGGCCATTGAAGACGCGGCCGAGCTGCAGCGTGCGCTGGCCATGCACGACCTGGATGTGCCGCTGCGCCTTACCCGCTACGCCCTTAACCGCTGGGAGCGAAACGCCCGGGTGCAGGCGCGCTCCATCCGCAACGGCCGCATCTTCCATGCCACCGGGCCTGTGCGCTGGGGCCGCGATCTGTCGCTGCGCCTGCTGGGCGAGCGGTTGCTGGATGTGCCCTGGTTGTACCGGGGCGATGGCTCCAGCGCCAGTTCGTTGTGAGTTCATTGCAGGGGGCGGGGTGGTGGTAACTGCCCGCCCCGAGCCGCCCGGTTCATGACCCTGCAGGGTGGGTGAACAGCGCCGCCAGGTTGTCAGGATATTCCCTATCCGGGGCAACCCCTGCATGCGCTGCGCGGGATGAACTTTGCGCAGTGTGCCACGCTCTATCCCTGTGTGTGCAAAGCTCCAAGAAGGCAACGGATGCGCCAGCGAATTTGCTGTTCAAGCGCACGCCGTGGTGCTACAAAGGGCCAAGCCGGTAGCGATTCCCACTGCAACACCGTGGCACCACCCGAGCCCGCCGGGGGTGCCGCCACAGGAGGTCGTATGGATGCCATCAGCAGTTTCGCCGCGCGTTATGCCCGTAGCCGCGAAGAGGAAATGTCGATTGACGAGTACCTCGCCGAGTGCAAGCGCGATCCCATGGCCTACGCCACGGCCGCCCAACGCATGCTGGCCGCCATTGGCGAGCCCGAGATGGTGGACACGCGCAATGACCCGCGCATGTCACGGCTTTTTGCCAACAAGGTCATCAAGCGCTACCCGGCCTTTGCCGAGTTCTACGGCATGGAGGATGCCATCGAGCAGGTGGTGAGTTTCTTTCGCCATGCTGCGCAAGGGCTGGAAGAGCGCAAGCAGATTCTTTATCTGCTGGGCCCTGTGGGCGGGGGTAAGAGCTCCATCGCGGAGCGGCTCAAGCACCTGATGCAGAAGGTGCCTTTCTATGCGCTCAAGGGCTCGCCGGTGAACGAATCGCCGCTGGGCCTGTTCGATGCGCTGGAGGACGGCCCGGTTTTGGAGGAACAGTTCGGCATCCCCCGCCGCTACCTGCAGCGTGTGCTCTCGCCGTGGGCGGTCAAGCGGCTCGACGAGTTTGGCGGCGACATCCGCCAGTTCCGCGTGGTCAAGCGCTACCCCAGCATCATGAAGCAGGTGGGCATCGCCAAAACCGAGCCGGGCGACGAGAACAACCAGGACATCTCCAGCCTGGTGGGCAAGGTGGACATCCGCAAGCTAGAAACCTTTGCGCAGGATGACACCGACGCCTACAGTTACAGCGGAGGCCTCTGCCTGGCCAACCAGGGCCTGCTCGAGTTTGTCGAGATGTTCAAGGCGCCCATCAAGGTGTTGCACCCGCTGCTCACTGCCACCCAGGAGGGCAACTACAAGGGAACGGAGGGCTTTGGCGCCATTCCGTTTGACGGCGTGGTGCTGGCGCACAGCAACGAGAGCGAGTGGAAGGCGTTTCGCAACAACAAGAACAACGAGGCGTTTCTGGACCGCATCTACATCGTCAAGGTGCCCTACTGCCTGCGCGTGAGCGAAGAGACCCGCATCTACGAAAAGCTCATCCGCGAGTCGTCGCTGGGCAACGCCGTGTGTGCGCCCGGCACGCTCAAGATGATGTCGCAGTTCGCCATCCTCACGCGGCTGAAGGAGCCCGAGAACTCCAGCATCTTCAGCAAGATGCAGGTGTACGACGGCGAGAGCCTGAAAGACACCGACCCGCGCGCCAAGAGCTACCAGGAGTACCGCGACTACGCGGGCGTGGACGAGGGCATGACGGGTATATCGACCCGCTTTGCGTTCAAGATTTTGTCGAAGGTGTTCAACTTTGACAGTGCCGAGGTGGCCGCCAACCCGGTGCACCTGATGTATGTGCTGGAGCAGCAGATCGAGCGCGAGCAGTTCCCTACCGAGCTGGAGACCAAGTACACCAGCTACATCAAGGAGTTCCTGTCCCCCCGCTATGCCGAGTTCATTGGCAAGGAGATCCAGACCGCCTACCTGGAGAGCTACAGCGAGTACGGCCAGAACATCTTTGACCGCTACGTGACCTACGCCGACTACTGGATCCAGGACAACGAGTACCGCGACACCGACACCGGCGAGGTGTTCGACCGGGGCGCACTCAACGCCGAGCTGGAAAAGATCGAGAAGCCCGCAGGCATTGCCAACCCGAAGGACTTTCGCAACGAGATCGTCAATTTTGTGCTGCGCGCGCGCGCCAACAACCAGGGCCAGAACCCCAGCTGGACCAGCTACGAGAAGCTGCGCCTGGTGATCGAGAAGAAGATGTTCTCCAACACCGAAGAGCTGCTGCCCGTGATCAGCTTCAACGCCAAGGCCAGCGCCGAAGAGGCGCGCAAGCACGAGGACTTTGTCACCCGCATGGTGAACAAGGGCTACACGCCCAAGCAGGTGCGGCTGTTGTGTGAGTGGTACTTGCGTGTGCGCAAGAGCAGCTGATCAAGGGACTGGATTGCCAGCGCAGCCCTGCGGGCGCTGGTTCATGCATGGGGGCAAAGGATGGCATTGCAAATCATCGATCGCAGGCTCGCTGGCAAGAACAAGTCGGTGGGCAACCGCGAGCGATTTGTTCGCCGTTACAAGGAACAGATCGCGGACGCGGTGCGCCGTGCGGTCTCGCAGCGCGGCATCCGCGACATGGAGCAGGCCGAGAGCATCACCATACCGCGCAAGGACATCAGCGAGCCCGTGTTCCACCATGGCCAGGGCGGCATTCGCGACACGGTGCACCCCGGCAACGCAGAGCATGTGCGCGGCGACCGCATCGAACGGCCCCAGGGCGGAGCGGGCGGGCGCGGCTCGCAGGCCAGCGACAGCGGGGAGGGCGAGGACGACTTCACATTCACGCTGACCAAGGAAGAGTTCATGCAGCTCTTTTTTGAAGACCTGGCGCTGCCGCACCTGCTGCGCACCCACATTGGCGAGAACCCGCAGTGGAAGTCGCGCCGCGCAGGCTACAGCCAAGACGGCATCCCCAACAACCTGGCTGTGCTGCGCACCATGCGCGGGGCGCTGGGGCGGCGCATTGCGCTGGGCAAGTCGACCCACCGCGAGCTGCTGGCGCTGCAGGCCGAGCTGGACGCCCTGCTGGGGCAGGACGACGGCACCAGCGAGGCGGTGGCCGAGTTGCAGCGTCGCATCGATGCGCTGACGGCGCGCATCGACAAGATTCCCTACCTCGACCCCATCGACCTGCGCTTTCGTGCGCGTACGCCGGTGCCAGTGCCCAGCAGCCAGGCGGTGATGTTCTGCGTGATGGACGTTTCGGGCTCCATGGACGAGACACGCAAGGACCTGGCCAAGCGGTTCTTCATCCTGCTGTACCTGTTTCTCACGCGGCACTACGAGACCATCGACATCGTGTTCATCCGCCACCACACCCAGGCGGCCGAGGTGAGCGAGGAGCAGTTCTTTCACTCCACCGAGAGCGGCGGCACCGTGGTCAGCAGCGCGCTGGCGCTGCTGGACCAGATCATCCGTGCGCGCTATCCGCAGGGCGACTGGAACATCTACGTGGCCCAGGCCAGTGATGGCGACAACTTCACCAACGACAGTGGCATCTGCCGCAACCTGCTGGTGGACAAGATCCTGCCGCTGGTGCGCTACTTTGCCTATGTGCAGGTGGCAGAAGAGGAGCAGAACCTGTGGGACGAGTACAGCCAGTTGATGCCGCTGTTCTCCCACTTTGCAATGCGCAAGGTCGCCGCACCCGGCGACATCTACCCGGTGTTCCGCGACCTCTTCAAGAAAGAGGGGGTGGCCGCATGAACAACGTTGTGCAGTATCCGGTGCTGGAGCGCCGCATCAGCGACAACCCCTGGAAGGCCGCCGCCGTGGGTGAGCGCCGCCACCGCGCCGTGCCCGGCCAGCCCCTGCCTGCAGGCGCGCGGCCGGCCGAGCCGTTGCCCGACCCGAGCGACTGGACGTTCGAGCTGATCGAGCGCTACCACGGGGCCATCGCCGCCACGGCAGAGCGCTTTGGCCTCGACACCTACCCCAACCAGCTGGAGATCATCACCGCCGAGCAGATGATGGATGCCTACTCAAGCGTCGGCATGCCGGTGAACTACCGGCACTGGAGCTACGGCAAGGAGTTTCTGGCCACCGAGCGGCGCTACCGGCGCGGGCACATGGGGCTGGCGTATGAGATCGTCATCAACTCCAACCCCTGCATCAGCTACCTGATGGAGGAGAACACCACCGCCATGCAGGCGCTGGTGATTGCGCATGCGGCCTACGGGCACAACAGCTTCTTCAAGGGCAACTACCTGTTTCGCATGTGGACCGACGCGTCCAGCATCATCGACTACCTGGTGTATGCCAAGGACTACGTGGCCCAGTGCGAAGAGCGCTACGGCATGGCCGAAGTGGAGCGGCTCATGGATTCGTGCCATGCGCTGGCCAACTTTGGAGTGGACCGCTACCGTCGCCCCTCCAAGAAGAACCTGGCGCGCGAACGGCTGGAGCGCGCGCAGCGCGAGGCCTATGCCCAGCAGCAGGTGAACGAGCTGTGGCGCACGCTGCCCATGCGTCCCGGCAAGGAGGATGCCACGCAGGAGCACAACCGCTTTCCGCAGGAGCCGCAAGAGAACATCCTGTACTTCATCGAAAAAAACGCGCCCCTGCTGGAACCCTGGCAGCGCGAGATCGTGCGCATTGTGCGCAAGATCGCGCAGTATTTCTACCCCCAGCGCCAGACCCAGGTGATGAACGAAGGCTGGGCCACCTTTTGGCACTACACGCTGCTCAATACGCTGTACGACGAGGGCTACCTGAGCGACGGGGTGATGATCGAATGGCTGGGCTCGCACACCAATGTCATCTACCAGCCGCCCGTGGACCATCGCGCCTACAGCGGCATCAACCCCTATGCGCTGGGGTTTGCCATGTACCGCGACATCCAGCGCATCTGCCAGAACCCTACGGAGGAGGATCGGCACTGGTTCCCTGACATCGCGGGCACACCCTGGCTGCCCGCGCTGGACCACGCCATGCGCAACTTCAAGGACGAGAGTTTCATCGGCCAGTACCTCAGCCCGCACCTGATGCGCGAGATGCGCCTGTTTGCGCTGCACGACGATGCCAACGGGCGCGAGCTAGTAGTCAGCGAGATCCACGACGAGAACGGCTACCGCCGCCTGCGCCAGATGCTGTCGCAGCAGTACGACCTGGGAACGCGCGAGCCCAACATCCAGGTCTGGAACGTGAACCTGCGCGGCGACCGCAGCTTGACCCTGCGCCACACCCAGTACCAGGGCCGCCCGCTGGCCGACGACACGCAGGAGGTGCTGCGGCATGTGGCGCGCCTGTGGGGTTTTGGGGTGCAGATCGAGAGTGTGGATGCCGATGGCAACCACCCCGTGCTGCTGCACTCGGTGGCCTCATCGGCCGCGTGAACAACAGGGGCTGAGCGGGGGGGATGTGGCAGCGCGATGCGCGCCTGCAGACCTGCTGCACGTGCCATGGGCCAGCGCCCATTTCTTGCAGGATGATTGCTATTAAATGTATAGCTGCATACGCTTGTTGGATAAGCGCTACGGTCTGTTTTTGCTTGATATTTTGGAGGCTGCCGACGATGAGGGGCCATTGCGCCATTCAGGCGGCGGCAGCGGCCCCACGCAGTGGGCAGTCCGTGGCCACCCGCTCGGCCAGAGTCTGGCGCAGGGCCTGCAGCGCGGCAATGCGTGCGTCGATCTCCTGCAGCTTCACTGCCAGCACCTGGGCCAGCGCTGGGCCGGGGTCGGCGGCGTCCCAGATGGCGGGCAGCCGGTCGCCAATCTCTGCCAGCGTAAAGCCCAGCTGCTGCGCGGTGCGGATGTACTGCACCAGCATCGCCGTTTCGGCCGGGTAGTCGCGGTAGCCATTGGCCAGGCGCCGCGAGCGGATGAGGCCTTGTTGTTCATAAAAGCGCAGTGCCTCGCGGCTCAGGCCGGAAGCAGTGGCGAGTTCACCGATCAGCATGGGGGTTTCCTTGTGGCGTGAAAACAAATGCCACCCCTGGAAGCGGCTTGACCCTGAAGCGTACTTCAGGGCTGAACCTCGGGGCTTCTTTCATCCCCAGGTTGATCACCATGCCCCTTTTTTCAATTTCCACTCCGCGCTACCTGCGTATCGTGCGCGCCAGCGGCTGGTACGACCTGCTGGTGACCTGGCCTTTTGCGCTGCCGTGGACCTTTGTGTGGCTGTATGCCCAGTTGGGCATGTTGGCCGCCGTGCTGGGCCTTCCCGGTACCCTGCACCCGTTGGACACCACCCACATGTTGCTGGCCAACCTTCTAGGGTCGGTGGTGGTTGTGTGGTCTATCGCGCGCATGGTTGCGCCCAGCTTGCTGCTGGGGCGCTTGGATGGCGTGGCGCGGTTTCTGTTTGCGGCCTGGCAGATTTATGCCGTGGCCCACGGCGCCAATGTGATCGTGCTGGGCTTCACGCTGTTTGAGCTGCTGTTTGGTGTGCTGCAGTGGTGGCGCGTTGCGGGCACTTCCCCAGCACGGGTCAGTGTGCTGGCACCGGCAGGCACCTGAACGCCAGGGCGCCTGCCGCCAGCATGGCGGCAATGGTCAGCATCACAGCCACATACGGGTCCGCGCCCTGTGCGGCGGCGATGGAGGCTGCCACGCCGGTCACCCACTGCATCAGTGCCACGCCCAGAAACAGCGCCATCGTGAACACCGCCATGGCGCGCCCGGTGACGGCGGGTGCGTAGGCCGAACGCACGTCTGAATACTGCAGCACCATGTAGCCCGACAACAGGCCCACCGCGATGGAGCCCGCCACGTCCAGCCACTCGGCGTGCAGCAGGCCGATGGCACCGAAGAGGGTTGCCAGCAGCACCGTGAAGCCCGTGATCCAGCGGCGGCGTTGGCCAGGCCCCGGGTCGAGTCGCCCGAACAATGCCGGTGTGAACAGCGACACCAGCGACGACAACATGGCCACGTTGCCGCTGGCCACCAGCGAATAGCCATGCCGCTCAATGAGCAGCGGCCCCAGCCACAGCCCGCGCAGCGTGAGGAAGGAGGCATACGTCGTCAGCGCCAGCAGCATGATTCCGGCGGTGTGCGGCAGCAAGAACAGCGCGCCAAACCCGCGCACCGCCTGCAGCACCGATTCGCGCGGGGGCGCATTGTGCGTGGGTTGCGCGGGCTCGTGCACCTTCCAGAAGATCAGCAGCCAGGCCAGTGCCGCAAAACCCGCCAGCACCGCAAAGCCCATGCGCCAGGACGACAGCTGCACCAGCCACGCCAGTGGCGTTCCCGTGAGCAACATGCCCAGCCCGCCCACGCCCATGGCCACACCCGAGACCATCGCAAACCGGCTGGCCGGAAAGTAGCGCGCAATGAACACCGTGCACACCAAAAACGCGGGCGCGCAGCCCACGCCGATCAGCACCTGCCCCAGCAGCACCGCGCCATAGCCGGGCGCCAGCGCCGACAGCACCGAGCCCGCAATCGCCAGCGGAAACGCCACCAGAAGCGTGCGCCGCACGCCATAGAGGTCGATGCCAATGCCCATGAAGAGCTGCATGGTGCCGAAGGCGAATGCGAACGCTCCGGCAAACACGCCCAGCGCCTGCGCCGACAGGCCGAACTCTGCCCGCAGGCCCGTGGCCATGATGGCCGTGATGGTGCGAAACGCCTGGCTCAGCGCAAAACCCGTCACCAGTGCCAGCAGCATGGCCCAGGCGGCGCGGAGGGGGAGCAATGGGGTATTGGGTGTGGGGGGGGGGGCACCTGCACGGTGGTGGGTCTCCAAAAAGGGGGCGCAACAGGCTGCCCCGTTCCGAGCGTACATGGACAGGGCGGTGACCGCTGTCTCGCGTGAATCGCACGGGTTGCCGGGTCCGCCAATCTGCACCAGATGGGAGCGGCCGACGGGCGCGTGGGGCAGGCAGTAGGGGCGTTGGGGGAGGGATAAGGGTCGTGACTTGCGCAAACCAGGGCTCGGGCCAGCGGCTCACCGTTGGGCAAGGGCGGCTGTTGCATCCCGATTTGCGAAGGTTCATTTGCGCAGGTTCTAAGGGTATGTCCCGAGCCGTCGCCGCAACAGCTCCAGTCGCCAAGGTGACGTGGCGTTTTGGGGCCAGGCTGCGCGCAATCGGGTGCCAGTCCAGTGCATTGCAACCATACGTGCCTGCAATGCCGTGTTGGACGGGGCTGTCTGGCCCGTCATCAGGGCGCCACGGAGCGAAGTCAGACTTTAGAGAAGGCTCTCGATGTGGGGATCACCCCAATCGACGGGGCGCGGACCCTGCGGCACTCTCATGGGCATGCCCTGCGCTGGGTGTGGATGGCGGCTGAAACCGTTCCTCGGTTTCGGCTTCTCGCCTGCAGCGGAGTGGTGGCAAGGTTTGTGCTTGGAAGCCCCCAGTGACCCCGGTGGTCGGTGGCCACAAGCAGTTTGCAGGTTGGAGTGTGTGCCGCAATGCACATCGCTACTCAGGAGTGACTGATGAAGAAGATGGTTTCGCTGTGTTCAGGTGCGCTGGCAACGCTGTTGATGTCGGGATGCGCGAGCCAGCCACCCGTGATGCAGGCCTTTAGCGAGCCAACGGACCGCGGCAGCATGCAGTTCGCCTGCGGCAATGGCGAAAAGGTGGAGATGCAGTTCTACCCCGAGCAAGGCCGCAGCGTGTTGCGGCGCAGCGGCTGGACGGTGGAACTGCCCAAACAGGCCACGGAAACCGGCTACGCCTTCAGCAACGGCCCCACCACCGTGCTCGGCAAGGGCAATGAGCTGACCATCCAGATTGGCCATCTGGCACCGATCTGGTGCCGCAGCAACCGCCCCATGATGGTGGCGGGCGTGCAATAGGCGGGCTGCAGAGCAGGCCACCCCCGCGCCCGGTAGTTTCGGGTTGCGGCATTCTTCAAAAACAATAGCTGCCAGCGCCTATGAACAAGGCGCTGGTGGCTTTTTTTGTGGGTAATTTCTAGGTCGCTTTTCCAGGTGGTTGGGTGGTGCGGGTCGGCACTCTCACGCTGCCGCTGTGAACGAATTCATGCACTACTGCGCAGCCGCTGCAACTCGGCCTCCGCAACGTCGATGCGCACCGTGCCCTGCGCCACCAGCACCTGCGCAACGCGGTCGATCTCGTCGCCCACGGCGCCCGCCATCATCGCGATGTTCTGCGCGTGCAGGGCCATGTGCCCCTTCTGGATGCCGGTGGTGGCCAGCGCCTTCATGGCCGAGAAGTTTTGCGCCAGGCCCACGGCCGCAATGATCTGGGCCAGCTCGCGGGCTGATGTGACGCCCAGTATCTTGAGCGCGGTCTTGGCCGTGGGGTGCAGCTTGGTGGCACCGCCCACCAGGCCCACGGCCATGGGCAGCTCGATGGAGCCTGCCAGGTCGCCGTCGTTGGTCACCTCCCACGTTGTCAGGCTGGTGTAGTGGCCGCCGCGTGCGGCGTAGGCGTGGGCACCGGCTTCTACCGCGCGCGTGTCATTGCCGGTGGCCAGCACCACGGCGCTCACGCCGTTCATGATGCCCTTGTTGTGCGTGGCGGCGCGGTACGGGTCGGCCGCCGCAAAGTGGTAGGCCGCCAGCATGCCGTCGCGCACCGCCTCGCCGCCGATGTCGGCCGTGCGCCACACGCAGCGCGCACGCGCCAGGCGCCGGTCGGCCAGGTTCGACAGGATGCGCAGGTTGGTCTGCCCGCCCGTCCATGCCGCAATCTGCGGTGCAATCTTTTCGGCCATGGTGTTGACGGCATTGGCGCCCATGGCGTCGCGCGTGTCCACGATGAGGTGGGTGATCACCATGGTGCCGCCGCGTGTGTCGATCACCCGCACCTCCAGGTCCCGGAAGCCGCCGCCCAGCTTGGCGAGGATGGGGTCGCAGGCATCGCACAGCGTGCGGATGTCTTCCTTGTGCTCCAGGATGCGGATGCGCGCGTGCTGCGGATCAGACACCTGCGTGAGCTGGATCTGCGCAATCATCTCGGTACCCGACATCGAGGTGGCGAAGCCGCCGTGGTCGTAGCACTGCCGTGCCGCGTTGCACACCGCGGCCACCACCGACGATTCTTCGGTGGCCATGGGGATCAGTCGGTCTCGGCCGTCGATCTTCATGTTGGTGGCAATGCCCACGGGGATGTTCATCGTGCCGATCACGTTCTCGATGAGGTGGTCGGCCAGCTCGGCAGGCAGGTTGCCGGTGTTCAGCAGGTGGGCCTTGTCGTCGTCGCCAAGGCCCGCAAACTGGGCCACGGCGTCGATGCGTGCGGGGATGGCGAGCTTGTGAAAGCCGCCAATGCGGCTGCTGGGGTGTGCGGTGGAAGTCATGGACGTGTTTGGGATAAATGGGTGAACAAGCGGCTCAGCGCGACGCCATCAGCCGGGGCAGGTAGGTGACCAGATCGGGGAAGGCCGCGCAGATGAGCAGGCCGACGAACTGCAGCCCGAAGAACGGCAAGATGCCCCAGTACACGGCGTTCATGCCGATGTGGCTGGGCAGCGTCCCCTTGATGTAGAACAGCGTGTAGCCGAACGGCGGGCTGATGTAGCCCATCTGGATGGTGATGGCGTACAGCACGCCAAACCACAGCTCGTCAAAGCCCAGCAGCCGCACGATGGGCAGGAACACCGGCACCGTGAGCAGGATGATTCCCAGCTCGTCCAGCACCGTGCCCAGGAACACCAGCAACAGCATCATGGCCGCCAGGATGAGCCAGCGGTTCACGTCCAGCCCCTGGATGAACTGCAGCAAAGTGTCCGCCCCGCCCAGGCCGGTGAAGATGGCCACATAGGCCTTGGCTCCGAGAGTGATCCACAGGATCATCGCCGTGGCCTTGAGTGCGTCGGTTGCAGCGCCGCGCAGCATGCCGCGCTCCCACCGGCGCTTGATAAGGCTGGGCAGCAGCGCTCCGGCCACGCCTACCGCAGCAGACTCGGTCGGTGTCGCGATGCCGAAGAAGATCGAGCCCAGGATCATCACGATCAGCATGGCGGGTATCACCAGGGCCTTCAATGCCACCAGCTTTTCGCGCAGCGGTGCCTTGCGGGTGCTGGGGTCCAGGGGCACCCACTCGGGCTTCACCCAGCCCACCACGATGATGTAGGCGATGTACAGCGCGGCCAGGATGAGGCCCGGAACGATGCCTGCAATCAGCATTTGGCCAATGGAGATCTGGGCCGTGACGGCGTACACGATGGTCAGCACCGACGGCGGGATCAGGATGCCCAGCGTGCCCGACGCGCAAATGGTGCCCAGCGCCAGCTCGGGCTTGTAGCCGCGCCGCAGCATCTCGGGCAGCGCCAGAATGCCCATGGCCGTCACGGCGGCACCCACGACGCCGGTCATGGCTGCCATCACCACGCAGATGATGACGGTGCCGATGGCGAGGCCGCCTTTGAGGCGCCCAAACCACAGCTCCATCGCGCGGTACAGGTCTTCGATGACGCCTGAGCGCTGCAGGATGCAGGCCATCAGGATGAACAGCGGAATCGCGAGCAGCGCCTCGGACTTCATGGTGTCGAAGATCTGCAGCACCAGCACGATGACCGCGTTGGGCTCCCACAGCGTGACGGTGAACAGCAGCGACAAGCCGCCCAGCACGAAGGCGATGGGCAGGCCGGTGAGCATGAACAGCGTGAGGCTGCCGAACATCAGCACCAGAATCATGTTGGAGGTCATGGGTGGGCCTCCGCGGGCGAAACGTCAACGGTGGCTTCGTCGAACAGCGTGCGAAAAAACTCCACCACAGCTTGCAGCAGCATCAGCGCCAATGCCAGCGGCACGGCGGCCTTCACGGGCCAGATCGGCGGGTTCCAGGCGGAAAAGCTGGTCTCGCGATACGTAAACGCGCTGTAGGCCGCAGGCAGGCTGAAGTACAGCAGAATGCCGCAGAACAGCACGATGATGGGAAAGTTCACCAGGTCCAGCCGCCGCTGCCAGGCAGGGCTCAGGCGCTGGCGCGCCACGTCGAGCGCCACATGGCCCTTGAGGTGCAGCAGGTACGGACCGCCCAGCAGAAAGTAGGGGCCGAACAGCAGCACGGCCAGCTCCATGCCCCACACCGTGGGCGCATTGAACACATAGCGTGCAATGACTTCATAAAGCATGACGGGGACCACGATGGCCATCAACCACACCGTGGCCTGGAAGATCCAGCGGTTGAGTGTGGTGATGGCCGATGTGGAGACAGAGAGCCATGACGGCATGGGGTGACTCCTCAGAACAGTGGGGGCGAGCCCATGCGCACTGGCGCGCACAAAGGTCGCCAGTGCAAGGTCCGCCGCGTGTGATCAGGCCAGCAGGCCCAGTTCTTTCATGAAGGCCACCTGGCTGTCCAGGATCTTGGTGGCGAGCGCGTCACCCTTCGTGGCGGTGCGCCATGCGGCCATGGCCTTGGGCCGTGCAGCGGCGATGTCGGCGGCGCTGAAGCGGATGATCTCGCAGCCCTTGGCCTGGTACTTGGCCAGCACGGTGGCATCGCTCACCAGAATGTGTTGGCGCAGCGCCGCCGAAATCTCGCGCGCGGCCACGGCCAGCGCGGCCTTGAACTCGGCGGGCAGCTTGTCGTGTGCTGCACGGTTGGCCACGTAGCTGGTGGCGGTGGTGGGCTGGTGAAAGCCCGGCACCACTACAAACTTGGCCACCTCGGCCAGGCCCGCTTCAAAGTTCGCCGTCAGGTCGCCCCGGTCGGCCATGTCGATCACGCCCTTGTCCAGGGCGGAGTACACCTCACCCGTGGGCAGCGGCGTCACCGACACGCCCATGGCGCCCATCACGGCCGATGCCAGGCCCACAAAGCGACCCTTCTTGCCCGTGAGGTCGGCGATCTTGCGGATTGGCACCTTGGAGTGCAGCGGCTCCTGGCCGTACACCGTGGGCGCGATGTAGTGCAGGCCTGCGGGCGCGTACGCCTGTCGCACCAGGTCCAGCCCGCCGCGCTCGTAGAACCAGGCTTCGTATTCGTCACTCTCGGCAAAGCCGAACGGAATGGTGCTGGTGAAGGCAAACGCAGGAATCTTGCCGGCCTCGTAGCCGTCGAAGGTTTTCATCAGCTCAAACGCGCCGCCGCGCACGGCATCAAACGCTTGCGCGGCGGGCACGATCTGGCCAGCGGCAAACAGGTTGATCTTGAAGCGGCCGCCGGTCAGCTCTGCCACGCGGGCCACAAAACGCTCTTCAAACTTTTGCGGCGTGGTGCCGCCGTCCCACAGCGCCTGCATGCGCCAGGTGACGGTGGCCTGCGCGTGGCTGGCCAGGGGCGCCGCTGCGCCCACGGCAGCGGCTGCAGCCAGGGTGGATTTGAGGATGTTGCGTCGTTGGACGGCTTTGTCTGCCATGTCTTGTCTCCGGTTGGTTTGGAATGTGTGCCCCATCGCCGTGGGGTTGCTGCCTCGGCCCAATGCGCAGTCTGGGCTGCGGGCGAGTTCGAAAAGTATATGGACAATGCAGCCGGTGGTTGGATACAGTTTGGGCACAGATCAGAAAACTGTACCCATCAATACATGGGTACAGATAAGGAGACAGACCCCATGCCTCACCCCGAAGAAGACGCATCGCCCGACAGCAAGGTCGAAGCACTGGCGCGCCGCATTGCGCAGTCCATCGAACAAGGCAGCGTGCTACCCGGCACCCGCCTGCGGTCCATCCGCGATGCAGCCGCCAAGGACGGTGTGGGCCGCAACACGGTGGTGGAGGCGTACAACCGCCTGGCCGCGCGCGGCTATGTGGAAGCGCGGCCCGGCTCGGGCTATTACGTGCGCAAGCCCAGCAGCGGCGTGCATGCCCAGGCCCCCGCGCCACACGTGACCGAAGCGGTGGACGTGGTGTCGCTGCTGCGTGAGCAACTGGAGCAGCACTACGAGGTGCGCGTGGGCGATGGCCGCCCGCCCGCGTCGTGGATGGAGGGGTCCGAGCTGGGCAGCTCGCTGCGCCGCGCGCGCTCGCAAGGGTTGACGGACATTGAGCATGGTTACGGCACACCCTGGGGCTACCTGCCACTGCGCGAGACCATTGCACGCATGCTGGGCGAGCGCACCATCCCGGTCAATCCGCGCCAGGTTTTGCTGACCCAGGGCGCCAACCACGCGCTGGACCTCATCGTGCGGCACCTGCTGGATGCGGGCGATGAGGTGCTGGTGGATTCGCCCGGCTACTACCCGCTGTTTGGCAAGCTCAAGCTCGCCAAGGTGGAGATGCTGGGCGTGCCCCGGCTGGCCGATGGCCCCGACCTGGATGCGCTGCAGGCGCTGCTGGAAAAGCACCGGCCCAAGGTGTTCTTCACGCAGTCGCTGGCGCACAACCCCACAGGCGGGTCGATCAGCCTGCCCAAGGCCCACCGCCTGTTGCAGATGGCTGCGGCCCACGGGTTTCTGGTGGTGGAGGATGACCCATTTGCCGACCTGCAGCCGCCCAACGCCCCGCGCCTGGCAGCGCTGGACCAGTTGGAGCGCGTGATCTACGTGAGCAGCTTTTCCAAAACGCTGTCGGCCGGTCTGCGCGTGGGCTACATCGCTGGGGCGGCGCACCGCATCAATGCGCTGTGTGACCTCAAGATGGTGACGGTGGTGTCCACGTCCGATTTTGTCGAGCGCGTGGTGCACCAGCTGATCTCTGCGGGCCAGTACCGGCGCCATCTGAGCCGTCTCAAGGCCCGGCTGGACGGTGCGTTGGGCCCTGCGCAAAAAGCATTGGCACGCCTGGGCCTCACCGTGCGCCCCAGCCCGCCGGGCGGGTATTACCTGTGGGTGGAGTTACCGCATGGCATCACCGAACTGGGCCTGGCCCGCAGTGCGGCAGAGCGGGGCATTTTTCTGGCGCCGGGCGCCGTGTTCTTTCCACAGCGGCAGGGCCTGCAGCAGCCTTTGCAGGCCATGCGCGTGAACGTGGCTTATGCCAATGACGCGCGGTTCTTGCGGTTTCTGCAGGCCGCACTGAAGGCGGCGGGTTGAGGGCTTGTCGCGCCCAGGTTAGAGGTCCGTGCGCAGCTTCCAGATTTCGGGGAACAGCACCACGTCCAGCATCTTGCGCAAGTAGCTCACGCCGCCCGTGCCGCCGGTGCCGCGTTTGAATCCGATGACGCGCTCCACCGTGGTCACATGGCGGAATCGCCAGAGGCGGAAGGCGTCTTCCAGGTCGGTCAGTTCTTCCCCCAGTTGGTACAGGTCCCAGTGCTCCTTGGGGTTGCGGTACACCACCAGCCACGCTTGTTCCACCGCATCGCTTTCGGCGTAGGGCAGCGTCCAGTCGCGGTCGGTATGGCTGGCGGGCACGGGGATGCCGCGGCGCGCCAGCAGGCGCAGGGCTTCGTCGTACAGCGACGGTGCCTCGTAAGCGGCCTGCACCTGGGCCAGCAGGTCGGCACGGTGCTCGTGGGGCTTGAGCATGGCTCGGTTCTTGTTGCCCAGAGCGAATTCAATGCTGCGGTATTGGTAGCTTTGGAAGCCGCTGGACTGGCCCAGGTACGGGCGCATGGCGGTGTATTCGGGCGGCGTCATGGTGGCCAGCACGTCCCACGCGTGCACCAGCTGTTCCATGATCTTGGAGACGCGCGCCAGCATCTTGAACGCCATCTGCAGCTCATCGTTGGCGATGTGCGCAATGGCGGCGCGCAGCTCGTGCAGCATGAGCTTCATCCACAGCTCGCTGGTCTGGTGCTGCACGATGAACAGCATCTCGTCGTGCGCGGGCGACAGCGGTTTTTGCGCGGTGAGGATGGCGTCGAGCTGCAGGTAGTCGCCGTAGCTCATGCTTTTGCTGAAGTCGAGCTGGGCGCGCTCTTCGTGCACGATGGATTCGGGCAGGGCCGCGGCCTTTTCATCACCCGCGGGAGTTTGGGAGAAGGGGCACATGATCAGGTCACCGCGTGGGTCTGGTTGAACTCGGGCTTTTGCCAATCGCCGCTCTCCAGCACTTGGCGCAGATGCTCCACCGCGTTCCATACGTCTTCGAAACCGATGTACAGCGGCGTGAAGCCAAAGCGCAGGATGTCCTTGTGCGGACCCTTGCCGCCATCGCCTTTGCGGAAGTCGCCAATCACACCGCGCGCGATCAGCGCTTGCACGATGGCGTACGCGCCGCTGCCCTGGCCGTTGACGCCAGCACCTTCATCACGCGTCAAACAGACCTGCGAGCCACGCTGTGCATGTTCACGCGGTGTGGCCAGGCCCAGGCCGTAGCCTGCGCAGCGCTCTTCCACGAGTTTGATGAACAGGTCGGCGAGCGCCAGCGACTTGGTGCGCAGCGCGGCCATGCCGCCCAGGTTTTCTGCGGCGGTGAACACGTCCAGCCCGCATTGCAAAGCCGACAGGCTGATGATGGGCTGCGTTCCACACAGGTAGCGCGTGATGCCCGGGGCAGGCTTGTAATCCGGCGTAAACGCAAAGGGTGCGGCGTGGCCCCACCAGCCAGACAGCGGTTGCCAGAACCGGTTGGCGTGGCGCGGGTGCACCCACACAAAGGCCGGGGCGCCGGGGCCGCCGTTGAGGTACTTGTAGCCGCAGCCAATCGAGAAATCTGCGCCTGCGCCGTTCAAGTCCACCGGCACCGCGCCCGCGCTGTGCGCCAGGTCCCACACGCACAAGATGCCCTGGGCGTGCGCGGCGGCGGTGATGGCGGCCATGTCGTGCATGGCGCCGGTGCGGTAGTTCACGTGCGTGAGCATCAGCACGGCCACGTCGCTGGTCAGTGCTGCGGTGATCTCTTCGGGCTCTACCAGCACCAGCTCCAGGCCGCGCTCCTTGCACAGGCCTTCGGCGATGTAGAGGTCGGTGGGGAAGTTGCTGCGCTCGCTCACGATGCGATTGCGCGCGGGGCTGTCTTCGCGCGCGATGTTGAGCGCCGCGCTCAGCACCTTGTAGAGGTTGATGGACGTGCTGTCGGTGCACACCACTTCGTCCTGGCCTGCTCCGATCAGCGGGGCCAGCTGGTTGCCCAGGCGCTGGGGCAGGTCGAACCAGCTTGCGGTGTTCCACGATTTGATGAGGTCGGTGCCCCATTCGCGGGTGACCACATCGGCCACGCGCGCGGCGGCGGCCTTGGGGGCCACGCCCAGCGAATTGCCGTCCAGGTAGATCACGCCCGGGGGCAGGGCGAAGTGGCTGCGCAGCGGCGCGAGGGGGTCTTGCGCGTCGAGCGCGCGGCAGTCTTGCAAGGTAGTGGTCATGGTGTTCAGAGTGGTTTGCTTCTGTTTTGATAGCTACTGGCGCTTGATGGACGAGCGGTAGAGGCCAAAAAAGCTTGAAATTTTTGGGCTACAGCGCCCTCAGCACGGCGCGCACGGGCGATGCGTCGGCTGTGGTCAGCTTGAGCGGCAGGGCGATGAGTTCGTAGTCGCCCTCGGGCACGGCGTCGAGGACCAGGTTTTCGAGCACGCGCAGGCCCCGGCGGCGGATGACCTGGTGGCTCTCCAGTGTCTTGCTGTCGGCCGGGTCGATGCTGGCGGTGTCGATGCCCACCAGCAGCACGCCCAGGTCGGCCAGGCGTTCGATGGTGCCGGGCGCATAGGCGGCCAGCTGGCCGTCCCAGCGGTCTACAGGCATGTGTTCATAGGTACGCACCAGCACGCGCTGCGGCAGGGTGCCGTTCACCGCGTGGGCAATGTGCTCCCAGGTGACGAGCGGGCCGCAGCCGATGGCGTGGATCACGCGGCAGGGGCCCAGAAAAGCGTCGAGCGACAGGTCGCCTATGGTGGCGCCCTGTGCGTCATAGTGCAGCGGTGCATCGGCGTGCGCGCCCACATGGGGCGACATGGTGATCGCGCTCACGTTGACCGGGCAGCCGGGGCCGATGGTGGCGCACCACTGCTGGCTGTAGGCCGTGTCGCCGGGGAACACGGGGCTGCCCGCATGCACGGGCGGCGAGATGTCCCAGAGCCGGCGGGCGGTGGGTGAGGAGGGCGTTGACATGGGACAAAGTTTGCATGTCCCGAAAAACCCGTGGTGTCGGTTATTTCCAACACCTGGTCGATTTTTGTTGAGGCCTAAACTATTTTGATGCGGCAGTAGCCCGGCTGCTGGAGCGTGTCACCTCACAAGATGGCGTCTTCCGCGAACGGCGCCAGCCCGTGCCGCGCACGCGCCTTGTGGCAGGCGTAGTCGCCCGCCGAGAACTCGCGGCAGGGTGCCGGGCGCAGTTCGTAGATGCTGCACGCCACCTGCTGGCCCACCTGGCCGGTCAGCGCGGCGCAGCGGATGGGCACCTGCTCCGTGCCCCGCATGCGGCAGGTGCTGCCGTTCACATCCAGGGCCAGACCGTCGGGCACGGTGCCGCCCATTGCCTGCATCTCGTACATGGCAAAGTCCACGCGAAAGCTGGCGCAGCAGGCGCCGCAGCTCAGGCAAGGGTGGGCGGAATCGGCGGTGGTGGTGGCGTCGGTCATGCAGGACGGGGGGTGGGCCTGCGGCGGAGCCATCAGGCGCTGTGGGGGAGCGGAATGCTAACGAAAAAACCCACGCCCCGGCCGTTTAGGCCCGCACCGATCTGCACCTGCCCGCCCATGCGCAGCACCGCCTGCCGCACGATGGCCAGCCCCAGGCCCGAGCCGTTGGAGGCGTGGCCCGTGCCCCGGTAGAAGCGCTCGAACACCTGCTGCTGTTCGGTGGCCGGGATGCCCGGTCCGTCGTCCTGCACCGACAGGTGCAGCGCCACGCCCTCGCGCCGCAGTGCCACCTCCACGTTGCCGCCGTTGGGCGTGTAGCGCAGCGCGTTGTCGATGAGGTTGTGGGCGATGGATTCGAACGCAGGCTGGTCCAGCCGGGCGGGCAAGGTGTCGGGCGCATCCAACGACAGCTCGATGTGCCGTGACATCGCATCAGGCACGGCCTGCGCCAGCGCGCCGCGCAGCCACTGCGCCACATCCAGGTCGCGCGGGGCGGGTCGCTGCGCGTCGTCCAGCGCGGCCAGGTCCAGCAGTTGCTGCGCCAGGTGCGAGGTGCGGGCGATGGCCTGCTCCAAGTGGGCCTGGGCCTGCGTGCGTTCCTCTTCGCTGGGCGAGCGGGCCATCACGTGGGCCTGGGCGGTGATCACCGCCAGCGGCGTGCGGATCTCGTGCGCAGCGTCCTGCACAAAGGCGCGCTCGCGCTCGACCTTTTGCCGCAGCTGGGTGAAGAGGTGGTCCAGTGACTGCTCCAGGGGCTTGAGTTCGCGGTGGCGGGCGTTGAAGCCCACAGGCTGCAGGTCGTCCTTGCCGCGCTGGGCAATCAGGCGTGCTAGTCGCTGCAAGGGGCGCAGGCCGTTGCGCACCGAGAGCCAGACGGGAAGCAGTACGAACGGCATGGCCAGTAGCAGATAGGGAAGGATGAATCGGCCGTTGTAGGCCAAAAACGCGGAATCCGTACGTTTGGGCTCGAAAACCTGCAAGGCCCACCGGGCGTTGCGGCCCGTATAGATTCGATAAACGCTGCCGCCCGCGCTTGTTTCAATGATCACGCCGACTGCTGTGGGTTGCGCGGAAGGCAATGTCAGGTCCTTTAGCTCAGGCGAGGTATACACCGGCTGCCCCGCCGCATCGCTGAGTGCATGCAACGTCTTGCCAGGAAAAACACCGCCTTGCCTGCGCCGTATGTACGTCCATGCTTCGGTCGATGCGATAGCTGCGGCCGCTTGCCCGGGGTCTGCAATGTTTTGTAGCGATACGAGCAGCGCATCGCCATACTTTTGAAGCCCTGGGTCATTGGCAATCGCATGCTTGTAGGTGACGAAGATGTAGGCCAGCAGAACCGCCCACACCAGCACAAAGGCCAGCAGCACCGACACCACACTGCGGCGCACCAGCGTGGGCTCGGCCAGCTTGGCCCAGGTAGTTTGCAGATGGCGTGAAAGAGAGAAGGGGCGTGTCATGGCTGCAGCAAGTAGCCCACGCCGCGCACCGTGCGGATCAGCTCCGCCCCGATCTTGCGCCGCAGGTTGGACACATGCACTTCGATGGCGCCAAAGTCCACGGGCTCGCCCAGCGGGTCCAGCCGCTGCGAGAGCAGGCTTTTGGACACCACCACGCCCGGCTCGCGCGCCAGCTCCAGCAGCAGCTGAAACTCGCGAGGCGACAGCTCCAGCGGGAGCCCGGCGCGCTGCACGGCATGGCGCCGCGGCTCGATCACCAGCTCGCCCAGCACCCAGCGCTCGCTGGCCTGGCGGGCGCTGCGGCGCAGCACGGCGCGGATGCGCGAGAGCAGTTCGGCCGTGGCAAAAGGCTTGACCACGAAGTCATCGGCCCCGCCATCCAGCCCGGCCAGCCGGTCTTCCACGGCCGAGCGCGCGGTGATCACGATGATGGGCACCTGCTCGCCCTGCGCCCGCCAGCGCGCCAGCAGGTCGAAGCCGCTGCCGCCGGGCAGCGTCAGGTCCAGCAGCACGCAGTCGATGGTGGTGGCATCGACAGTGGCCGGGGCATCCACCGCGCGGCGCAGCCATTCGCTGGTCAGGCCCTCCACCTTCAGCGCGGACTGCAGCGCGCGGCCCAGGTCCAGGTCGTCTTCGATGAGCAGAATGTGCATGGGGTGCGATTGTGGCGGGTGCTGTGGCGCCTGCGCGCTGTTTGAAGCGGTGCCTTTGGCTGGCGTTAAGGCAGCACTTTGCACAATGGCTGCGGGCTTGGTGCAACGTGGCTTGCTCACGGCCGTTTGAGCGAGAAGAAGAATGAATAAATGGATTGAACTGGAGAGGATGCCCTTGTGAGTGATGGCAAATCGATGATGAATTTATCGACCCCTTCTGGGCTGGTGCTGCGGCCGTTTTGTGGCCCATCGGACTTCCCGGCCATGGCTGAGGTGGCCAACGCCAGCTTTGATGCCGATGGGGTGCTCGCACGGCGCACACCCGAAGATCTGGCGCGCGACTACGCCGCTTTCACCCAGTGCGATCCTTACCAGGACACGGTGATGGTCGAGCTGGATGACGAATTGGTCGCTTATGGCCGGTGCTGGCAGTTCACGCAGGCCGACGGGTTGACGCTGCACGCACAAATCGGCTTTGTGCCCGGGCGTTGGCGTGGACGCGGCATTGGCCGCGTGCTGCAGGGCTGGATCGAGCAGCGGCACCACACCGTGGCAGCGCAGCAGCCGGGCGGCCAGCACGTGCACCATGCCTATGTTCAGCAAGGCGAAGACGCGCGGGCCAGATTGCTGCAGGCTGCAGGCTATTCGCCGAAGCGGTACTTCTTTGAAATGCTGCACACGCGGCTGCACGATGCGCCTGCCTTTGCATTGCCCGCGGGCTTGGAGCTGCGGCCCGTGCTGCCCGAGCACTACCGCGCCATCTGGGATGCGCACCACACCGCGTTTGAGGACCATTGGGGGATGGCGCCACCGTTGGCACGCGACTACGACACCTGGCTGCAGAGCCGGATTTTTCAGCCCGCGCGCTGGCAGGTGGCGTGGGACGGCAATGAGGTCGCAGGCCAGGTCCGCACGTATATCAACGAGGATGAGAACCGCCATCTGTCACGGCGCCGGGGCTACACCGAGTTCATCAGCGTGGGGCGCAAGTGGCGCAGACGCGGTCTTGCAAGGGCATTGATCGCCCGCAGCCTCCGCCTGTTGGCCGACGAAGGGATGGCCGAGTCGGCGCTGGCGGTGGACGGTGAGAACCTGACGGGCGCTAATCGTGTGTATGCGGACTGCGGCTTTCAGGTGGTCAAGCGCAACACGATTTACCGCAAGCCGCTGGAGGTGCCCAAGCTGTAGTCGCGGCGTGCGTTGGCTCCGGAATCACCTGTCGCGTGGATGCTGCAGTTCAGCGACACCCAGGGGCACAGGCATAGGTCTTAGGCTGCGCTTAAGCCTTGCCCTCGGACAATCTGGCGCAGAGAGGGCATCTATGAAGCAAACAATAAACAACAGCCATCGCATTGCCATCTGGGCGACGTGCTTGGCCTCTGCGGCAGGGAGTTCGTCATGGGCGCAGGGTACGCCGGAGGGAACGGGCGGCGCTACGCCATCGCTTGATGGCATCACGGTCACGGCACGCAGGTCGTTGGAGCAGCGTTTTTTTGCAGCCGGGTCGCTGGTGGTGGTGGACCGCAGCGACATCGAGCAAATGGGCGCGTTCTCGGTGGCCGACGTGCTGCGCCAGCTGCCAGGCGTGCAGGTGACGCCAAGTGCTGACGGCAGCGTGGAGATCCGCATGCGCGGCATGGATCGCGGTGCCACGCAGTTGCTCATCGATGGCCAGCGCGTGGGCGGCAAGCGCTCCCAGTTGCCCATTGACCAGCTGCCGCCCGAGCTGATCGAACGCATCGAGGTGGTGCGCGCGCCAAGCGCAGAGTTCTCGGGCGCCACGGGCGGCACGCTCAACATCGTGTTGCGCCAGGCCACCGTGAAGCGTGAAACCACGCTGCGTCTGACCGACAACCACGTGTGGGGCCGCAATGCGGGGCAGGCGTTTTTCTCGCGCACCGGCCCCTTGGGGCCAACTTCCACGGGCGCCGACGAGCCTCGCGAAGCGGAGGCCAGCCAGCCCTGGTCGTACTTCGTCGCTGCTTCTGCGACAGGACTGCTGCTGGGGTCGGATACGCACCGCAGCACGCAGCGTGACGGGGCTGACGTGGCGCAGTCCGACACCAGCGCCCGCTACAAGCGCACCGACTATGCGCTGGTGCCGCGCATCAGCGGGAAGCTGGGGACGGCAGACCAGGTGACGCTGCGGGCAACCCTCAGCAAGGCTGACTTTGGCGGCACAGCCGACAGCGTGGGCAGTGGCGATGGCACATATGCCCTGAACTCGCAGGAGTCGCACCAGTACGACCGTCGCTATCTGCAAGCAGCCGCCGACTGGACGCACCGCTTTGCTGCCAGCAAGCTCGAAACCACGCTGACCGCCAGCCGGGCCAGCGACACCGTGGACCGCAGGGGAGATCTGTTGCGCAACATTGGCGCGGGCGGTGCAGTGGTCACCGACAGCTACAGCTTTGTGGACGACCGGCGCGAGGACGTGTGGAGCCTCAGCAGCAAGCTCACCGGCACGGCCGATGCACTGCTGTGGAGTGCCGGGGCGCAATTCGAAGACCGCAAACTCTTCGTCAGCACCACCGCGAGCGGCGCCCTGCCGGTGAACTCGGGCCTGGACGCTGGCATCCGCCGGTGGGTGGTCTGGGGGCAGAACGAATGGGAGCTGCCCGCCAGCACCACGCTCACGCTGGGCCTGCGCGGCGAGCGTGTGGAGCTGAACGGTGGAAGCTCTGCAGTGGCGGGCAGCAAGCAGTGGAACATCCTCCAGCCATCGCTGCACACCCGCACCCCGCTGTCCGACGACCTGCAGTGGCGTGTGAACCTCGCCCGCGTCACCCAGCTGCCGCGCGTGTGGGACCTGGTGGACCGGGTCATCCCCAGCCAGGGCAGCAACAGCCTGGGCAACCCCGACACCATCGGCAACCCCAACCTGCGCCCGCAGGTGGCCTGGACGCTGGACACCGGCTTCGAGCGGCGCCTGGCCAGCGGCCACGCAGGCCTGAACCTGTTTGTGAGGCAGATGAGCGATGTGCTGGCGCCCACGCTGGCATTGAACGGATCGCGATGGGTGGAGCAACGTGCGAACGTGGGCGACGCGCTGGTCTGGGGCCTGGAGGCCGATGCCCGCACTGGGCTGGCGTGGCTGGGCCTGGGGCGCGACTGGACGCTGTCGGCCAACGCCAGCCTGTTGCAGTCCCGCATGACCAGCGGGCCCAATGAAGGGCGGCGCATCCCCGGGCAGGCACGCTATGTGGCCACGCTGACCGCTGCCAAACCCATGCCGCGCACCGGCGGATGGTATGGCGGCGCCACGTTGACCATGACAGGGCGTGCCGACCAGGACATCAACTCCACACTCACCGGCCAAAACCGCGCGAACGCCATGCTGGACTTCTACGTGGGGCAGCTGGTACGCGGACTGGGATATTGGCGGCTGGGCGTGTACAACGTGGGCGACGCGCACTTCCGCCGAGATCGCGTGGATGCTTCGGGCGCGGTGCCTGTGGTCAGCCGCAGCAGCATGCAGTGGACGCCGCGTGCGTACCTGACCGTAGGGACGCAGTTTTGAACTCGCTGCGCAACGGTGGTGCAGCGTCCGTCAGCGCTCTCAGTCAGCTGAGTGAGCGAGAAAGGTCAGCATGAAAACAGGAACGAGGTTTGCAGCAGTTTCTAGCCAACTCTCTGTACTAGTGGTCACTGCGTCGCTGTGCTGCGCCATGGTGGCCGACGCAGTCGCCGCACCGTTTGGCCCGGCAAAGGAGGTTGACCAAGGCGCCGCCACGGCAGAACCGGTTTTCACGCGGGCCCGCTTGGTGCCCGTTCAGCTGGATCGGGACGGCCGACTGCTGGTGCGTTTGAAGCTGCTGCCGCGCTCCAAGATTCCGTTCACCACGCAGACTTTCACGGTGCGCGACAGGGAGCTTCTGGCTGACATTCCCGAGGGGGCGTGGGTTAAGTTCACGGCCCGAAATATCGATGGTGAAAATACGCTGACCAGCATTCACGCAGTGCCGGAATGCAAGCGCTTTCAGTCCTGCGACTGATATAGCGCTGTCACGCCCGACCCTGGTGTCCGGTACAGCGCGTTACTTTGTCTCCGGGCCGTAGAGCCGCCCTTCGGTCAGCGCCTCCAGCGCATGGCTCAGGTTCGTGCGCGCCTGGGCTTCGTGCCGTTGGGAAAGCAGTTCCGTGCCGTAAATGCGCGGCCGGTCAAGAAACCCCTGCAGCACCGCACTGCGCCCCGCCACATAACGCGGCCAGCGCACAAAAAAGTATTCGCGCCGCACATTGCGTTCGAACTGGCGGTACACCGCGTCACTCTGGCCGAGGATCGCCAGGTCGATGTCGACCACCCACTGTGCATCGCCCGTGAGTGGGCCGGGGGTGTGGCGGGTGTCGAGGATGTGCTGGTGCACGGTTTGCGCCAGCGTGGCGGGTAGGCCCTGGCCCAGGATGAAGCGGCTTGCCCAGTCGGCGCTGCGCTCTTCGTTGTGTTTGCTCCACGGCCAGTAAATGGCATCGTGATACCACAGGGCCAGCGCAACAGCGTGGGGGTTGTCGAGTGCGGCGGGTTGCTGATCCTGCACCGCGTGCCAATGCCGCAGGCAGGCCCAGAGGTGGGTGGTGTCGTGGTAGGCGCGCGGCCAGCGCGCCCAACTGAGCACAAGCCGTCGCCCCTCTTTACGCCACGCCGGTGTATCCCGGCCGAGTGCTTGGCCCAGCGATGCCCAGTGTGCCAGCAGTTCAGCGCTGTGGGCGGGCTGGCGACGCCAAGGCATGGAGAGCCAAAAATCAGGCTATGCGGCCGAGCAGAAGGTACTCCATGAGGGCCTTCTGCACGTGCATCCTGTTTTCTGCCTCATCCCACACCACCGACTGCGGCCCGTCGATCACATCCGCCTCGACTTCCTCGCCCCGGTGCGCAGGCAGGCAGTGCATGAACAGCGCATCAGGCTTGGCGGCGGCCATCATCTCGGCGTCTACACACCAGTCGGCAAACGCCTTTTTGCGCTCTTCGTTTTCTGCCTCGTAGCCCATGCTGGTCCACACATCGGTAGTGACCAGGTCGGCGCCTTGGCAGGCTTCGAGCGGGTTGCTAAAAAATTGATAGCTGCTTGCGCTTGTCCCACCTGCGCCAGCGGCCAATTTCTCATCAATTTCGTAGCCACGGGGTGTGCTCACATGCACCTTGAAGCCCAGCAGCGCAGCCGCCTGCAGCCAGGTATTGGCCATGTTGTTGCCGTCGCCCACCCACGCCACCGTCTTGCCCTGGATGGAGCCGCGGTGCTCGATGTAGGTGAAGATGTCCGCCAGGATCTGGCAGGGGTGGTATTCGTTCGTCAGGCCGTTGATGACCGGCACGCGGGAGTTGGCGGCAAAACGCTCGATCTTGGCCTGCTCGTAGGTGCGGATCATCACCAGGTCCACCATGCGGCTGATGACCTTGGCGCTGTCTTCAATCGGCTCGGCGCGGCCCAGCTGGCTGTCGCCGGTGGTCAGGTGCACCACGCTGCCGCCGAGCTGGTACATGCCGGCCTCGAAGCTCACGCGAGTGCGTGTGCTGGCCTTCTCGAAGATCATGGCCAGCGTGCGGTCTACCAGAGGGTGGTGCTTCTCGTAGGCCTTGAACTTCTTCTTGATGAGCGCGGCACGCTCGAACAGGTAGGTGTATTCGTCGGCGGTGAGGTCGTTGAACTGCAGGTAATGTTTCATGGGCTTGTGTCTCGGTGCCGGCCGATTACTCGGCCAGGATAGCTTTGACCAGCGGGGTCAGTTTGGCGACGATTTCGTCGGCCTCGGTGGTGGTCAGGATCAGCGGGGGAACCAAACGGATCACGCTGTCGGCCGTCACCGACAGGAGCAGGCCGGCTTCGGCAGCGCGGCCAATCAGTGCGCCGCAGGGCTTGTTCAGTTCGATGCCCAGCATCAGGCCCTGGCCGCGAATTTCCTTCACGCCGGGCAGGCTGCCCAGTTCGCGCTGCAGCGCTGCCCGCAGGTGGTCGCCCACCGTGGCCGCATTTTGCAGCAGGCCTTCTTCTTCCATGATGCGGATGGTCTCGACCCCTGCGCGCATGGCCAGGGGGTTGCCACCAAAGGTGGTGCCGTGGTTGCCGGGCTGCAGTACGTTGGCGGCCTTGGGGCCAGCCACCACCGCGCCAATCGGCACGCCCGAGCCCAGGCCCTTGGCCAGGGGCATCACGTCGGGCACGATGCCTGCCCATTGGTGCGCAAACCACTTGCCAGTGCGGCCCACGCCACACTGCACTTCGTCAATCATCATGAGCCAGCCGCGCTCGTCGCACAGCTTTCGCAGCTGCTGCAGATATTCCACGCGCATCGAATTGATGCCACCTTCGCCCTGGATGGTTTCAAAGAACACGGCCACCACATTGGGGTTGCCTTCGGTAGCCTTTTTGATGGCCTCGATGTCGTTCATGGGCACGCGGATGAAACCTTCGACCAGCGGGCCAAAGCCGCTGTGGATCTTGGGGTTGCCCGTGGCCGACATGGTGGCAATCGACCGACCGTGGAAGGCCTTCTCGTACACCACGATCTCGGGCTTGGCGATGCCTTTGTCCACGCCGAACTTGCGCGCGATCTTGAGCGCGGCTTCGTTGGCTTCCAGGCCCGAGTTGCAGAAGAACACATTCTGCATGCCCGACAGTTCCACCAGCTTGGCGGCCAGTTGCTCTTGCAGCGGCACGTGGTAGTAGTTGGAGGTGTGGATCAGCTTGGTGATCTGGTCTTGCAGCGCGGGCACCAGCTTGGCGTGGTTGTGCCCCAGCGTGTTCACGGCGATGCCACCCAGGCCGTCAAGGTATTCCTTGCCGTTCACGTCCCAGACTCGGCAGCCTTGCCCACGGGCCAGCGCAATAGGTACGCGGCCATAGGTGTTCATCACGTGGGGCGAAGCTGCCGGGGTGGTAGCGGTCATGCAGAAATCTCCAGACGGTGCGGTGATGGGTTGGCTTGTGGCCTGTATGAAACCCGAAAAAGCGAAGCACGATTCTAGGGGGAGCCCGGTGCATGGCTGTTGAAGATTGCGCATCACTGCAATGCGGGCACTACCTGAGCTTTGGCCCCTATGTGCAGCCCGACGCAGGGTTTAGGGAGCCAGCTCTTATATAAGAGTTAGAATGTCGCGCTGCGGTGCAGCATGCAGTGATCCTGTGTCTGGCGCGCTCACTACCACTCCAATCCCCGATGGTTTCCCCCTCCTCCAAAGAAGTCTTCATTCAGGGCATCACCCACGATGGGAAAACCTTTCGCCCCAGCGACTGGGCCGAGCGGCTGGCCGGGGTGATGAGCAGTTTCCGCCCCGGCGGAGCGCGCCCCGGCAGCCATCTGAGCTACTCGCCCTGGTGCATTCCCACCACGCTCAATGGCGTGAAATGTGTGGTGGTGCACCGCGACCTGCAGGGCCACGAGCCCATGGCCTGGGACTTTGTCATCAATTTCGCGCGCGACAACAATCTGCAGGTGGCTGAAGCCTGCCTGCTGCCTGATCCCCCGTCCTCCAAGCTCTGAGCCGGCTTGTGGCCTGACCGCTTGCGGGCCAGGGGTGTCTTTTTCGGCCTGTGCGCTGGCTCTCTCACGGATTTCAGCATGGGCTGCCCCAAAGCAGGGACCTCACACCTCCGGCCCTTTGGCTCGGTGCTTGCTTCCCGCCCAGAAACGAAAAAACCGCCCGAAGGCGGTTTTATTCGTTTTTTTGCTGGCAGCGCACCCGTTACAAACGGCGAACGGCACATGCCGTTCGGGCTGTTTGCCTGCCGGGGCAGGCGGAGGGGTTGGTTTAGGCGGCTGCCAGTGCCAGGGCTTTCACCTTGGCAGACAGACGGCTCTTGTCGCGAGCAGCCTTGTTCTTGTGGAAGATGCCCTTGTCAGCCACGGTGTCCACCACGGCTTGCATTTTGGCGAACAGTTCGGTCGCCTTGGTCTTGTCGCCAGCCAGAACAGCCTTTTCGACGTTCTTGACAGCGGTACGGTATTTGGAGCGCAGCGAGGTATTCGCAGCGTTGAGCTTGATGTCCTGACGGACGCGCTTGCGGCCCGACGCCAGGCGCGGGTTCTTTTTCTTGGGTTTAGCGGATGCCATGATTTAGTTCCTTGGGTCTGTGGATGATGCCAGCAAAGCCCGCTATTATAGCCCAAGGCAGTTTGTTCATCGCCATGGGGTTCAAAACCGGCGTAGCGCCATCGCTAGCGTACCCCTGGAACCGGCTCTGCCGGGCCACAGGGTGCGTCCCCCGCTGGGGGAAGGCGCGAAGCGGCTCAGGGGGAATACACTCCCGCCCGTGTCACTGTTCAAAGCCGCCTCCACCGTTTCCCTTTTGACCCTTGCCTCCCGCATCACCGGGCTGGTGCGAGAGCTTCTCATGGCTTCCGTCTTTGGGGTTAGTGCCATGACGGACGCCTTCAATGTGGCATTCCGTATCCCCAATCTGTTCCGGCGGGTGCTGGGCGAGGGCGCCTTCAGCCAGGCTTTTGTCCCGGTGCTGTCCGCCACCCGTGCCCAGGAGGGCGAAGAGAGTGCCCATGCGCTGATCGACCATGTGGGCACCTTGCTGGCATGGACGCTGGTGCTGCTGTGTATTGCTGGCGTGCTGGGCGCCCCCTGGATGGTGTGGGGCATGGCCAGCGGGCTCAAGCAGTCGCCCCAGGGCTTTGACGCCGCCGTCACCATGACGCGCTGGATGTTCCCCTACATCGGCTTCATGTCGCTGGTGGCGCTGGCGGGGGGCATTCTCAATACCTGGAAGAAGTTTGCAGTGCCGGCGGCGTCGCCGGTGCTGCTCAACATCGCACTGATCCTGTCCATCACGGTGGGCGCACCCTGGTTTTCCCGCCATGGCATCGAGCCCATTTACGCCCAGGCGGCGGGGGTGATGCTGGGTGGCTTGCTGCAACTGGCCATCCAGGTGCCTGCGCTGGTGCGCCTGGGGTTGCTGCCGCGCATTGGGGTGCGCTGGGCGGCCATTCGTGCCGCCTGGTCCGACCCCACCACGCGCAAAGTGGCACGGCTGATGCTGCCCGCGCTGCTGGGGGTGAGCGTGGCGCAGATATCCCTGCTGATCAATACGCAGATTGCCTCGCACCTGCCCACAGGCAGCGTGAGCTGGATCACCTACGCAGACCGCCTGATGGAGCTGCCGACCGCGCTGCTGGGCGTGGCGCTGGGTGTGGTACTGATGCCGCAACTGGCCAGCGCCCGCGCCAAGCAGGACGACGACCAGTACTCGGCCATGCTCGACTGGGGGCTGCGCCTGGTGGTGCTGTTGTCCGTGCCCTGCATGGTGGCCTTGCTGGTCTTTTCAGAGCCGCTGGTGGCGGTGCTGTACCACTATGGGGCTTTTGGCGACCAGGACGTGCGCCAAACCACCCTGGCACTCACGGGTTATGGCGTGGGCCTGGTGGGCATTGTGGCCATCAAGGTGCTGGCGCCGGGCTTCTATGCCAAACATGACATGCGCACCCCCATGCTCATTGCGGTGGCGGTGCTGGTGCTGACCCAGTTGATGAACCTGGTGCTGGTGCGTTACCTGCAGCATGCGGCCCTGACGTTGACCATCGGCATTGGCGCACTCATCAATGCCGGTTGGCTGTTGATCGGTCTGCTGCGGCGCGGCAGCTACCGGCCCCTGCCGGGGTGGGGCAAGTTCGCCCTGCAGGTGATCGCTGCGAGCGCCTTGCTGGCCGTGCTGCTGGTATGGGGTGCGCAGCATTTCGACTGGGTGGAAATGAGGGGGCAAACCCTGCAGCGGATAGGGTTGCTGGCGGCGCTCGTGGCTGCTGCTGCGGTGCTGTACTTTGGCGCGCTGTGGGCAGCCGGGCTCAAGCTGCGCCAGCTGTTGCGGCGCTGATTTCACCGAAGGCCACAAATGCCCTGTCAAGAAGGGCTTTCTGTCGCTTGACGCCGCCCGCCCCGGCACTTACAACACCACCATGTCACTGAGCTATTCCGTACCCACCTCGCTGGAGTACTTTGCATCGCTGGTGCAAAGCGATGATCACTTCCCGCTGCTGGAGGCAGCGGCCAGCCTAGCGCAGGACGAATACCCTGAGCTCGACATGCAGCAACTGCTGGGCGATATGGACCAGTTGCTTGCGCGCATCAAGCGCCGCCTGCCTGCCGACGCACCTGCGCTGCAGCGCCTGCGCACGCTCAACCAGTTTTTCTTTGTCGACCTGGGCTTTGGCGGCAACATCAATAACTACTACGACCCCGAAAACAGCTATCTCAACGCCGTGCTGCGAACGCGCCGGGGCATCCCCATCAGCCTGGCCGTGTTGTGGATGGAGCTGGCCCAGGGCCTGGGCCTGCATGCGCGGGGCATTGCATTCCCCGGGCACTTCATGGTCAAGGTGCTGCTGCCCAAAGGACAGGTGGTGCTGGACCCGATCTCGGGCCAGTCGCTCAGCCGCGAAGAGCTGGCCGAACGGCTGGAGCCTTACAAGCGCCGCAACGGCCTGGTGGACGACTACGATGTGCCGCTGGGCCTGTACCTGCAGGCAGCCACACCGCGCGACATCATTGCGCGCATGCTGCGCAATCTGAAAGAGGTGCACCGCACGCAGCACGACTGGCAGCGCTTGATCACCGTGCTCGACCGGCTCATCGTGCTGCTGCCTGACGCCTGGGGCGAGCGGCGCGATCGGGGGCTGGCCCATGCCGAGCGGGGCAACACCCTCGAAGCGATGGCCGATCTGGAAGCCTACCTGGCCCACGCCGAAGACGGGCTCGACATCGACCTGATCGCTGATCGGCTGAGCGCGCTGCGCAACGCCAACGGATGACGCTCAGAACGGCGCGCTGCCTTCTGGCAGTGCCGCCTGCAATTGCGCCACTTGCCGACGCAGCTCGGTGTTCTCTGCCGTCAGTTCTGCCACGCGGGCCCGCAGGGCCTGCAGTTCATCGGCGCCCGCTTCAGCGCCCGGGCTGGTGTCCTTGGCCTCAGGGCTCTCGTCCGATGGCGCTTCTTCGCGTGGCTTGCGCTTGTTGAGTTCGCGCACGCGCTTGGCGGCCTGCTTGAGTTCGTCCTTGCCTGCCACGACGGCTGCCACTTGCTCTTCGGCCGGCAGGGTGGCCACAGCCGCTGCGGCATTGATGGAGATGGTGCCGGACTTCACGGCCGCCACCAGTTCCGGTGCGGCCTGCTTCTGGATTTTTTCGATCATCACCACCTGGCTGCTGCTCAGGCGCGCGGCCTTGGCAATGGCTTCGCGGCTGTCCAGGGGCGAGGGTGCGGGCAGGGCGGCCGCAGCTTCGGGGGTGTCAGGGGTGGTGGTGGCCGCTTCGGTGTCTGTGGACGTCGTTGCGCGGGCCTTGCGGTCGGCCATGATCTCGCGCTTGCGCAGCGCCAGTACACCGCGCTGGAAATCCGATACGCTGCGGCGTCCCAGGTGCTGGTCGATCATCCACAGGTGCACGTCTTCCATCGACTGAAAGCGCGGGTTCTGCACCGTCTGGAACGGCAGGCCATGCTTTTGGCAGATGCCATAGCGGTTGTGGCCGTCCACCAGCACATCGCCCCACAGCACCAGCGCGTCGCGGCAGCCTTCGGCGAGGATGCTGCGCTCCAGCGCCTCGTGTTCGTCGGGGGTCAGGGGTTCGATATAGGCTTTGAGTTCTTCGTTGACGACGATGTTCATGGCAGGGCAGGCAATCGGGAGCGGGGAAGGGGCGCGATTGTAGAGGCCCCGGCAAGAGTCCTGGGCCAGGGCGGCGCCATGGGCACTACTGGTCTCGCGTGCCCCGCAGCGCCAGCCAGCCCGCTACCGCAGTAAAGGCCGCCACCACGGCCACGATGATCCAGAAACCATGCCCGTTGTCGGCCAGCGGTACGCCGCCCACGTTCATGCCGAACAGGCCGGCCAGGATGTTGATGGGCAGGGCCAGCACGGTCACCACCGTCAGCACAAAGAGGCTGCGGCTGTTGGCTTCCTGCACGCTGGCTGCGATCTCTTCCTGCAGCAACTTGATGCGCTCTTGCAGTCCCTGCATGTCGCGCAACACCACCGAGAACTCTTCCGTGGAGTCGCGCAGCTCCTGCGCATCGTCCGGGCCCATCCACGCCGGGGGATGCTGCAGCAGGCGGAACAACGCCGCAGGCTCGGGCGCCAGCAGCCGCTGCAGGCGCACCAGCAGGCGCCGCAGCACACCCAGGCGTGCGCGTTTGTGGTCCAGGCGCCCGGCCAGCAGCGCGTCTTCCACGTCGTCGATGCGCTGCGTTACGCCGCGCACGATGTCCACCAGGCCCGAGGCCTGCGTGCGCATCAGCTCGGCCAGCAGGGCCACGCTGGAGCAGGGCGCATTGCCGCTGCGCACGGCGGTGCGCAGTGCGTCCACCGACCGCAACGGGCGCGTGCGCCCAGTCACCATCAGGTGCGGCGCCACGCTGGTCCACAGGGTGGCGATGTCCGAGGGCTCGAACGCAAAGTCAAAGTGTGCGTCGTTGAGCACCGCGATCAGCGTGTCGTCGTCGCGCTCGATGCGGGTGGACACAGAGCGGTCCTTGAGCGCGTCAAAAAAGGCTTCGGGCAGATCGGCATGCCGCTCCATCCAGCGCACGGCCTGCGCGTGGCTGAGGTTGAAATGCAGCCACAGGAACTGCCCTTGCGGTGCGGCTCCTGATGGAATGTTTGCCAGCCACTGCGCCGCCTGCACGGTATCGACCTCGCGCGGCGCGGTGTTTGCGGCGAGCAGGTAGCCGCAGATGAGCCCGGCGGCATCACCCCCATAGTTCAGGCTGTTGCCTGCAGGCGCAGCGTTGGGGCGGTGAGGGGCGGGGGGAGCGGAGGGCACGGGCCTGCATCCTGGCCGCTGCACATGACATGGCCGTGACAGATCACGCCCGTGTCACGGTCCTGTCACTTGGCGGTACCACCATGGCGCCATCTTTTTTTTTGCACCGCCGGACGGCACCATGTTCCACAGCAACACCCTTGACACCCAGGAGCTGATGCAGCGCATCGCCAACGACCTCATCGACAGCTACGACGAAGAGCTGGAGCTGGAGATCGAGGACCGCAATGTGGACGACATCGGCGCGCCGCAGCCCACCGACCGCCTGGCGCGCCAGCAGTATTTCAAGGATCTGTTCGAGTTGCAGGGGGAACTCGTCAAGCTGCAGGACTGGGTGCAGCACAGCCGCCAGAAGGTGGTGATCCTGTTCGAGGGACGGGATGCAGCCGGCAAGGGCGGCGTGATCAAGCGCATCACCCAGCGCCTGAACCCGCGCGTGGCCCGCGTGGCCGCGCTGCCCGCACCGAATGACCGCGAGCGCACCCAGTGGTACTTTCAGCGCTATGTAGCGCACCTGCCTGCGGCCGGCGAGATGGTGCTGTTTGACCGCAGCTGGTACAACCGTGCGGGCGTCGAGCGGGTGATGGGCTTTTGCACCGACGACGAATACGAAGAGTTCTTCCGCACCGTGCCCGAGTTTGAAAAGATGCTCGTGCGCTCGGGCATCACACTCGTCAAATACTGGTTCTCCATCACCGACGAAGAGCAGCATCTGCGCTTTCTGGGCCGCATCCACGACCCGCTCAAGCAGTGGAAGCTCAGCCCCATGGACCTGGAAAGCCGCGTGCGCTGGGAGGCATACACCAAGGCCAAAGAGACTATGCTGGAGCGTACCCACATCCCCGAGGCGCCTTGGTGGGTCGTGCAGGCGGTGGACAAGAAAAAGGCCCGCCTCAATTGCATCGCCCACCTGCTGTCGCAACTGCCCTACCAGGACGTGCCCCACCCGACCGTGGTGCTGCCCGAGCGGGTGCGCAACCCCGAATACCTGCGTCAGCCGGTGCCCGCGAGCATGTACGTGCCCGAGGTGTATTGAGGAATTGCTATTAAATTAATAGCTATCTGCGCTTGTCTATCAAGCGCTAGCGGCCAAAATTAGCGCGCCAGCTCCTCTCGCACGGCCGCGACTTGCCGGCGGGAGACCGCCAGCAATTCGGTGGATCCCTGCAGCCGCACCGCCCAGCCTTCGCCTTCTTCGGGGTCGTAGTGTTTCTCCAGTGCGCGCACGGCGCGGCGGGCCACGAGCGCATTGCGGTGGATGCGCAGGAAGCGCGGGGCGAACTTGGTTTCTATCTCACTGAGCGAGCCGTCCATGATGTAGCTGCGGGTGGTGGTGCGGACGGTCACGTACTTCTGCTCGGCCTTGAAGTACAGCACCTCGGCCAGGGGCAGGCGTTCGGTGCGGCCCCGGTCCTGGATCAGCAGGGTTTCGCCTTCGGGCAGGCTGGGCGCTTGGGCGGGTGCGGGAGGGCGTGCGCTGCGCTGCACCTTGGCCAGTGCCTGCTGCAAGCGTTCGCGGCGCACGGGCTTGGTCAGGTAGTCGGTGGCGTCCAGCTCGAACGCGCTCACGGCGTGGTCGGCGTGGGCGGTCACAAACACCACCGCAGGGGGCTGGGGCAGGGTCTGCAGGGTGTGGGCCAGGGCCAGGCCGTCCTGGCCGGGCATGTGGATGTCGAGCAGCACCAGGTCAAAACCCCGTCCGCCCGTGGGCCCCAGCAGTGCCATGGTTTCGCTCGCGTTGGAGGCCTCGGCCACCGTCATGCGCTGAGCGGGCTGGGCCTGGGCGCAATCGGCCAGCAGGGTCCGCAGGCGGCTGCGCGCAAGGGCTTCATCGTCAACGATCAGGATGTTCATGGTCTCTCAAGGGGCTGTTGTTGTCGTTGGGGCTGTCCACCATGCGGCGCTGTAACGGCGCCGCGCGGCTGCCATGGCGGTTGCCGGGGTTGCCAGAACTGCGGCGCGCGGGCGGTGCTGTGCTGCGCCCACCCCGGGGGCGGGGCTGGGGGTCGGGGGCGGGCAGGGTAATGCGCACCTGGTAGAGGCCGTCCTGCACGCCAGCGGTGAATTCGCCCTGCACATCGTGCAACAGCGCCAGCCGCGCACGCACATTGGCCAGCGCAATGCCGTGGCCCCGGGGCGCGGTGTCTTCGCCATTGCCGTGGCCGTTCTTGCCTTCCTTGGGGGGAAGGGTGTTGGTAATGCGCACCACCACACGGCTGCCGCGCAGCTCGGTCAGCACGCGGAGCTTGCCACCCCGGTCGCTGGGCTCCACGCCGTGTTTGACAGCGTTTTCCACCAGAGGCTGCAGCAGCAGTGGGGGCAGGCGGGCGCCGTCGGTGCGGGGGTCCAGGTTCCACTGCACCTGCAGGCGTTTGCCAAAGCGCACCTCTTCGATGCCCAGATAGCGGCGCGCGAGCGTGATTTCTTCGGCCAGCGTGGTCGATTCACCCTGCTCGATGAGGGCGACCCGAAACAGGTCGGACAGGTCTTCCAGCAGCGATTCGGCCTTGGCCGGTTCTTCGCGCACCAGCGCGATCGCGCTGTTAAGCGTGTTGAACAGAAAATGCGGGCGGATGCGTGACTGCAGCTCCGTCAGGCGTGCCGTGGTGGCTGCGGGCGTGCGGCCCCGCGCGCGCAGCACCAGCGCGGCCACCAGCATGGCTGCCAGCAGCGCACCCGTGGCGGCGCTGGCCAGCCAGGGCGCAGAGGTGGGTTGCGCCACCAACGCCAGCATGCCGCAGGCATAGGCCCCGGCCAGAGCACCCAGCAGCACGCCCGCCAGGTATTGCTGCACGGTGGTCAGGCGCTGCAGCACGGTCTTGAGGCTGCAGGCCGTGACCAGCCACAGCAGCGTGGCGGGCAGCGCACCGCCCGTCAGCAGCGCCAGGGTGGCCAGCCATTCCACAGGGTTGCCCGCCCCATACATCGCGCCCACGCCCACCACCAGCTCCACGAACAGCACGGCCCGCAGCACCACGCCCACCTGGCAGGCGTCAAACACCAGGGCCCGCCCGCGCGGCGGCTGGCCGCCCGGCCCGGCGCCAGCGGCCGCCCGCACGCTGCGCGCAGACCTTTCTGGCGGGCCAGAATCGGGCAGCGGGGGCTGGGTCGATAAAATTTGCGTGTTTTGCATTGCGGCGCCCGGGTTGTCCGGGTGTCTGAACCTCCGGATTATTGCCCTCCTTATGTCCAAAGCCCAAGCCACCAGCGCCGACTCTGCGCCGTCCCACAACCAACTCGACACCAAGGCCCAGGCCTGGTCGGCGTTGTTTTCCGAGCCCATGAGCGACCTGGTCAAGCGCTACACCTCCAGCGTGTTCTTCGACAAGCGCCTGTGGCAGGCCGATATTGCAGGCAGCCTGGCACATGCCGAGATGCTCGCCGCGCAGGGCATCATCTCTGCCTCCGACCACGCATCCATCCAGCGCGGCATGGCGCAGATCACGCAAGAGATCGAATCCGGCGCGTTCGAATGGAAGCTCGACCTCGAAGACGTGCACCTGAACATCGAAGCCCGCCTGACCCAGCTGGTGGGTGATGCCGGCAAGCGCCTGCACACCGGCCGCAGCCGCAACGACCAGGTGGCCACCGACGTGCGCTTGTGGCTGCGCGGCGAGATTGATTTGATCGGCGACCTGCTCAAAGAGCTGCAGGTGTCGCTGGTGGATGTGGCCGAGCAGAACGTCGAGGTGATCCTGCCCGGCTTCACCCACCTGCAGGTGGCTCAGCCGGTGAGCTTTGGCCACCACATGCTCGCCTATGTGGAAATGTTCAAGCGCGATGCCGAGCGCATGGCCGACGTGCGCCGCCGCACCAACGTGCTGCCCCTGGGCAGCGCGGCCCTGGCCGGCACCACCTACCCGCTGGACCGCGAGCGCGTCGCAAAAACTCTGGGCATGGAGGGCGTGTGCCAGAACAGCCTGGACGCCGTGAGCGACCGCGACTTCGCCATCGAATTCACCGCCGCCGCCAGCCTGTGCATGGTGCACGTGAGCCGCTTGAGCGAAGAACTCATCATCTGGATGAGCCAGAACTTCGGCTTCATCAAGATCGCCGACCGCTTCACCACCGGCAGCTCAATCATGCCGCAGAAGAAGAACCCCGATGTGCCGGAACTGGCGCGCGGCAAGACCGGCCGCGTGGTCGGTCACCTCATGGGCCTGATCACGCTGATGAAGGGCCAGCCCCTGGCCTACAACAAGGACAACCAAGAAGACAAGGAGCCGCTGTTCGACACCGTGGACACGCTCAAGGACACGCTGCGCATCTTTGCCGAGATGGTGGGCGGCCAGCTGAACCCCGCCACGGGCCAAAAGGAAGGCGGCATCACCGTCAACGCCCAGGCGATGGAGCAGGCGGCCCTCAAGGGCTACGCCACGGCCACCGACCTGGCCGACTACCTAGTGAAAAAGGGCCTGCCCTTCCGCGACGCGCACGAAACCGTGGCCCATGCGGTGAAGGCGGCCACCTCGCACGCGTGCGACCTGTCGGAGCTGCCTTTGACGGTGCTGCAAGGCTTTCACCCCGCCATCGAGAAGGATGTGTACGAGTGCCTGAGTCTGCGTGGCTCGCTCAACGCCCGCAATACGCTGGGAGGTACGGCTCCAGCACAGGTGCGTGCACAGCTGGCGCGCCATCGCGCACGCCTGGCCTGATTTTTGCGGTGCCCATTGCATATCCCTTTGGAGCTTTTGCCATGACCCCATCCCGCCGCAGCCTGTTGTCCCGTCTTTTGCGCACCAGCGCCTTTCTGGGGGCTGCGCTGACCGTGGGGCTCGCGTCGGCGCAGTCGGCCAAGCCCATTCGCCTGCTGGTGGGGTTCCCGCCCGGCGGTGGTTCGGACGCCATTGCGCGCACTTTGTCCGAGAAGCTTAAGGACGAACTGGGCGTGCCAGTGGTGGTGGAAAACCGCCCAGGCGCCGGGGGCCAGATTGCGGCCCAGGCGCTCAAAGCGGCAGTGCCCGATGGGACCACGCTGTTCATCACGCACGACCACACCATCTCCATCCTGCCCCAGGTGGTCAAGAACGCTGGCTTCGACCCGGTGCGCGACTTCGTTCCCGTCGGTGGCTTTGCCACCTTTGTGAATGCATTCGCCGTCTCGGGCGGCACGCCCGCCAAGTCGTTCGGCGACTACGTCAACTGGGTGCGCACGGCGGGTCAGGGCAAGGGGGCCGTGGGCATCCCGGCACCGGCCTCCACCCCCGAATTCCTGGTCAAGCTGATCGGGCAGAAGTACCAGATCGACCTGGTGTCCGCCCCCTACCGGGGCAGCGCGCCCATGATGGCCGACATGCTGGGCAACCAGATCGGTGCAGGCGTCGCCTCAGTGCAGGATTTCATCGAGAACCACAAGGCGGGCAAGGTGCGCGTGGTGGGCGTGCTCGGCACCAAGCGCCAGGCCGCCATGCCCGATGTGCCCACGTTCGACGAAATGGGCCTCAAGGGCTTTGAAGACCTGCCGTACTACGGCATATACGCCCCCACCGGCACACCGCAGAAGTTCATCACCGAGTTTTCCATCGCCCTGTCCAAGGTGGTGGCGATGCCGGATGTGCGTGAGCACCTGACGGCCATGGGCCTCACGGTGGGCTACATGACACCGCAGCAGCTGGCCACCCGCCAGGCGGCCTACACCGAGGCTTGGACGCGCATCATCAAGACCAGCGGGTTTGTGGCGCAGTAGGCCAGGGCGTGATTGGGGTGGTCATTCGAGCGGATGCCGCTGCATCCTCCAGTTCCTGAGAACGGTCGAATTGCGGAAATTCAAACTGCGGATTCACGTGCTTCAGATTTCTAAGGCTGGGCCGGGCCTTTGAATTCGTGCGCCGCAAAAGCCGTGACCCGGTCAAAGCGCTCCTCGGGCAGGGTGTCCAGGATCTGCTGCGGGCGCGGGGCCTGCAGACGTTCATTCTCATCGGCGCGATGGCTCTTTCATGGCCGTGTCTGTGCCGTCGCAGTGAGTGCCTTTTGGGGCTGTGGCCGAGACTGCGAAGCGGGCCGGTGCCCGCAGTTCAGTGCGCGCGCGCCCGGCCCGTACCCTGCGACGGCGTGCCTCCGCGCCCGAACTGGTGCCAGGCCCGGCGCAGCTGGGTGTCGGAGCTGAACCCCGCCATCAGCGCCGCCTGCGTCACGTTCTGGCCCGAGCGCAGCGCGGCCTCGGCCGTGGCCAGGCGGATGCGCCGCAGGTACTGCAGCGGGGCGATGCCCGCATGTTCCAAAAACAGCCGCGTGAGGTGGCGCGGCGAGGTGTGTGCCACCTCGGCCATCTGCGGCACGCTCCAGTCGGCCTGCGGTTGCTGGCCCACGGCGTCCTGCACGCGGTGCAGTGCGGGGTGCATGTGGTTGCGGTGGTGCAGAAACGGCGAGAACTGCGGGTCGTCCGGCCCCCGGCGCAGCCCGATCACCATGGCCTGCGCCACCTGCACCGCCACCGTGGGGCCGCAGATGTCGGAGATGCGGTGCAGCAGCAGGTCGATGCCGGTGGTCACGCCTGCGCTGGTGTAGATGGGGCCATCGGCCACGAACACGCGGTTGGCGGCTACGTCGCAGCGTGGGTCTACCAGGGCCAGCTCGTCCAGGTGCAGATGGTGCGTGGTGGCGCGCCGGCCGGTCAGCAGCCCTGCATGGGCGGCCAGCACCGCGCCCGCGCACACGGTGACCAGCTCCAGCTGCCCGGCCACAGGGCGCAGGCCGCGCAGCCAGTGCAGCAGGGCCTGGGCTTCGGGGCCGCTCACGTCGATGCGCTGGCCTGCCAGGCCCACCAGCACCACCCACGCGGGGCTGGGCAGTGTGTCAGGCAGCGGCGCCAGCCCGGTGACAGCGACCCCCACGGACGACATCGACTCGGGCGTGGGGCTCACGAAGTGCTGCACAAAGCGCTCTGGTTGGCCCAGGGCGACCAGGGTCTGGTTGGCAATGCGCAGCGCCTCGGCCGGGCCGGCCCAGTCCAGAACCAGGCTGCCAGGCAGCAGGGCGAAGTACACGTGGATGGGGGAAGGTGTGGTGTCCTGCATGACAAGTTCTTGAAAAAGGGGCCGCTCCCAAGGCGTTTTACGGCTCCCTGTTCCACGGGGTGTCCATCTGGCGGGCGGTGCGCTCCGCGAGTGCTGCGCCCGCCAGCCGGGTGACCAGGTGCAGGCTCATGTCAATGCCGGCACTGATGCCGGCCGACGTGACCAGCGCCCCCCGGTCTACCCAGCGCACATTTTCCCGCACATCCAGGGTGGGAAACTGCGCGCGCAGGTCGGCAATGTCCTCCCAGTGGGTGGTGGCAGGGCCTTCGGTCAGCACGCCTGCGGCTGCCAGGATGAACGCACCTGTGCACACCGATGCGGTGATCTGCGCACCACGCGCCGCCTGGGCCACCCAGGAGCGGGTGTCTGCGCAGGCCGCGGCGGCGTCCACCACGCCGCCGGGCACGATGAGCACATCGGGCGCGGTGGCGTTGGTGAAGTCCGCGTCCGGCAGCACGCGCAGGCCAGCGCGGGCCCGCACGGGGGCCAGGCTGCGGGCCACGCACTGCACGGCAAAGGGCGCGGGTGCGCCAGGCTGCAGGCGCTGCGCCATGCGCACGGCGGTGGTGAACACTTCGTAGGGGCCGCCCAGGTCCAGGGCTTCCACCTCGTCAAAAACGAGGATGGCGACTTGCAGGGGCTTTGGGGGTTTGATGGCAGATGGTGTGGTCATGGTGTCGTGCGGGGAGGGGGTGGGCAAACACATAACGCGGGTAGGTGCTGCGCGCCGTCGTTGTTGCGTTCAGGTCGATATCGACGGTGCAAAAGGGTTGTTCTGCCGTGGTGCGGGCGAGCAGGGCGCCATCGGGGCTGATGACCCAGCCTGCGCCGCCATAGGTGCCTGCGGTGTGGTCCGCGCGGTTGGACGACAGGCTGTAAGCGCCAGTGCGCACGGCCGCAACGGTGCCCACGGCCAGCCATTTGTCGGTGGTGGCGGCCGCTGTGGCGCGCGGCGACAGGATGGCCTGCAGCCCGCCCAGCGCCGCATAGTGGGCATAGATGTCCAGCGCCCAGAGTTCGGTGCAAATGTTCAGGCCGAAGGCCAGCGGCCCGGCGTTGAAACGGGGAAATGCTGCATCACCGCGCGTAAACCACTGGGCCTCCCAGCCACCCGGTTCATCGGGCAGGTGAAACTTGCGCCGCAGGGGCGCGTAGCCGGTCTGCGCGGACCAGAGAAAGCCTTCGTTCAAGCGCTGCCCGCCGACCGTGACAGGCCTCGCTCCCACCACCCAGTCGGCGCCCAGCTCGGGCAGGCGGGTCGCCCAGGCGTCGCTGAGTGCGACGGCAGCGCCCCAGCGTGCAGGATCGGCGGGGAGCGATTCCCACACCGGCTCGACAAAGGCGAACTCGGGCAGCAGCACCAGCTCGGATTGCGCGCTGCGGGTGTGGGCGCACAGTGCTACCCAGGCAGCTTCGAGCAGATGGGGTTGGTAGGGCAATTCGCAGACGGTGGCGCGCATGGTGTTCTCCGGTGGTCAGGCTGCGGCCGCTTCCAGGGCGTCCAGGGCTTCCCGCACGGTGCGCAGGGTGGCAAAGCGGCCCTGCAGCACCGTGGCGGTGCGGGTCTTGATGTCGGCGGCTGCCAGCGTCTGGCCGTCGGGTTGCACCATGTCCCAGGTCAAGGTGGCGTCGGTCACATAGTCCACCTCCCAGCCCAGGTCCGAGGCGTGGCGCGTGGTGGTTTCGCAGCATTGTTCGGTGCGGATGCCGCTGATGATGAGGCGCTGGATGCCATGGCGCGTCAGCCACACGTCCAGTCCCGTGCCCACCAGCGCGCTGTGGCGCGACTTGGTGAAGGTGGCGGCCGCCTCGAAGGGCGCCAAGCCATCGAGTGCGCGCACCTGGCCTGACACCTGCGAAAACGCATTCTCGGGCACTTCGGGGCCTTCGCTGTGGAACACCCGCACCACCGGCACGCCGCGCGCCACGCAGCCTTCGATCAGGGCGTTCTGGGCCTGCAGATAGGCGGGCAGGTCGTGCGCGGTGAAGTAAGGGCGGTGGCGAAAGGACTCCTGGACGTCAATCACAATCAGACATGTTTTCATGGTGTGCTTCTTTCGATGGATGGTTTGAAGCCTCTATTTTTATTACGCTGAGGCGTAGAGTCCGCGCCAGACGGGACAGGTTTCGATCAATTTACGCCTTCGGTGGAGTTCTTGGCGAGGTTTCACAGGGAATGGTGGGCAAGCGGGCCATGGGGTTGTCTGGAAAAGGCGAAAATCGCTGTATGGGTAATGTTTTGTAGCTATCAAATTGATAGTTGTGCGCGGTGAGCCGCATAAGCTGTTATGGTGATTAGGGTTTTCCCTAAATTTTTGCCCTCTACAGCCCACCCACTACACGACTCCTTGCCATGGCCAGACGCTCCCGCTTGTTTTCCCTGTCAGCGCTGACGCGGGCCTACCAGCGCAACCTGAAGGCCTTTGCCCGGGCGGCGCGCCCTGTGCGCGCCAAGGCCCCGGCTGCGCCGCGCCGGGTGGCGTCTGCGCCTGCGGTGCCAGCCCGGCGCGCGGCCAGCAAGCCCGTGCCCGCTCGCGGAGAGTGGGTCGGTGGCATTGCACCCGGGCCTGCGGGCGCGCGGCGCTACCACCTTTTCATCCCGCCAGGGCTGGCGCTGAAGGCGGACGAGAAACTGCCCTTGCTGGTCATGCTGCATGGCTGCGGCCAGACGGGGGGCGACCTGGCTGCAGCCACGCGCATGAACCGGCTGGCCGCGCGCGAGCGTTTTCTGGTGCTCTACCCCGAGCAGGAGCGCATGGCCAACGCCCATGGCTGCTGGAACTGGTTCGAGCGCCGCAACGGCAAGGCCCAGGCCGAGGCAGCCACGCTGCTGGCTGCGGTGGGCAAGGTGGCGCGCCGCTACCCGGTGGACCTGGCCCGTGTGGCCGTGGCAGGCTTGTCGGCCGGTGCCAGCATGGCCGTGCTGATGGCCGCGCTCTATCCCCAGCGGTTCTGTGCCGTGGCCATGCATTCCGGGGTGGCACCGGGCACGGCCGAATCGGCAGCCACGGCGCTGTCCGCCATGCACGGGCGGCGCGCTGCGCACCTGCCAGAGCCCCTGGGTGTCTCCCTCAACCAGGGCGCAACCCCTTCCGTGCTTCCGCTGCCGCCCCTGCTGGTGCTGCATGGCGATGCCGATGGTGTGGTCTCTGTGCGTAACGCTGCGGCCACGGCCCTGCTGTGGGCGGATGCGCTGGGCGCGCGGGCCGGAGCCTTGCGCACCCTGCAGCGTGGCCAGCGCCATGCCATGCGGGTGACCGAATTCAAGACCCGGGGCCGCACGGTGGTGGCGCTGCGCGAAGTGGCGGGGCTGGCCCACGCCTGGAGCGGCGGCGTGGCGCAATTGCCGTTCAGCGACCCGGCCGGGCCGGATGCCTCCGCCCTGGTGTGGGCCTTTGTGGCGCGGCAGTTTGCAAAAAAATGAATAAAAATAGGCTCTAGCGCTTATCTGTCAAGCGTGAGAAGCTATTAAATTTGTAGTGGATGTGGTGTTTGATGCTGCCGGTGGCAGCATCCATGGCCGGCTACACCAGCCGCGCTGCCACCAGTTCCTTCTTGAGGTAGGCATAAAACAGCGGGGCCGCCACCAGCCCGGCGGGGCCAAACACGGCCTCGGCCACGAACATCACGCTCAGCAGTTCCCACACGCCCATCTGCGTGCGGCGGCCCACCACCTTGGCGTTGATCACGTATTCGGCCTTGTGGATCAGGATCAGAAAGCCCAGGCAGGCGGCCGCCGCCAGCGGTGACACCGACAGCCCCACGATGGTGATGACCACGTTGCACACCAGGTTGCCCACGATGGGCACGAGCCCGGCAATGAACGTGAAGGTGATCAGCACGGGCGTGTAGGGCAGCTCCAGATTCCACAGCGGCAGCACAAACAGCAGGAACAGCGCGGTGAGCAGGGTGTTGAACGCCGCAATCCAGAACTGCGCGGCCACGATCTGCCGGAACGCCTCGCCAAACAGTGTGATGCGCAGCTTGAGCTGCTGGGCCAGCGGGCCGCGCGCGAGGGCTGGTGGGCGCACGGCCGCCAGCGCGCCGATGAGCAGGCCCACATAGGCAAACAGCAGCCCTGCCAGCCAGGCGCGCCCGGCCATGGCCAGCGCGCCGGCCTTGGCGCCCAGGTAGTTGGCGATGATGCGCTGGATTTCAGCCGCGCCCTCGGGCAGGTGGGCCGCCATGTCGGCAGGCAGCTTCAGGCGCAGCTCCAGCACCGTGCGCGCCATGTAGTTGAGCAGCTCACGGTATTGCTGCGGGGCATCGACCAGATAACCCCGCGAGTGCGTCAGTCCGGCGGCCAGCAGCGCCAGCGGCAGCAGCATGACCAGACCTGCCGCCACCACCTGCGCCACCCGCAGGCTGCGGGCGGAAGGTGTGGACTGGCGCTGCACCCGTCCCAGGCCCTGGGCAAACCAGCGCGTGAGGGCCCGCGTGAGCAGAAAGCCCAGGCACACGCACAACAGGCCCGGCAGCAGGCCGCGCCACATCACCAGCAGCAGCACGGCCGCCACCAGCAGGTAGCTGGCCACCACAACGCCCCGGGTCAGGGCGCGCGGTGGCAGCGTGGTGGGCTCTGGCGGTGCGGGGGCGACGGGGGCAGAAGGGGGGCGCTGCGCCATGCGCTGAAACTGGTCGTGTGCGGTGGGGTTGAATGAACGCGGGCGGGGGCGATCAGGCCACCACCACGGCGGCGCCTTCGGCGCGCGCAGCGATCGTGCCAATCGTGTACACCTGCTCGCCCGCAGCGCGCAGCGTGGCGGCTGTGGCCTCAGCGTTGGCGGCATCCACCACCACCACCATGCCAATGCCGTTGTTGAAGGTGCGGTTCATCTCGATGTCGTCGATGCCGGCGGTCTTTTGCAGCCAGGCAAACAGTTCGGTCTGGGGCCAGCTGCCCTTGGTCAGATGGGCGGCCGTGCCTTCGGGCAGCACGCGGGGGATGTTCTCCAGCAGGCCGCCACCGGTGATGTGGGCCAGGGCCTTGATCGGATGGACCGCCAGCGCAGCCAGCACGTTCTTCACGTACAGGCGGGTGGATTCCATGATGGCCTGCTTGAAGGGCTTGCCGTCCAGCGTGGCGGGCAGGGTGCCAGCGGCTTCGGCGCGGTCGATGCACTTGCGCACCAGGCTGAAACCGTTGGAATGCACACCATGGCTGGCCAGACCCAGCACCACGTCGCCGGGCTTGACGTCCTTGCCGGTCAGGATCTTGGACTTTTCGACCGCACCCACGGCAAAGCCGGCCAGGTCGTACTCACCGGCAGGGTACATGCCGGGCATTTCGGCCGTTTCGCCGCCGATCAGCGCGCAGCCGCTCAGTTCGCAACCCTTGGCGATGCCGCCCACCACGGCCGCAGCCGTGTCCACATCCAGCTTGCCGCAGGCGAAGTAGTCCAGGAAGAACAGGGGCTCGGCGCCTTGCACCAGCACGTCGTTCACGCTCATGGCCACCAGGTCGATGCCCACGGTGTCGTGCATGTTCCATTCAAACGCCAGCTTGAGCTTGGTGCCCACGCCGTCGGTGCCGGAGACCAGCACCGGCTCCTTGTAGCGCTTGGGCACTTCGAACAGCGCGCCAAAGCCGCCAATACCCGCCAGCACACCTTCGCGCATGGTCTTCTTGGCCAGGGGTTTGATGCGTTCGACCAGGGCATCGCCCGCGTCGATGTCAACGCCAGCGTCTTTGTAGGACAGGGGGGTGGGGGAGGTGGCAGAGGTGCTCATAGGGGGGCTCAAGGCAGGGACGGCACGGAACAGCGTGCGCAGCAGACTAAAATTTGCCCAGATTTTACGGGTTGCGCACCCAGTGCCACCCGCTCACCCCTTCACACCGCCCTGTTTTGTCCTTCAAGCCCATGCTGTTTCATGCCCCAACCCTCTGCCTGTGTGCCTGTGGGCGGCAGCCATGATGAAGCAACTGGCACTGGACATCGGCCTGGCCACAGGGCCCACGCTGTCCCGGTTTTATGCCGGCCCCAATGAGGCCGCCCTGCAACACCTGCGCCTGGCCGCCGGCGAAGGCAGCAGCGAGGCCACCCGCTCCCCCGTGCCCACCTACCTGTGGGGCGAACCCGGCAGTGGCAAGACCCATTTGCTCCAGGCCGTGCGCCAGGCCCTGCGCGAGCAGGGCTCCAGCGTAGGCTGGCTCGACCCGGCCGTCGCCGAACCCCCTGATTTCGACGAAAACTGGGCCGCTGTGCTCATGGACGATGTGCACCTGTACAGCACCGCCCAGCAGGCCACCGCGTTCAATTGGTTCGTCAACGCCATCAGCCCCGCCAGCGGCAGCCAGCGCTGGGTGCTGGCTGCTGGCAACCTGCCCCCGGCAGACCTGCCCTTGCGCGACGACCTGCGCAGCCGCCTGGGCTGGGGCCATGTGTTCCAGCTGCAGCTGCTGGGCGAGGCCGAGCGCCGCGCCGTGCTGCGCCAGGAGGCCGACGCACGCGGCGTGTTCCTGGGCGACGAAGTTATGGACTACATGCTCAACCGCTTCTCGCGCGACCTGGGCAGCCTCATGCAGCTCTTGGACCAGCTGGATGCCTTTGCCTTGCGCACCCAGCGCGCCATCACGATTCCCTTGCTCAAGACAATGTTGGAATCGGAATAACGCCGTGCCCCCACGCCTTTTTTTTACGTGTGAACCTGAATGACTTCTGAACCCCGCCGCCTGCGGCTTGCGCTGTTTGACCTGGACCACACGCTGCTGCCGCTCGACTCCGACTACGAGTGGGGCGAATTCACCATCCGCATCGGCTGGAACGACCCCGTGGAGTTCGCGCGCCGCAACGACGAGTTCTACGCCCACTACCAGGCTGGCACGCTCGATGTGCACGACTACGTGCGTTTTGCGACCGAGGCCGTGCGCCTGCGCGGGCCCGAGGCGGCGGCGGCCGCGCACCAGCAGTTCATGCGCGAGGTCATCACCCCCGCCATCCAGCCCCAGGCGCTTGACCTGATCCGCCAGCACCAAGTGGCGGGCGACGAGGTGCTGATCGTCACCGCCACCAACGAGTTCGTGACCACGCCCATCGCGCAGGCGCTGGGCGTTTCGCAACTGCTGGCCGTGCAACTGGTGCGCGACGCCAGCGGCTGGTACACCGGCGAGATCAACGGCATTCCCACCATGCGCGAAGGCAAGGTGCGCCGCATGGAACAATGGCTGGCCGAGCGGCAGCTCGGCTGGGCCGATGTCGAAAGCACTTTCTACAGCGATTCCATGAACGACGTGCCGCTGCTGGAGAAGGTGAACCACCCGGTTGCCACCAACCCCGACCCGCGCCTGCGCGCCCTGGCCCAGGAGCGCGGCTGGCGCATACTGGACCTGTTTGCGGCCGATGCCGAAACGCCTGCACCACCCGCTGAATGATGAGCGCCTTGCAGCCCCACCAGCCGCCGTTTCGTGCCCGACCCCCTGAAACCTTTCACTCCATGATCAAGAAGTTCCTAGACAAACTGATGGGCAAATCGACACCCGGCACCTCGGGCGGCAAGCCCCACTTTGGCAAGCGCGAAGAGGTGCCCGCCTCGGTGCACGGCATCAACCCCGAGCTGGTGGACCACCGCGCCGCCGAGGTGGTTGCCACGCTCAAGCACGCAGGTTTTGAGGCCTACATCGTCGGCGGCGCCGTGCGCGACCTGCTGCTGGGCCTGCGCCCCAAGGACTTTGACGTGGCCACCAACGCCACGCCTGAGCAGGTCAAGGGGCTGTTCCGCCGCGCCTTCATCATCGGCAAGCGCTTTCGCATCGTGCACGTGGTGCACGGCCGGGGCCGCGAGCACGAGGTGATCGAGGTCTCCACCTTTCGTGCCTACCTCGACAACGCCGCTGCGGGCCAGGTAGCGGGCAATGAAAAGACCAGCAAGGCGCAGCTGTCGGGCATGCAGCACGCTGTGGATGCCAGCGGACGCGTGCTGCGCGACAACGTCTGGGGCCCGCAGGACGAAGACGCCACGCGCCGCGACTTCACCGTGAACGCCATGTACTACGACCCGGTCAGCCAGATCGTGGTCGACTATCACAAGGGCCTGCAGGACGCCAAGAAGAAGACGCTGCGCATGATTGGCGACCCCGCCACGCGTTACCGCGAAGACCCGGTGCGCATCATCCGTGCCGTGCGCTTTGCAGCCAAGCTCAGCGGCCTGGGTTTCAGCATCGAGGCCAAGTCGGCCGCGCCGCTGGTGCAGTCGCAGGCGCTGCTGGCCGAGGTGCCGCAGAGCCGCATGTTCGACGAAATGCTCAAGCTGCTGCAAACCGGCCACGCCATTGCCACCATTGAACAGTTGCGCAAGCTGGGCATGGCCAAAGGCATCTACCCGCTGTTGGACGTGGCCGTGGAGCGCGCCGATACGCCGTTTGTCAAAGCCGCCCTGGTGGACACCGACCGCCGCGTCAATGAAGGCAAGCCCGTCGCCCCGAGCTTCCTCCTGGCCTGCGTGCTGTGGGAAGACGTGCGCAATGGCTGGCAGGCGCGTCTGAACCAGCGCCAGCACCCGCTGCCCGCGCTGCAGGAGGCCATCGACGAGGTGTTCGACAAGCGCATTGGTGATGTGTCCGGCCGGGGCAAACTGGCCGCCGACATGCGCGAGATCTGGGTCATGCAGCCGCGTTTTGAAAAGCGCGTGGGCAACACGCCGTTTGGCATGGTGATGCAGCCGCGCTTTCGCGCCGGGTTTGACTTCATGCGCCTGCGCGCCGATGTGGGCGAGGTCGAAGAAGCGCTGGCCGAGTGGTGGCAGGACTTCCAGACCGCCGATGACGAGCGCCGTGATGACCTGCTGGACCAGGCCAAGGAAGAACAGAAAGCCCGCCAGAAAGCGCAGCCCGTGGTCAAGCGCGTGCCCCGCGCTGCACCCGCCGCCGATCCGCGCGGCTTGCCCCAAGGGTCAGACGCCGGACCGGTCGACAGCGACGCTGAGTTCCCCTCCGAAGGTGGTGCCCCCAAGAAGCGCCGCCGCCGCCGTCGCAAGCCCGGTGGTGCGGGAGGCGGCGAAGGCGCAGCCCCTGCGGCGGCGGGCGAGTGAATCTGCCGGACCTCGGCGAGGAGGGCGAACGGCCCGCCCTGGTCTACGTGGGCCTGGGCGCCAATCTGGGCGAGCGTGAGGCTGCCTTGCGCAATGCTTTGGCGGCCATTGGCCAGTTGCCAGGCACCCGGGTCACACGCGTGTCGCCGCTCTATGGCAGCGCGCCGGTCGATGCCGGTGGGCCCGACTACCTCAATGCCGTGGCCGAGCTGACCACGGCCCTGGCCCCGCAGCCCCTGCTGCAGGCCCTGCAATCCATCGAACAAGCCGCTGGCCGCCAGCGCCCCTACCGCAACGCCCCGCGCACGCTGGACCTGGACATCCTGTGGTTTGGCGGCCAGGCCATCGACACCCCCGAGCTCACCGTGCCCCACCCTCGGATGGCCGAGCGCGCGTTTGTGCTGCGCCCCCTGGCCGATCTTGCGCCCGAGCGCGTGGACGCCGCCGCGCTGCAGGCCGTGGCATTGCAGGACATCCACCGGCTCGAAGGCCCGGGTTGGGCGGATGCGGTGGTGGGTAGATGATTTGCTCCTGAATCAGGAGCTGCTAGCGCTTTGTAGATAAGCGCTAGAGGCTAAAAAGCTTAAAAATATTACCCTGCGCGACGGATGGACCCGCACCGGATGAAACTGGCGCAGCCCAACGCCAGTGCCACCGTGGAACCGGCTTTGCCGGGCCACGGGTGGCGTCCCTCTTGGAGGTTGAGATACTGCCGCTCAGGGGGTCAATCCACCTTCGCCCCGGATGCCTTCACCACCTGCTGGTACTTGGCGCGTTCGCTGGCCATGAAGCTGTCGAACTGCTGCGGCGTGGTGGGTACGGGTTCGGCCAGCAAGGCGCCAAAGCGGGTCTTGGTTTCTGGCGCATGGAGGGCGGCTACAAAGGCCTTGTTCAGCTTGTCGATGATGGGCTTGGGCGTGGCTGCGGGTGCCACCAGGCCCCACCAGGTGTCGATGGAAAAGCCCTTGAAAGTAGCAGACAGGGGTGGCACGCCCGGCAGCGAGGGCGAGGCGTCCAGCGAGGTCACGGCCAGGGCCTTGAGCTTGCCGGCACGGATGTTGGGCGCGGCGGCCGCCAGGTTGTCGATGTTGAAGTCCACCTCGCCCGCCAGCAGCGCCAGCTGCGCGGGGTTGGCGCCGCGGTAGGGGATGTGCAGCGCAAAGATGCCCGCGCGCTGCTTGAACATCTCACCTGCCAGGTGGCCCGCGCTGCCGTTGCCGCCGCTGCCGTAGTTGAGCTTGGCGGGGTTGGCCTTGGCGTAGGCGATCAGGTCGGCCAGGGTGTTGATCTTGAGCTGCTCGGCTTTGGCGGCGTTGATGACCAGCACGTTGGGAACACGCACCATCTGCGTGATGCCCGCGAAGTCCTTGCCCGCGTCGTAGGGCATCTTGGCGTACAGCCAGGGGTTCACTGCGTGCGTGGCCGTGGCAGCGATGCCGATGGTCAGGCCATCGGGTGCGGCCTTCGCAATGGCGTCGGCACCAATGTTGCCGCCGGCTCCGCCCTTGTTTTCAATGATCACGGTGCCCAGCGAGTCGCGCACGCGCTCGGCCAGTGCACGCGCCGTCACGTCGATGGGCCCACCGGGTGCGTAGGGCACGACCAGCCGGATGGGCTGACCGGAGTCCTGCGCCAGCGCGACCGAGGCCGCAAAGGGGGATGAAAAAGCCGCTGCAACAGCGGCACTGGCGATGAGGTGGTTTCTGCGGTTCATGGTGCCATTGTGCAAAAAATAATAAGACTGCTTACGAAAACTGGTGGGCGGCAGCTGTGGAGGGTGCCTGTGGAGGGCTGTCACAGCGTGCGCAACGTGTTTTCTGCCAGCCCCAGATCTTCCACCAGCATGCCCAGCTCGTGCGACGAGCGGATGTCCAGTTTCAGGAAGATGGCAGAGCGGTGCGTGTCTACTGTGCGCGGGTCGATGGGGCGCTCCGGGTCGCGCTGGGCCAGCGCGCGGGCCACCTCCTTGCTGCTGATGCCGGTGGCCAGCAGGCGCGCCACCTCTTGCTGGCGCGGGCTCAGCGTGTTCCAGCGCTCCCGCAGGGTGTTGCGCCGCTGTGCGCGCTGTGCGTCTTCCAGCGACAGGCTTGCGGCCCGGAGCACGGCGGCCAGCAGGGTGTGCTCGTCGCAGGGTTTTTCGAGCCAGTCCACGGCCCCTTGCTTGACGGCGGTGACGGCCGAGGCCAGTTCGCCATGGGCGGACAGGAACACGGTCTTGAGCACGGCATTACGCTCGCGCAGGGCATCGAACACCTGCAGGCCGCTCATGCCGTCCATGCGCAGGTCCAGCAGCACGCAGCCCGGGTGGGCGAGGTCGGCGCGGGCCAGGAACTCAGGGCCGCTGGCAAACGTGCGGGGCGCATGGCCACCGGCCAGCAGCAGGGCGGCCAGGGAGTTGCGCACGCCCTCGTCGTCGTCCACGACGTAGACATTCGCGGGAACTGTGGTGTTGACGGTGACGGGAGTGGTCGGAGGGCTGTCGGTCATGGTGGGGGCAAGAAAATGCGAGGCAGCCGGATTTCAAACACGGCGCCACCACCGTCCCGGTTGCGCGCCAGCAGCTCGCCCCCCATGCTTTCGACAATGGAGCGGCAGATGTTCAGGCCCAGCCCCAGGCCGTCGGAACGGGTGGTGAAGAAGGGCTCGAACAGGCGTTCGGCGATCTCCGGTGGCAGGCCAGGCCCCCGGTCCAGCACTTCGAGGCAGGCAAACCGGGTATCGGCCGTGGTGCGCAGCAATAGTTCGTGCGCCTCGGGCGGCGTGGCATCTGCGCGCATCGCCTGCATGGCCTGCAAGGCGTTGAGACCCAGGTTCAGCACCACCTGTTCGAGCAGCACGCGGTCGGCATTCACGCGCAGCGGGCCGTGGGCCAGGTCCAGCCGCACCGCCACCCCGTGCCGTCGCGCCTCGGCGCGCAGGAGCAGGCCCAGGGACTGGTCCACGGCGGCATTGAGGTCGCAGGGCTCGCGGGCCTCGGGGTGCTGGCGCACCCAGCGGCGGATGCGGCCGACGATGTCGGCGGCGCGCAGGGCCTGGCTGGAGAGTGCGGTGAGGCTGTCGTTCAGCAGCTCGGTTTTGCCCTGCGCCGCCAGTGAGCGCGCTGCGGCGGCGTAGTTGACCAGGGCGGCCAGTGGCTGGTTCAGCTCGTGCGCCAGCGTGGAGGCCATCTCGCCCACGGTGATCACACGCTGCACGCGCTGCAGCTGGGCCTCGCGCTGCTGCTGCTGTTCTTCGGCGCGTTTTTGGGCGGTGATGTCCACCACCGAACTCATCCAGCCGATGTGCTGGCCGTTGCCGTCGATGAGGCGTGCGGTGTAGAACATGGTGTACACGTCGGAGCCATTGCGGTGCCGCAGCCGGTTTTCGTTGCCCTGGGGCGCGGCTTTGCCGGCCAGGGCGGTGTCGCTGTCGTTCCAGTGCCGGTCCAGGTCGTCCGGGTGCCAGTAGGGGTAGGGCGGCAGGCAGCCGATCAGCTCGTCTGCGCTGTAGCCCACCATGTCGCACATGGCGGCGTTCACGTAGACGATGCGGCCTTCGAGGTCGCGCGCGCGCATGCCCACCAGCAGCGAGTCTTCCATCGACTGGCGAAATGCTTGCGCCTGCTGCAGTGCATGGGTGCGCTCCTGGACGCGCTGCTCCAGCTCGATCCGGGCCTGCCGGTTCTCTTGCAGGCGCCGTTCGCGCAGCTGCCAGTACAGGGCACCGAGCACCAGCAGGCCCGACGCCAGGCTCGCCAGTGCCCAGGCCTGTTGGCGCGCCAGGGCGATGGCCTTGCTGTCGGCCGTGAGGGTCAGCGTCCAGCCCAGGTCGGGCAGGCGCTCTTCAAGGGCCAGATAGCGCTTGCCGGTGCCGGGCACGAGGATCTCGGTGCCTGGCTGGCCGTCGCGCTGGAGCGTTTTCCAGGGCACGGGCTGGGGTGTCCAGCGTGCGCCATACTGCTCGTCGAATTGCACCTGCTGCACGTCCTGCTCGGGCAGTGGGCGCGTGGTCTGGTACAGCCAGGGGAGTACCGAGCCGAGGAAGATAATGCCGCGCTCGTCGGTCACGAAGACCGGGTCGCGCAGTTGCGCCCAGGTGTCCACGATGGGCTGCATCCACACCTTCACGGCCACGACGCCGATCACCCGGCCGTTTTCCACCACGGGTGCCGATGCAAAAAGCCCAGGCTCGCCGGTGGTCTTGCCCACGCCGTAGAACCGCCCTGGTTGCCCTTGCAGCGCATCGCGGAAATACGGGCGGTTGCCGTAGTTCTGGTTCACGAAGCTGGTGGGAGTGTCCCAGTTGCTGGAGGCTACCGTGAGCCCGTCGGTGTTCATGACATACAGCGTGTCCGAGCCCGCATTGGCATTGATGGTCTGCAGGTAGGCATTGGCGGCGCTGCGCAGCGGTTGTGCACCGGGGTTGCGCAGCAGCTGGGCAATCAGCGGCTGCTGCGCGGCGGTGAATGGCAGGTAGCTGTAGCGGGTGGCCACGCCGCGCAGGGCCAGGGCCTGCACCTCGCCCGAGCGGCGCAGGTTGTCCCACTGGTTGTCGAGTTCGCTCTGGGTCGCCCATTCTCCCGCGCCCAGCACCAGGAGCACCGCCAGCCCCACCACGGCCGCCATGGGGCCCGTGCCGCGCAGGGCCTGGCGCAGCCGGTTCATCGAAGCGACCCGGGTAGTCGCACTGTGCGCGCGCTCCGCGAACCCACCGCCGCGACGGTGGGCGGGCTGGGTAATGCTGCGCCCCACCGCCGTACGCTGCATGCGTCATTGCACAGAACCTCAAAGGCCCGCCCTTCGCTACCGCCGCCAACGCTTAAAACTGGCAGGACCCAGACCAGTGCACCCGTGGATCTGGCTTCGCCAGTCCACCGGGTGCGTCCCCCCTCGGGGGGGAAGGCGCGCAGCGCCTCAGGGGGGCCATGCTTGTCCGCCTCGGAGGTGAAGGAGTCTGCATAGAACTCTTCTGCGGGCAGGCCGCGCTGTGCACTGTAGGCATCGCGGGCCGAGTCCACCACGATGGGTGCGCCACAGGCATACACCTGGTGGCCTGATAGGTCGGCAAAGTCGTCCATTACCGCCTGGTGCACGAAGCCGGTGCGGCCAGTCCAAGCGTCTTCGGGTATGGCATCGGACACTACGGGCACGTAGGTGAGGTGGGGCATTTCGGCCGCACGCGCCAGCACCCAGTCATGCAGGTACAGGTCGCCCGGCCGGCGGCCGCCCCAATACAGCGCGGTCGGGCGTGTGATGCCCTTGAACTGCATGTGCTCGATCAGCGCCTTGATGGGCGCAAACCCCGTGCCCGAGGCCAGCAGCACGATGGGTTTGTCGGAGTCCTCGCGCAGGAAAAAGCTGCCAAACGGCCCTTCCACCCGCAGGATTTCCTTTTCCTTCATCGCGCCGAACACATGGTCGGTGAACTTGCCGCCCGGCATGTGGCGGATGTGCAGCTCCACGCCCGGCGCTTCAGCCTGCGTGTGGGGCGCGTTGGCCATCGAGTAGGCCCGGCGGGCGCCATCCCGCAGGATGAATTCGATGTACTGGCCTGCGTGGTAGCGGAAGGTATCGGCGGCGGGCAGCTGCAGGCGCACCTGCATCACGTCGTGGGATTTTTTTTCCAGGGTAGATACGCGCACCGGCATCTTCTTGATCGGATACGCGCTTTCGTCAGTGACCTGGCGTGATTCGAGCACCACGTCGGTCAGCGGTTGCGCGCAGCAGGTCAGCACCAGGCCTGCAGCCTCTTCATCGGCCGTGAGTGCCTTGGACTGGTGTTCGCCGTGGTGCACGGTGCCGCTGATCTTCTTGCACTTGCACGACCCACAGGCGCCGTCCTTGCAGCCGTAGGGCAGGCCCACGCCGCTGCGGATGGCGGCGGACAGGATGGCCTCGCCCGCATTGGCACTGAAAGTGCGGCCGCTGGGCTGCACGGTGATCTGGAACGCTGCGGGGGTTGCAGCCTCTGCGCTGGTCATGTGTGGGTATCCTTGGAATCGTCTTCGATCAAACTATCGGCCCAGCAAAAGCCAAGCAAACGGACCCAATTTTGCCTTCAATACAAAGCCCCCTTGGCGCCCTCCCTGCGCGCTTTCGCCGTGAACGCCTCCTGATCGTGGGCTGCGGTGATGTAGGTCAACGCGTCCTGCGTGATCTGCAATCAGGCCCCGGCGCCGCACGCATGCGGGTGATGGCGCTCACGTCCAGCCCCTCGCGGGTCGCGGGGCTGCGCGCCCTGGGAGCCAGGCCCATCGTGGGCAATTTGGACGATGCGCCTTCGCTGCGCAGGCTTGCCGGGCTGGCCACCCGGGTGTTGCACCTGGCGCCCCCTCCGGGCGAAGGGGCCGGAGGAAATGCCTGGTGGCAGGACCCCCGCACCGTGGCCTTGGCCCGCGCGCTGCGGCTGCGAAGCCTGCCGGTGTCCTTTGTGTATGCATCGACGAGTGGGGTGTACGGCGATTGCCAGGGGGCCCTGGTGCCTGAGACGCGGGCCGTGGCTCCCGGCACCCCGCGGGCGCAGCGCCGCGTGAACGCAGAAACTGCGGTACGCCACCTTGGCCGTGCCGGTGTGCGGGCCAGCGTGCTGCGCATTCCGGGTATCTACGCACCTGACCGTGAAGGCGGCACGCCCGAGGCCCGTCTGCGCCGAGGCACGCCGGTACTGGTGGCCGAAGACGATGTGTTTACCAACCACATCCATGCCGATGACCTGGCGCGGGCCTGTATGGCCGCCGTGTGGAAAGGGCGGCCACAGCGCACTTACAACGTGAGCGATTCCACCCACCTGAAGATGGGCGACTACTTTGACCTGGCCGCCGACCTGTACGGCCTGCCGCGCCCCCCGCGTGTGCCCCGCAATGCAGCGCAGGAGCAGTTGTCGCTGATGCTGCTGAGCTTCATGAGCGAGTCACGCCGGCTCGACAACCAGCGCATGGTGCGGGAACTGGGGTTGCAGCTGCGATACCCCAGCGTGGCCGAGGGGCTGAGCGGGCAGCCGCAGCGTTAGGGCCTGCTGCTGCGCGCCCGTGACATCAGCAGGGCGCCTGGCCGCCGTTTGAGCGGCAGACCCCACCGGGCCCGGGAAACCGCCCCGGACCTGTGCGGGGGTAGGTGTTGCCCAGGTTGTCGGTGCAGCGAAAGTCGCCACATTGGGTGAGGCGTGGTGGGGGTTGTGGGGTACCTGCCTGGGGAAACGGATCGGGGTAGAGAGGGCGGTGCCTGGAGGGAGGAACCACCACCACACGCGGCTGGTTGGCACGTGCCTTTTCGACCTCGGCATAGCCCTGGGGGCCCAGGCAGTCGAGGTCCACCTGCCTCTGGGCCGCTTCGAGCCGCAGTTCCTGCTCATAGGTCGAGCGCGACAGGCCTGCTGCCACCATGTCGAAATTGCGCCGCGAACGTGCACATTCCGGGGAGCGGGCGTAGTCCTGAGGTTGTGGGGTTGCGGCAGCGGCCTGCGCAGCGCGTGCCCGGTCTCGCTCGGCGTTGCGGCGGGCCTCGGTCTCTGCGGCGGTGGCCTCGGCCTGCAGCCGCTGCTGCTTGCGCTCCAGCGCCTCAGCGGCCAGTTCGCGTTCCAGTTGGAGTTCTTCCGGTGTTTTGCGCGCTTCCACTTCGCGCGCCGCCGCTCCCCCCGTACAGCCCCCATCGGTATAGGTCACCTTGCCGGTGCGGGTGTCGGTGCATCGCACCACCTGGGCTTCTGCGCCCATGCTCCAAACAAACGCCCCCATGCAAAGCAATGGCGCAATGTGGTCTATTCTCAAGTTCATGACGGCCCGCGTTGACCGGGACGGCGAGTGGCAGCAGTGCCGCCGGGCTGAGCTCGGAGCCTGCACGGCAAAAGGCGCCGAAGCGATAGTTTTGCACAAAACGGGATTGTGTTGCGCATTGCAGCCGATGCTCCTCTCACGCGCAGGTTCCTAGTGTTCTCACGGCTTGTCGGCATTTTCGGACGGCGGGGGCGAACGCCAATCGCGCTGATGGGGCGGGTAGGTGCCAGATGGTGGGCGACGTGTGTAAGCCTCGCGATTGCGGCGGTCGCGCTCAGCCTGCTCGCGCAGGGCCTGATCACGGTCGCGCTGGCGGCGGTCGAGCTCGCGGGCCTGCTGTTCGCGGCGATCACGCTCGCGTTCCCGGGCCTGCCGGTCGCGCTCGGCACGTTCCCGTTCGCGTTCACGTTCTCGCCAGTCGTTGCGGTTGCGGTCTCGCTCCCAGCGGTCGTCCCGGTCACGTCCACCGTAGTAGATAACGGCTGGGGGCGTCGAATACGCGGGGTACACCGGCGGGGCGTTGTTGTAGATGTAACCCGGCTGCTCATAAACACGGTACGGAGTGGGTTCGTAGTACGGGTCACCCTGCACCGTGGCGCAGCCGGTCACCGCGGCGCCCAGGACCGTGGCAGAAATAAGGCGGGCAAGTGTGTTTGTCATGGTGGTCAGACCCTGGCAGGGAGTGGCCGTTCCACCCTGCTCGTAAAGCCCCCGAAAAGCACCCCGGCGGAGTGTTACAAATTTCGGAGGCTGGCGCGTTGAAGCCGCTTTCAATGTAGCGCGTGGCCCCTCGTTTTGGTTGACCTGCCTGCCGATGTGCCGGGTAGGACGGCGCCTATTGTCCCATCCGTCGGGACCGGGCTCTGCCGTGGAGAAACTTCAAAAACAATAGCTATAAACCATTGCCCGATTAGCGGAAGCGGCCAATTTTTTACCAAATATCTGACCGTGGGGGGCGGGGCACCTGCTCTGCGGCAGGCCGCCCTGCCTTTAAGGCTTGGGCAGCACCCGGCGGATGGTTTCGGCCAGGTCTTCCGCCACAAACTTGGCGACGTACCCATCGGCTCCGACGCTGCGCACGTGGTCTTCATTGGCCGAGCCCGACAGCGAGGAGTGAATGACCACGGGCAGCCCATGAAAACGCGCGTCCTGCTTGATGTTGCGTGTCAGGGTAAACCCGTCCATTTCCGGCATTTCCAGGTCGGTCAGCACCATGGCGACGCGGTCCAGCACGCTTTTGCCTTCGGCCTCGGCGCTCTTGGCGATGGCATTGAGGCGGTCCCAGGCTTCCTTGCCCGATTTCACCATTTCATAAGGGGCCTTGAGCACTTTGAGTTCTTGCTCGATGAGCGAGCGCGCCACAAACGAGTCGTCTGCCGCCAGGATGATGGTACCCGGCTTGAGCACCAGCTTGGCTCCAACTTTTTCTTCGGTGACTTCGTGACCGTCCGAGGGCGACACCATCTGCAGGATGGCCTCCACGTCCAGCACCTGGGCCAGGCGGGATTCATCCGTGTTGCCGTCCAGGCGGGCAATGCTGGTGACCAGCTTGCCAGCGGCGCCGCTCGTTTCGGCCGAGAGCACCTGTTTCCAGTCCAGTCGCACGATGTCTTCCACCGACTCGACCGCAAACGCCTGCGTGGTGCGCGCGTATTCGGTCACCAGCATGATGTTCAGGCCCGTCTGGGGCTTGCAGCCCACAATGGACGGCAGGTCCAGCACCGGAATCACCTGCCCGCGCAGGTTGACCACGCCCAGCGAATGGGCTGTGGTGCCCGCGATCGGCGTGATGCTGGGCATGGCCACGATCTCGCGGATCTTGAACACGTTGATGCCAAACAGCTCTGACTTGCCCAGGGCACTGTCGGTGCCCAGGCGAAACAGCAGCAGTTCGAACTTGTTGGTGCTGGTGAGGTTGGTCCGCTCGTCGATATCCTGCTGCACTGCTTTCATGATGGGTCCTTCGCGCAGAAAAGAAGAAGATACGCGCGTTTACAAATTCTAGGATCAGAACGGGGTGCGCAGTGCGCTAAATGTTCAGGCAATACCCGAATAGTGCACTGCCGCATCCTTGCGTGGCAGCGCTGTCACACGTTGGAGCCGGGTTGCGGGCTCAAGCCGGGGCTGGCAGGGCCACCGGCCCAAAGTGCAATACCGTGGGGAAAGGGTCGTAGAAGTGGTGCAGGAGCTGTTTCCAGTCCTGGTACCGGGCCGACTGGCGAAAGCCGATCTCATGGTCTTCCAGGGTGACCCAGCGCACCAGCAGCACGTAGTCCTGCGGGCGCTCCAGACAATGGCCCAGTTCGTGTGATAGGTAACCGGGCATCGAGGCAATGATCTGTTGCGCTTGAGCAAAGGCGTGCTCGAAGGCCGCGTTCTGGCCGGGGCGGATGGTGAGGTGGGCGATTTCGAGAACCATGGTGGGCTTGGGCGTGCTGTGAGCTGGGGAAGTGCCTGTTTCTACCGCAAGACTGCCGGGGTGCCGTATGCAGCATGTTGTTCTGCGCCCACCCACACCGGGACGCTTAGGCAACGCTACTCTGGGGAATTGCAGAGGCCTTCAAACTGTCGGCCAGGCGGCCCAGCAGTGCGAGCATGGGTGCATCCGAGGCATCGCAGGCCAGACCCAGGTGGCGCGAGAACGCCAGGGGGCCATCGAGGGGGCGCGTGACCGAGCGGCGAGCATGCGCCGCGTGGGACTGTGGCACCACCGCCACGCCCAGGCCGCTGTCCACCATGTGCAGCAACAGCTCTTCGCGTGCGGCGCTGGCCTGCACCTCCAGGGCAATGCCGCGCTCGGCCAGCAGGCGGATGAACGACTGGTGCAGCGGGCAGTAGGGCCATTCAAGAAGCGGCACCCCTTGCAGGTCCGCAAGACCGAATTTCTTCTTGAAGCGCAGGGGATGCTGCTCGGGCAACAGCATCACATAGGGCTCGCGCCACAAGGACACAAACGTGTCGCCGGGCGGTTTGCAGTGCTCGGCCACCAGGCGCAGCCGGGCCTCCTGCGCTGTGGCCGTGAGTCGGACCAGCGTGTTGGGCAGGAGGTCGGCAATCTGCGCAAACAGCGGCGCGGCTGGGCCCACCATCAGGTCGTCCTGCAGGAACACGCCCAGCGTTTCGCGGGGCGCATCGCGAAAGTCGCGCACCATGGCGCTGGACTGCGCCAGCAGGCTGCAGGCGCGCGGGTACAGACGGTGGGCGGCGGGGGTGGGCGCCAGACCCTGGCGGCTTCGCTCGAACAGCACGGTGTCCAGCGCGTCCTCCAGCCCCTTGATGGCCATGCTGATGGACGGCTGCGCCACAAAGCAGCGGCGCGCCGCCGTGGTCACGGAGCGTTCTTCGTAGGCCGCGACGAAGTAGCCGAGGGCGCGCAGGTCAAACAGCATGGGGTTTCAGGGGCCGGGGCCACAGTCAAGTAGGGGTGATCGTGGTGACGGTTTCACGAAAGTAGTCGAGCTGGCCGTTTTGCGAGTGGCTCAGGATCCAGGTCAGCGACTCCACTTCGCGCTGTTGTACTCCATAAAAGAAGCGTTGGCTTAGCTGGGTCATCACCCAGTCGTCGCCCAGCGGCTGGCTGTGGGTGTGAACGATTTGGGTGCCTTGCGGAAAGATCTCCGTGCCCAGGCGCTGCAGCACCGTCAGCAGATCGGCCTGGTTGCGCGCGACCTGCCAGCTGGTGTCTGCATCATCGCGGTAGTGGTCGATGCGGAAATCCAGGTCATCGGCAACGCTCCCGAGCAGCGTGGGGACATCGCCTTTCTCAAAAGCGGCCAGCACGCGGTCGATGGGGAAGTTTGTGGTGAGGTTGGTCGTCATGTGCGCTCTCCAGTCGGGGGGGTAAAAGGGCCAGAAGCAGGCCCTTGGGGGGCGACTGTAGGCAGCCGGCGCTGCCTGCACAACGATGGAATTTGTGGGTCTGAACGATAAAAAATGATGGATAAAAAGTGGCAGCGATGTCCCTGCGAAGGAAGGCGCCGAAGGCAGTCACCTACGGACTGATCTCCTCTCATTCCGTGACGCCGGGCAGCTGGCTCAGATAGCGGTGCAGCGCGGCAATGGTCTGGCGCACCTTGGCGGGCTGGGCGTCGCGCTGGGGCGTCATGGCCCAGATGTCCAGGGTGCCAAACGACCAGTCGGGTAACAGCCGCACCAGCCGCCCGGCCTGCAGCGCATCCTGCGAATCCATGCTGCCCACCAGCGCCAGGCCCAGCCCGGCCTCGCACATCTGCTGGATCGAAAGCTGGTTGTTGCTGGCAATGCGCGGCTCCACCCGCAGGGCCCGGGGATCGCCCGTGGGGCTGCGCAGGTCGATCAGCAGGCCGCCGTTTTCGCGCGCAAAGCCCAGCCAGCTGTGCGAGAGCAGTGCGTCCGGGTGCTGTGGCACGCCGTGGGCAGCCACCCAGCCGGGCGCCGCGCACAGGTACCACTGCATGCCTCCCAGGCGCCGTGCTGCCCAGGTGGAGTCCTGCAGGCGCCCGTAGCGCACGGCCAGATCGATGCGGGCATTGATGAGGTCAATGGGCGAATCGTCTACCAGCAGGCGCAGGCGCAGCGCGGGGTGGGCGGCCAGCAGCTCGCCCAGCGCTGGGGCAATGTGGCGTGCAAACCCCACGGTGGCCGACAGCCGCAGCTCGCCACTTGGGGCATCGCGCGACGCGGCCAGCTCGGCCCGCGCCTGGTCGGCTGCGGCACACATGGCGGCGCAGCGCGCGTGGTAGCGCTGGCCTGCCTCGGTCAGCGCCAGCTTGCGCGTGGAGCGGTGAAGCAGTGTCACACCGCCATCGCTTTCCAGCTTGCGCACCTGCTGGCTCACGGCGGAAGTGCTCATGCCCAGGGCGCGGGCGGCGCCGCTCATCGAGCCGTGCTGCACCACGGCGGCAAACACCGCCATGCGTTTGAGGTCTTCCATATCAGGTCTTCTCGTCAATTCCCACTGGGCTGTTGTCCGCCTCAGACCTTGGAACTGGCGCGACCAAGGCCAGTGCCCCCGCGCAAGGGCCGCCAAGCTGCTTGTGCGGCGCTTCGCTTGAGTGCGCAGGGGGCGTCCCCATCCCGCATGGCGCAGCCATGCGAGAGAGGGGGAAGGCGCAAAGCGACTCAGGGGGTGATTCATCCATTGTGAAGTTGAGCTTCAAAGAGAAGGCCAATTTAGCCATCTACCGCCAGCTTTGACAATCTCCTATTCTCACTACATCGCAACTTCGACCCCAAGGACATCGATATGAACATCGCCCTGATTGGCGCCTCCGGCTTTGTTGGCGCTGCCGTGCTGAATGAACTGCTGCAACGCGGCCACCGCGTGACGGTACTGGCCCGCAACCCCGCCAAGCTCGCCGCGCGCGAAGGTCTTACGGTAGTGGCGGCCGACGCGCAAGACGCCGCCCAGGTCGCTAAGGCCGCTGCCGGCCACGATGCTGTGGTCAGCGCCTATAACCCCGGCTGGGAGCACCCCAACATCCACGACGAGTTCCTGAAAGGTACCCGCGCCATCATCGACGGCACCAAAGCGGCTGGCGTGCGCCGCTTTCTGATGGTGGGTGGCGCTGGCAGCCTGTTTGTGGCGCCCGGCGTGCAGCTGGTGGATACGCCCCAGTTCCCCACCGAATGGAAGCAGGGCGCCCTGGCCGCGCGCGAGGCGCTGAACTGGATTCGCACCGAAAACACGCTGGACTGGACCTTCCTCTCGCCGCCCATCCTGCTGCAGCCTGGCGAACGCACGGGCCAATACCGCCTGGGCGACGAAGCGCCGCTGATGAATGGCGAGCAACCCGGCAGCATCAGCGTGGCCGACCTGTCTGTTGCCATCGTGGACGAGCTGGAGACGCCGCGCCACGTGCAAAAGCGCTTTACGGTGGCGAACTGAGTTTTTCTTGTCATCGGGACGATGCAGCGTTTCTCGGGCGCTGCCTTTTTTCTGTCAGACAAAAACAGCCATGTCGATCAGCGTGTGGCCCAGCACCACGGGCCACAGGGTTCTCCAGTACAGGAACCAACGGCACATCACACAATGCGCAAAGAAGGCTGCAATCACGCCGTGCCTGCCGTGCTCCCAGTGCGCCAGCGCGAAGATGGCCGATACCGCGAGTGTGAACAGTAGCTCTGAAGGGCGTTGGCGTGCACTCGAATACCAGAGCCATGGCAGCCCAATGAAAAAGATGCTTTCCACCAGCCCTGCGCTGACCGCTGCGTAGGTCTGCACCGCCGCGCCCGCCAGGCCCCGGGGGGAAAACTGCGCCAGCTGGAAGCTGCCGGGTGACGGTCCGAGCGTCCGCCACGACAGGTTCCGCGCCACCAGAAAAACCAGCCCCGCGGTGACAAACACCATCAGGCTCTGCCATGCAAGGGGCCAAAGGTTCTTTTCTGGCGGTACGAGTCCGTAGTGTTGGGGGCGCAGCGCTGCTTTGTGGGCAAGAAGGCCAAGCAAGACTGCAGGAAGCACTACCCACTGAATCCCGTCAACCGCCCAAAAGAGCAGTGCGCCTCCGCGCCCCAAGATATGCAGGTAAAAGCCGTTGAGTTGCCAGACGGCCAACACCGGTAGCAGGGCCCAGCCCACGAGCACCTGCTGGCGGGTGTTGAGAGTAACCGGCCGTTTCTGTGTTGAGATCAAGCGCCCCTCCGGGATCAAGGTTTTTGGTGATCCCGTTCAGACGTCACGGTAAGCGCTGGCCGAAGCGGGGAAGGCCTATCTTCTCGATAAATAGACGCGCCATTTGTATCGTTCATCTCCCCGGTGTGAAATAGTCCGCGATTGGTCTCCCGCAGCGATTCAGCTGGACTGTCTGTGGAGAGCCTTCATCCCACAAACCACCGCATCGGCACCAGCACGATGGACGGGAACAGCACCATCAGGAACATCATCGCGAACTGCGCGCCCATGAAGGGGAGCACGCCCCGCGTGACTTCGTCCATGCGCATACGTCCCACCCCCGCCACCACGTTTAGCACCGTGCCCACCGGCGGAGTGATCAAGCCGATGGCGTTGTTCATGATGAACAGCACGCCGAAGTAGACAGGGTCGATGCCTGCGGCTTTGACCACCGGCATCAGCATGGGCGCCAGGATCAGGATGGTGGGCGTCATGTCCATGGCGGTGCCCACGGCCATCACCAGCAGCATGATGGCCATCATCAGCAGGATGGGGTTGTCCATGAAGGGCTTCAGCAGCGAAACCAGCTGTCTGGGGATGTCGGCCACGGTGATGAGCCACGCGCTCACCATGGCGGCGGCCACCAGGAACATGATCACGGCCGTCGTTTTGGCAGCGCTCACGAACACGGCGGTCAGCTGGCGCCAGTGCAGCTCGCGGTACACCACCGTGGCCACGAAGAGCGCATAGACGGCAGCCACGGCGGCGGCTTCGGTAGGGGTGAACACGCCCATCTTCAGACCCACGATCACGATCACCGGCAGGAACAGCGCCCAGGTGGATTCCTTCAAGGCCTGCAGCTTCTCTGCGATCGTTGCTCGGGGCGGCGGCAAAATGCTCTCGCGCTGCGATACCCAGTACCAGGCCGCAGCAATGGACAGTCCCATCAGCAGGCCCGGCACGATGCCCGCCAGAAACAGCTTGCTGATCGACACGTTGGCCGCGACGCCAAACACCACAAAACCAATGGAAGGCGGAATCACCGGCGCGATGATGCCCGCCGAGGCAATCAGCCCCCCTGCGCGCGCCTTGTCATGCCCGGCCTTCACCATCATGGGCAGCAGCAACGCGGCCAGCGCAGCGGTGTCTGCCACGGCAGAGCCCGACAGCGCCGCCAGCATGCAGGCCGCGAGGATGGCCACAAAGCCCAGCCCGCCGCGCTTATGGCCCACCAGCGTGAGCGCCAGCTTGACGATGCGCTGCGACAGGCCGCCCGCATTCATGATCTCGCCTGCCAACATAAAAAACGGCACGGCCAGCAGCGGGAACGAGTCCGCGCCGTTGATGACGTTCTGCGCAAGGATCTGCGCGTCAAACAGGTCCAGGTGCCACATCAGCGCCACGCCAGACACCAGCAGCGCGTAGGCAATGGGCACACCAATGGCCATGGCCGCCAGCAGGGAGCCGAGAAAGATGAATACGGTCATGCGAGTGTCTCCGGGGGGGGGCTCAATGGGATGGCGGCTTGCGTGACGGGAACGCCGCGCGGTCCAGCTGCATGTCGGGCAGGTTGGCCACATCCTCCGACCCGGAGGTCTGCACCAGCTGGTCGTCTGGTACCTGCCCCGACAGCAGCCTCCACAGGTTGAGCAACAACAACAGGCCCGACGCCACGGCAAACACCACCCCGGACGCATAGAAGATCGCCACCGATGCGCCGGTTACCGGCGCTTCCACATCCCAGTTGATGCGTGCCTGCGACAGGGCGCCACTGAACAGCAGCCAGGTGCAAAACAGCATGAGCCCGTGGCTGATGACAAGGCACACCCGTTGCGCGATGGGTGGAAGCTTGGTGAGAACCAGGTCGGTGCCCAGGTGGCCGTGTTCCTTCACCGCCACGATGGCGCCCAGGAACGTGATCCATACGAACAGCCAGCGCGACACCTCTTCGCTGACCGCAATGCCCGAGTTGAATGCGTAGCGCAGCACCACGTTGCCGAACACCATCACCACCATCACGGCCAGTGCCAGCGCGATGAGAACGTTGATCCACCGGCAGCACCGGTCTATGAGGGCGTTGAGCATGGGTGTCTCCTTGGTCTTCTTCTGGTGTGCGTGCCGTTGCGGCCTGTGGCTCAAAGCGCTGCGTCGCGCAACAGGCCGCGCTGCGTCAGGTTACTGATAAAGGCGCGCAAACCAAAGCGCCAGGGCGCCGCCGCCTCGCTGTGCGCCACGCGGTTATGCAGGCCACCCAGCCACGCGCTCTGGATGGACACCAGGTCGCCCAGGTGGTGGGTGAAGCCACCGCCCGGCTGGTCGCGGTCTTCAATGGGCGCGAACAGCGTGCCCAGAAACAGCATGAATCCATCCGGGTACTGGTGCGCGGCCAGGGCCTGCGCCACCAGGTCGCTGGGGTCGCGGCTGATGCTGGCCATGGTGTTGATGCCGCGCAGCTCATAGCCATCCACCCCTGCAACGCTCAGGTGCACGGTTTCGCTGCGCACCTTGTCCATCCCGAAGCTCGCGTCGAACAGGCGGATGAACGGGCCTAACGCGCACGAGGCGTTGTTGTCCTTGGCCTTGCCCAGCAGAAGGGCGCTGCGGCCCTCGATGTCCCGCAGGTTCACGTCGTTGCCCAGCGTGGCGCCCACGATCTGGCCCCGGCTATTCACCGCCAGCACCACCTCGGGCTCGGGGTTGTTCCAGGCCGAGTCAGAGCGGATGCCGATGTCGTCCCCGCAGCCGACGGACGCCAGCACCGGCGCCTTGGTGAACACCTCGGCATCGGGGCCAATACCCACCTCCAGGTACTGCGACCACAGGCCTTTCTCTTGCAACAACGTTTTGAGTTCCATGGCCTCGGGCGAACCAGGGCGGATGTCGGCAAGGTTCTCGCCGATCAGCTCGATGACCTGGCTTCGCAAGGCTTGCGCACGGCTGGCGTCGCCCCGGGCCTGTTCTTCGATCACGCGCTCGATCAGGCTGGCGGCAAACGTGACGCCCGCCGCCTTGACCACCTGCAGGTCGCACGGGGCCAGGAGCCAGGGGCGGCTCTTGTCGCGCGTTCCGGGCAGGCTGTTGGTCAGCAGGTCATCCACGCTGCACAGGTACTGGCCGGTGGCTGCACGCACCGCCTCGGCGGGCGCTAGCGTGTCGAGCAGCGTGCTCATGGTGGGGTAGTGCGCGCTGAGGTCAAACACGCCTTCGGGGCGCAGTGCTACCACGGCCGGGCCGGGAACGGCACCATTGGGCACCCACACCCGGCCCACCAGCGTGCCCTGCAGGCCATCGTCGGGAAGCACTTGCAATGCGGTCTGGGGCGCACGGGCCCGTTCGGCAACTGCCGTCGCCGTCATGTTGTTCATGGAGAGTCCTTCGAAAAAATCCGGGGGTGGCGCCGGTGGCCCGCCCGCTCGTTGTCAGTGGTTGTGGCGTGGTGTCTTTTCGGAAATGCGCTGGAATGCCAGCGCGAAGTCGAGCGTCGCGCCATCGGCCAGCTGCCCTGTCTTCTCGCGGTACAGCGCTTCCCAGGGAGACTGGCTCGCGGGCACGGGTGGGTCGGGCAGTTCACGCTTTCGGCGGGCGATTTCCTCGGGCGCGACCAGCGCATCGCAGCGCCCGGTGTTGAGGTCGATGCGGACCGTGTCGCCGCTTTGCAGCCAGGAGAGGCCCCCACCCACGGCGCTCTCGGGCGATGCGTTGAGGATGGAAGGGCTGTCTGCCGTGCCCGACTGGCGCCCGTCGCCCAGCGTGGGCAGGGTGTTGATGCCGCGCTTGATCAGCGCGTCGGGCGGCTGCATGTTGACCACCTCGGCCGAACCCGGCCAGCCGATCGGCCCGGCGCCGCGCATGACCAGGATGCAGCCCTCGTCGATGTCGAGCGCTGGGTCGTTGATGCGTGCGTGGTAGTCGTCCGCGCCTTCAAACACCACGGCACGGGCTTCGAAGATGCCCTCGCGGCCCGGCTGGCTCAGGTAGCGCTCGCGAAACGCGGGCGATATCACCGAGGTTTTCATGATGCCGAAGTCAAACAGGTTGCCGCTGAGCACCAGGAACCCAGCTTTTTCCATCAGTGGCGCGCTGAAGGGGCGAATCACTTCACGGTCGCGCGTTTGTTGCCCCTGCAGGTTGTCGCCGATGGTTTTGCCCGTCACGCTGGCGCAGTCGTTGTGCAGGCGGCCCGCTTGCTGCAGCTCCCACATCAGCGCAGGCACACCGCCCGCGCGAAAGAACCGTTCGCCCAGGAACTGGCCTGCAGGCTGCATGTTCAGCAGCAGGGGCAGGTCGTAGGCGTGGTCGGTCCAGTCCTGGGCCTCCAGTACCACGCCTGCATGGCGCGCCATGGCCATCACGTGCACTTGCGCATTGCTGGAACCGCCGGCCACACTGATGACCGACAGCGCGTTCAAGAAGCTCTCGCGCGTCAGGATGCGCGAGGGTCGCAGGTCTTCATAGGCCATATCGACAATGCGCCGCCCGGTTTCGTAGGCCATCTGGCCGCGTTCGCGATACGGTGCAGGAATGGCCGCGCAGCCGGGCAGAGACAAACCCAGGGCTTCTGCCACCGCGTTCATGGTGGATGCCGTACCCATGGTGTTGCAGTGGCCCGCCGACGGTGCGCTGCTGCAGGCGCGCTGCAGAAACTCTTCTTCGTCGATCTCGCCCGCTGCCAGCTGGCGCCGGCTGCGCCAGATCACGGTGCCCGAGCCCACCAGCTGCCCTTCGTGCCAGCCGTCCAGCATCGGCCCGCCCGAGAGCACGATGGCCGGGATGTCCACCGTGGACGCGGCCATGACGCCAGCAGGCGTGGTCTTGTCGCAGCCCGTGGTCAGCACCACCGCGTCGATGGGGTAGCCGTACAGGATCTCCACCAGCCCCAGATAGGCCAGGTTGCGGTCCAGTGCGGCCGTGGGCCGGCGGCAGTTTTCAAAGATGGGGTGAACAGGGAACTCCATCGGAATGCCGCCCGCATCGCGGATGCCGTCGCGCACGCGGCGCGCCAGGTCCAGGTGGATGCGGTTGCAGGGCGACAGGTCGCTGCCCGTCTGCGCGATGCCGATGATGGGCCGGCCCGAGCGCAGTTCCTCGGGCGTGAGCCCGTAGTTCATGAAGCGTTCGAGGTACATCGCGGTCATGTCCGAGCGCTCGGGGGCGGCAAACCAGTCGCGGGAGCGGAAGGGGCGGCGGGGTGTTTTGGTCATGGGGTCGGGACGTCGCAAAAGGAGGGGCGGGGGCGCAGCTGCAACCAGCTGCGCCCCGGGAGGCGAATCGCTTACTTCCCGCCCCGCGCCTTCGCCAGCTCGCCCATCATTTCGCTGGTGGTCTCTTCACCAAACTCCTTGCCGTACTTGGCCAGCACGGGCTGCAGCTTGGTGCGCAGCTTGGCCTGCTCGGCGGCGGGCAGCTCGGTGATCTGCATGCCGGCCTTCTTCAGCTCGCCCAGGGCGGTCTCGCTGAAGGCACGGATGGTCTTGCGTTCGAACAGCGTGGCCTCGCGCGCGGCCTCCTGCACGATCTTCTTCTCGTCGGCCGAAAGGCCGTCCCAGGTCTTCTTGGAGATGAGCAGCACCCACGCGCTGTACATGTGGCGCGACAGCACCAGGTGCTTTTGCACCTCATAGAACTTGCTGGCCAGGATGGTGGCAGGCGGGTTCTCCTGGCCGTCGACGGCCTTTTGTTCCATGGCCGTGTACAGCTCGGTGAACGGCATGGGCGTGGCGTTGGTGCCCAGCGCGTTGAAAGTGTCGAGGAACAAGGGGCTCTGGATCACGCGCAGCTTCAGGCCTGCCAGATCGTCGGCCGTGTTGATAGGTCGGCGCGAGTTGGTCACGTGGCGGAAACCGTTCTCCCAGAAACCCAGGCCGATCAGGCCCTTGTCGGGCAGCATGGCCAGCAGCTTCTGGCCGAAGGGGCCGTCGAGCAGGGCATCGGCTTCGGCCTCGGTGTTGAAGGTGAGCGGCAGGTTCAGCACGCCAAAGGGCTTGATCAGCGACATCAGCGTGGACGAATCGGGAATCGTCATCTCCAGCGTGCCGCCGCGCAGGGCCGAGGTCATGCTGACATCGTTGCCCAGCGCACCGCTGGCGAACAGCTTGGCGTTCATCTTGCCGCCGCTCTTGGCCTGCAGGCGCTCGGCAAAGTGGCGCACGGCCTGGGCCTGCGGGTGGTCGTCGCTCAGGCCGATGCCGACCTTGAAGGTGTGTTCCTTGACTTGTGCTGCGACGGGGGCGGCGAGGGCGGCCAGCAGCGTGGTAGCAAATGCCAAGGATTTAGCGAGGGAATTGAAATGCATGGTGTCTTGTCTCCGTTGGAATGGCGGGACCCCGCTGGCGAGGCCGTCGGCGAATGCAGCTTTTTGGCAAGCCGTCATGAACGCAAGGCGAAGGTTAGGTTTCGCGCCCCTGCGGGTCCACTGAATGTTTTGCGACAATCCATTCCAAACGCTTATGAGTCCAGACGAATTTCCGGGTAAACCCTTGTCTTTGGCGCAGGCCTGTGCGCGGCTGCGCTTTCGGCATTTGCAGTTTCTCGACATCCTGGGCCGCACGCGCAACCTGCGGCTGACAGCCGAGCAGATGCACGTCACGCAGCCTGCGGCGACCAAGATCCTCATGGACATCGAGGAGATCCTGGAGGCGCGCTTGTTCGACCGCCTTTCGCGCGGCATGCGGCCCAACGAGCTGGGGCTTTTTACGCTGCGCTACGCCAGCGCAGCGCTCGATGGGCAGCGCAAGTTTGTGGACGAGTTCAACGCCCTCAAGCAGGGCGGCCACGGCCATGTGACGGTGGGCGCCATCACCGGCTCGGCCGCGCATGTGCTGGTGGCGTCGGTGGTGGAGATCCAGCGGCTGCGGCCCCTCTTGGTCATCAAGATCCTGGAGCAGAGCAGCGACCAGCTCATCGCCTGGCTGGCCGAGCGCAAGATCGACCTGATGATCGGCCGCTTCACCACCGAGGACCAGCGCAGCCAGTTCCACTACGAGCACCTGTCCGCCGAGCCGCTCCATGTGGTGGGTGGGCAGCACCACCCGCTGCGCGGCGCCACCGACCTGTCGCTCACCGAGCTGGCCCACTGGCCGTGGATTCTGTACCCCGCCTCCACGGCCGTGCGCAAGGTGTCGGACGACCTCTTCGGCGGCGCCGGCCTGGCGCTCACGGCGGGGGTGGTGGAGACGCCGTCCTTCCTGTTTGCGCTGGAGCTGATGAACACCACCCACATGATGTCGCTGCAGCCTGCCGCGCTGATCCAGAAATACGTGGACCGGGGCCTGCTCTCGCGCATCCCCGTCGAGCTGCCCGACCGCATGCCCAGCTATGGCCTCATCACCCGGCTGGGCGAGCCGCCCACCCCTTCGGCACAGGCCTTTATCGATGTGCTGCGCGAGGCGGCGGGCGTGGCGCCGGACGCTTTTGGGGAGTGACCAGGCCTGCGCTATGCACGGCCTTTTTCGATAACCAATGGTTATTGGAAATTAGGGCGGCCAAGCCCTGCCGTTATGCTCTGCGCCCCTTCCCGCCATCCAGACCTTTTTCTCCATGACCGACGCACCCGACACGCCCGACACCATCCAGGAACCCCGCTGCTGGAGCGATGGGCGCTGGACGGCGCAGGTCATCAAGAACGAAGACGACGATGGCTGGGCCGTCTCCATGACGCTGAAGGGCGAGGCCGAGCCCGCGCTGGTGGGCCCCTGGACCATGGGCCGCGACAAGAAGAACCCCAAGCCGCTCGATGTGTCGGCCTTCCACACCCTGGTCAAGACCGCGAGCGAGGTGGTGCGCCGCCATGAGCAGCAGCTGCACGCGCAGTTGAACAAGAGCGTGCACATCACCACCGCCGACGGCCAGCGCCTGCGCGTGGCGCTGGCCATCGTGCCCGACGAGGAAGGCGCCACGGCCACGCTGAGCGCGCAGGACGAGCTGGGTGAAGAGGTTGCCCGTGCGTCCGCGCCGCCCACCTTCAAGCTCACGCCCGCCAGCGCAGCGGCCTGGGCCGAAGGCGGGTTTCAGCGCGTGCGCTGAGCAGACTTCGGCATTCAATACAGCCCACAGCCGCAGAAACCGGCACCACCAGTGCAGGCAATCGCCTGCGCGACGGCGTGCCGCGTGCCCGCCGCCTAAAATCCCACCCGTCGGCCCCGTATGACCTTCGGGGCCGACAGCGTTCTCAGGGCGGGGTGGAATTCCCCACCGGCGGTATTTGAGGGCTGAAATGCCAACAAGAGCCCGCGAGCGCCTGTGGTGCCGTTCTTTGGAACAGGCCCGCAGGGTCAGCAGATCTGGTGCGAAACCAGAGCCGACGGTCACAGTCCGGATGAAAGAGATCGCGAAACTAGGGATGTCCTGCATAACCCTCGCGAGTCGGTGGTAGTGCGGATTGGGATGGGCCGCAAGGCGACTTTTTGCAGCCAATAGCGCGGCTATTGGTAAGAAAAGCAACGCAGCGGACCGCCCGAGACCGCGCCATCACGGACCGCAGGGAGTTATGCAGGACATCCCTAGAGCACCCGCTATGGGTGGCTGGGCCCTTGGCGTTTGCCTGCGTGTTTTTTGCCCGCTCGCAAGCGCCGTGAGGCCTGCGCCGCCCTGTGCAGGCGCCGTGTTCGCGCGCGCCCTGATTCTGGTCTGACCTGTTTTGAGGAACCCATGAATCAGTCTTCTGCTACTTCTCCCGTCTCTCCCCTCGCGCCTGTGGCCGCACACCGTGGCGCCCGCGTGGCCATCATCAGTGCCAGCTGGCACCAGGACATCGTGCACCAGGCGCGTGACGCGGCCCTGGCCGAGTTCGACCGCCACGGCCTGCCACCCGCGCAGGTGGCGCTGTTCGATGTGCCCGGTGCGTTCGAGATCCCGCTGTTGGCCCGCAAGCTCGCGCGCAGCGGGCGCTACGACGCCATCGTGGCCTGCGCGCTGGTGGTCAACGGCGGCATCTACCGCCACGAGTTCGTCACCACCGCTGTCATCGACGGCCTGATGCGCGTGCAGCTAGACACCGAGGTGCCCGTGATGTCGGCTGTGCTCACCCCGCGCGACTTTCACGACCACGAAGACCATGTGCGCTTCTTTCGCGAGCATTTCGTGAAGAAGGGCACCGAGGTGGCCCAGGCCTGCCTGCAGACCATGGCCTACCTGCGCAAGCTCGCCTCGCCCACGTTGGCCTCCGTGCAGCAGGCTTCGCCGGTGCTGGCAGAAGTCTGAGTCGATGGCTTTTTGATTGCTATCTTTTGGATAGCTTTTAGCGCTTGATGGTAAAGCGCTAGAGGCCGATTTGGCCTGAAATTTCTGCGCCGCCTCAGCCAGCGGCCAGACGGGGCTGGTGCGGCCCGGGCACTGGCAAGTGGGCGCGTGTGGGGGCGCTGGCTTCAGAGTCCGCCAGTCGGAACACCGCCACCGCCTGCACCAGCTGCTGCGCCTGCACCTTCAGGCTGTCGGCAGCTGCCGCGCTTTGTTCGACCAGCGCCGCGTTCTGCTGCGTGGCCTGGTCCATTTCGGTGATGGCGTCCCCCACCTGGGCCACGCCTGCACTTTGCTCGCTGCTGGCGGCGCTGATCTCGCCCACGATGTCCGTCACACGGCGGATGGCGCTGACCACCTCGCTCATCGTGGCGCCCGCCTTGTCTACCAGCGTGGTGCCCAGCTCTACGCGCTCCACGCTGGCGTGGATCAGGGTCTTGATCTCCTTGGCGGCGTCTGCGCTGCGCTGGGCTAGGTTGCGCACCTCGCTGGCAACCACCGCAAAGCCCCGGCCCTGCTCGCCCGCGCGGGCTGCTTCCACGGCGGCGTTCAGCGCGAGGATGTTGGTCTGGAAGGCGATGCCGTCGATCACGCTGATGATGTCGGAAATCTTCTTGCTGCTGTCGTTGATGCCCTTCATGGTGGTCACCACCTCGGCCACCACATCGCCGCCCTGCACGGCCACGGTGCTGGCGTTCACGGCCAGCTGGTTGGCGGTGCGCGCGTTTTCGGCATTGGCCTGTACGGTGGAACTCAACTCCTCCATCGACGCCGAGGTTTCTTCCAGCGCGCTGGCCTGCTGCTCGGTGCGGGCGCTCAGGTCGTTGTTGCCCTGTGCGATTTCGGTGCTGGCGGCGGCCACGCTGTCGGCGTTGTTGCGCACATTGCTCACCACGTGCGACAGGCTGATCTGCATGTCGTGCAGGGCATTCAGCAGCAGGGCGATTTCGTCCTTGCCCTGCACTTGCCGTGCCACGGTGAGGTCGCCGCTGGCCACGGCCTGCGACACGCGCACCGCGTTGTCCAGCGGGTTCACTACGGTGCGGCTGAAGGCAATGGCGCCCGCAATGCCCAGGGCGCACACCACCAGCATCACCACCAGGCTGATGGTGGTGGCGCGCTGCGCTGCTTTGGCGGCGCGCTCGGCCACTTCGCTGCTGGCCTTGGCGATCAGGCCACCGGCCTGGTCCAGCAGCTGCGAGGGCTCGCGGTCCATGCCCGCCACGGCCTTGTCGCCCGCCTGCGGGTCGTGGTCGGCGGCCTTGAAGGCCTCAAACCCCTTGCGGTAGGCCGCGCCCATGCGTTCGTGGGCCTGGGCAAATTGCTGCACGCGTTCACGGCCTTCGCCGGGGGGCAGGGCGACCACGAGCTTTTGCGCCTCGTCCTTGATGGCCTTTTCCTGCTTTTCAAACGCGGCCCAGTAGCGCGTGAGCTGGGCTGGGTCCTTGCCGCGCAGCAGTACGTTCTTCCATTCCTGCACTTGCACCTTGAAGTTGTTGAGCATGCCGGCCGCCATGCGCTCGTGCTCGAAGCTCTGGGCCACGGTGGTCTGGTAGGTGTCGAGCGCCTGGTTCAGGCGGCTGATGCCAAACAGCGCCGCCGCAAACAGCAAAAGCAGCGACGCGGTAAAGGCCAGGGGGAGCTTGAGGCTGAGCTTCATGGGGAACTCCTGTGGGGTCCACGATTCGCCGCTGGGGCGGGGCAAGTGCATGCGGCCCAGCCGGACTTCCCCGTACGTTGCGGCGGTTGTCCCACTGCGCCTCTCGTCTCGGTCAACCGGCGCGTGCTGTGCGCCGCGCCGGAGAGATTCCCGCTGCCATTATGGAGAGGTGTGTAAATTTTTGTACATGTCTTTTTTACCAAGGTGCGAACACATGTAGGCGCGGAGAGCACCAAGATTTGTTATCAAATTAATAGCTGTTAGCGCTTATTGGATAAGCGCTAGAGCCTGATTTAGTTCAGATGGTGCAGGCAAAAAAGCCTTGCCGGTCAGGGCAAGGCTGTTCAATGGCGGGTGCGTTGCGCAGCTCGGTGCCGCGTGGGGCTGGCTACAAAACCCCGCTGGCCCGCAGCGCCGCAATGCGCGCCGAGTCCAGCCCCAGCTCGCCCAGCACTTCATCCGTGTGCTGGCCCAGCGCGGGTGGCGCGTTGCGCAGCACGGGCGGCGTGGCCGACAGGCGCAGCGGGCTGGCCACGCCGGTGATCTGCTGCACGTTGTCGGTGGCGGCCTCGCCGTCCTTCCAGCGCGGCAGCGTCACGGCCAGGCCACGGGCCTGCACCTGCGCGTCGTCAAACGCCTGGGCGATGGTGTTGATGGGGCCGCAGGGCACGGCCTTGTCTTCCAGCAGTGTGATCCAGTCGGCCGTGGTGCGCGTGCGGGTCACGGCCTCCATGGCGGGGATCAGGTCGGTGCGGTTTTGCACGCGCAGCGTGTTGGTGGCATAGCGCGGGTCGCTGGCCCACTGGGGCTGCTCGGCTGCGGCGCAAAAGCGCTGGAACTGGCCGTCGTTGCCAATGGCCAGCAGCATGTTGCCGTCGGCGGTGGGGAAGTCCTGGTAGGGCGCCAAGCTCGGGTGGCTGTTGCCCATGCGGCCGGGCGCCTTGCCGGTGGCAAGGAAGCCCGAGGCCTGGTTGGCCAGCACGGCCATGCCCACGTCCAGCAGCGCCATGTCGATGTGCTGGCCCTGGCCGGTGCCATTGGTGGCGTTGTCGCGCACGTGCAGCGCGGCCAGGATGGCGTTGCTGGCATACAGGCCGGTGAACAGGTCGATCACGGCCACGCCTACGCGCATGGGGCCGCCGCCGGGTTGGCTGTCGGCCTGGCCGGTGATGCTCATCAGGCCCGTCATGGCCTGCACCATCAGGTCGTAGCCCGCGCGCTCGGCATAGGGCCCGTCTTGCCCGAAGCCGGTGACCGAGCAGTAGATGAGGCGCGGGTTGAGCGCGCGCAGGCTTTCATGGTCCAGGCCGTATTGCTTGAGGCCGCCGACCTTGAAGTTCTCCACCACGATGTCCGCCTCTTGCGCCATCTGCTTGATGAGCGCTTGGCCCTCGGGCGAGGCCATGTCGATGGTGACGGAGCGCTTGTTGCGGTTGCAGGCGGTGTAGTAGCTGGCCTGGTTGGTGTCATTGCCCTCGGCATCTTTCAAGAAGGGCGGGCCCCACTGGCGCGTGTCGTCGCCCACGCCGGGGCGCTCCACCTTCACCACATCCGCACCCAGGTCGGCCAGCACCTGGGTGCACCACGGCCCGGCCAGCACGCGGGAGAGGTCGAGCACCTTGATGCCCGCGAGGGCGCCTGCTTTGGATGGGGTCATGGTGTGTTTGCTCTTATTTGAATAGCTGCTTGCGCTTATTCAGCAAGCGCCAGTGGCCAGAATGGTTTTGAAAGGGCGCAAGGCTTGAGGTGGGCGTGTCTCGATACCAGGGACGCCAAGCAAGGGCCGCCCCGCAGCGAGGGCGTCGTCCCCCTTCCCGGCGAAGCCGAGAAAAGGGGGAAGGCGCGCAGCGCCTCAGGGGGATGTCACGAAAACGCTGCGATGCCCGTCTGCGCACGGCCCAGAATCAACGCGTGCACATCGTGCGTGCCTTCGTAGGTGTTCACCACTTCCAGGTTCACCAGGTGGCGGGCCACGCCAAACTCGTCGCTGATGCCGTTGCCGCCCATCATGTCGCGCGCCAGCCGGGCAATGTCCAGCGCCTTGCCGCAGCTGTTGCGCTTGATGATGGAGGTGCCTTCCACGCTGGCTGTGCCCGCGTCCTTCATGCGGCCAAACTGCAGGCAAGCCTGCAGGCCAATGGCGATCTCGGTCTGCATGTCGGCCAGCTTCTTCTGGATGAGCTGGTTGGCAGCCAGGGGGCGGCCGAACTGCTTGCGGTCCAGCGTGTACTGGCGGGCGGTGTGCCAGCAGAACTCGGCCGCACCCAGCGCGCCCCAGGCGATGCCGTAGCGTGCGCTGTTCAGGCAGGTGAACGGGCCCTTCAAACCTTGCACTTCAGGAAAGGCGTTTTCTTCGGGCACGAACACGTCGTCCATCACGATCTCGCCGGTGATGGAGGCGCGCAGGCCCACCTTGCCGTGGATGGCAGGGGCCGTCAGGCCCTTCATGCCCTTTTCCAGCACAAAGCCGCGGATGGGGCCCACGGCGCCGCCTTCGGAGACTTCCTTGGCCCAGACGACGAATACATCGGCCACGGGGCTGTTGGTGATCCACATCTTGCTGCCCTTGAGCTTGTAGCCGCCGTCCACCTTGTAGGCGCGCGTGGCCATGCTGCCGGGGTCGGAGCCGTGGTCGGGCTCGGTCAGGCCAAAGCAGCCAATCCACTCGCCGGTGGCGAGTTTGGGCAGGTACTTCTGCTTCTGCGCTTCGGTGCCGAATTCATGAATGGGCACCATCACCAGAGACGACTGCACGCTGGCCATCGAGCGGTAGCCCGAATCCACACGCTCCACTTCGCGGGCGATCAGGCCATAGGCCACGTAGGACAGGCCGGGGCCGCCGTACTGCTCGGGGATGGTGGGGCCCAGCAGGCCCACTTCGCCCATCTCGCGGAAGATGCTCACGTCCATCTTTTCGTGGCGGAAGGCATCCAGCACGCGGGGCGCCAGCTTGTCCTGGCAATACGCTGCGGCGGCGTCGCGGATGGCGCGCTCGTCGTCGGTCAGTTGCTGGCTCAGGAGGAAAGGGTCATCCCATTGAAAAGCGGCGTGGGCCATGTGTGTCTCCGGTCGGAAAGAAGGTGAAAGAAACGGGTCTGAAGCGCATCGTAGGCCCTGGTGTGCCAGCCCGCAAGCGAGTTCTTTTCATCAAGATATGCGTTGTTGGAATGTATGGAATACTCGCGTCCAGAGGTTGCAGGTGAGATAACCTCGTTAAAAGTTCCTCTTCATCATGCGCCGCAACATCCCATCGACCCAGGCCCTGGCCTGTTTTGAAGTCGCCGCCCGACACGAGAGCTACACCCGCGCCGCGCAGGAGCTGTCGCTCACCCAAAGCGCGGTGTCGCGCCAGATCCAGGCGCTGGAAGAATTTTTGGGCGTGGCGCTGTTTCGCCGCACGCGCCACGGCGTGGTGCTGACGCCTGCGGGCGCCCACTACGGCCGCCAGGTGGCGCGCTGGCTGCAGGGCCTGGAGCGCGACACGCTGGACGTGATGGCTCACCAGGGCGAGGGTGGCACTCTGTCGCTGGCCGCAGTGCCCACCTTTGCCACGCGCTGGCTCATCCCACGCCTGCCGCTGCTGGCGCAGGAGCATCCGGACATCGTGGTGCACATCGACACGCAAACGCGGCCTTTTCTGTTTGCCGACACCACCTTCGATGCCGCCTTGTATGCAGGCACCCCCGAGCAGGTCGCCAACTGGCCCGGCGTGCAGGCCCTGCTGCTCATGCACGAAGACGTGGTGCCCGTGTGTTGCCCCCGCCTGCTCGAATCCGCCGCGCCCCGGGGCCGCGGCCGCGCCCACCAGCCGATCGCTGCCGAGGCGCTGGCCGAGCTGCCGCTGCTGCAGCAAAGCACACGCCCCTATGGCTGGCGCCAGTGGTTTGATGCGATGGGTGTGGATGCCCCGCATGCGCTGGATGGCCCGCGCTACGAGCTGTTCTCCATGCTGGCCGTGGCCGCCACGCATGGCATGGGCGTGGCGCTGATGCCGCCTTTGTTGATCGAGGCCGAACTGGCCAGCGGCGAGCTGGTGGTGGCCTGCAACCGCCCGCTGCGTGGCGAGCGCGCCTACTACCTCATCAGCCCCGCGCAAGCCCAGCCGCCGGTGTTGGGGGTGTTTGCACGGTGGCTGCAGGGCATGGCAGCGGCGGCAGGCGGAGTGCCGCCGGTCGCCGGGGCAGACGGCAAGGGATGACGCGCTTGCATCCGCCCAGGGGCTGAACTAATCTGGTGGCGCTGGAGTCTGTCTGCACATACCGATCCGGGAGTGACCCCATGACCACCTACCATGCCCCGCATTTCGACCCCACCGTGGACGAGATCGAGACCCTCAAACAACTCGAAATGGGCCAAGTCCTTACGTTGCCCCATGCGCTCAAGGACCACGTGTCTGGCCGTCTGCTCGAATGGGGCTTCATCACCAAAGGCTCCGGCGGCGAACTGGCCATTACGCCCAGCGGTCGGCAACTGATTCGCCGACAGGACAACTAGTGTGGTGTTGCACGCTATCCGGCACTTGAAACCGCGTCTTTTCGATCAGGGCTGCGTTGCAAATCCGCGCGATACCTACGGGTATCGCTGTGGTTTGCGCCTTGCCCTGGCCAAAAAATCCATCGGTTTTCAATGTGCCGTCAAGCATGCGACACCACACTAGCCCCACGGCGCCGCAGAGCGCCACCGATGGCAAGGTCCTGCCGCACTGCTCCACAGTGCCGGGACTTTCGCCAATCCTCGCGCAGTTGGCGGGGTATTGCAGCCCGCAAATTTCGCCGTGCAGCATTGGCCCTATCCTGCCTCTCTTGCTTTCCTTTTTCCACGAGGAGCTTCTGTGCGCGCACCGTCCCTGATTCGCAAAGCACTGTGTGTTGCCACCCTGGCGGCATGTGGTCTGCTGTTGCAAGGCTGCAGCACCGTCAAGCTGGCCTACAACCAGGTGCCGCACCTGGCCTACTGGCAGCTGAACAGCTACCTCGGCCTGTCAGAGACCCAGACCGAGCGCGTGCGCGACGAACTGGGCGACCTGCACCAGTGGCACCGTGACACCATGCTGCCCCGGCATGCCGAGCTGCTGCAAAAGGTACAGCAACAACTGCCATCCGCCATATCGCCCGGCCAGGCCTGCCGCACCTACGACGCAGTGCGCACCCAGATCGACAAGGTCATCGCCCAGGCCGAACCCAAACTGGCCTGGCTGGCCGCCCAGCTCACCGACACCCAGATCCGCAACCTGCAAAAGAAGCAGGTCGACAGCAACGCCGACTGGAAGAAGGAATGGGTAGACGTCACGCCCGACAAACTGCGAGAGCAGCGCTTCAAGCAGCTCTTGTCCCGCGCCGAAGGCTTCTACGGCGCGTTGGACGAACCGCAAAAATCCGCACTGCGCACCTTCATCGCCCAGTCGTCGTTTGACCCACAACGCACCTATGCCGAACGCCTGCGCCGCCAGAAAGACCTGGTGCAGGTGCTGCAGAAAATCGCCGAAGACCGTACCAACACCGACCAGGCCCGGAGCCTGCTGCGCGGCTACCTCGCACGTTTTCAAACATCGCCCGACGCGGCCTACCAGCGTTATGCGCAGGCGCTGGTGGAAGAGGGCTGCGAAGGCTTCTCTAACGTGCACAACGCGATGACGGCTGCGCAGCGGTTGAAAGCAGTGCAGTCGGTAAAGGGGTATGAGCAGGACTTTCTGGTGCTGGCGGCGCAGTGAGCGTTGGAAGGTAGAAATACGAAAAAAAGATGAACAAAAGGCCGCGTTGCCGCTGAAGCCGCTCAGGGCCGCCTGTGACGTCCGACCATGTCCCGCGTGTGGCATCGAGGTCGCCTGCGCAAATTGCTGTCATGCTCAGCCCCCATTCCCTCAGGTACTTACTTGTATGCGTTTCAGCGGCTATTGCACTTTGGTCATCGCGATAACCGTGGCAGGTTTCGCCATCGCTCAGCCTGCGAATCCGGTGGACAACCACACCTCGTGCACTGCAGAAAAGGCTGACGTCGAAAAACGCATGGAAGTCGCGCGATCCAAGGGGCAGATGCTGCTACGTAGGCAACTGGCTGACCAACTGGCGGCGCTGCAATCGAGCTGTCTGCCGCTCGCGGTTGATCAGGGCCACACGGCGAATATTGAAAGGCTGGAGAAGGAAGTCCGGGCGCTCAGGGCAGAGCTTGAAGCTGCCGAGGAGCAGTTGCGCAAGCTGAAAAGCGAAGCAAATCGCTAGACGGTGAATGGGCTGCTGGAGCCGCGCCACGGGCGGCAGACTCGGCGTCACGCTGCGGGTTGAGAGATTTCCATGCCAGATGGCAGCCGTAAAAATGAACCCGGGGTGTGGGGCTAGTTGGGCTCTGTGTGCCGGTGACTGTGGTTTCGCAGACCACCCCAAAGTAACGCGCTGAAATAGCACTTTAGAAGATGAAAGCCCCTGTGAATCAACCTGTTGCCCATGCCGAGCTGATCGCCACTTTCAAAAGGGCGCAGGCTGACGCTGCCCACAAGCAGGGCCTCATCAAGGCTGTCGGCACCAAGGGCCCAAAAGCCATTCAGGCGGCTGTTGATACGTCAGCCAAAGCAGCGAAGCGCAGGGATTCGTATGCGGAAAAGCTCGCTGCGCTGGGGGTGGTTCTCAAGGATTGAGCGGGGTACGGCGATGGCATCTGCCATGCCAAGGCGATCGGAATCGCCGAGGTACCGGCTGTGGGCACCGGGAACATATCAATGTGCCCCCTTTTTTGAAAATGTGCCCCCAGATATGCCCCCAATCGTTGCGGATGGGATGGATAGGTCTGGGCGGGTATGGGCAGCTAAGGTGCTGATTTCAAAGGCGCAAGAAAAAAGTCCGTAAGAGCCTGCGCTCTTACGGACTTGTTCGTGGTGCCCGGGGCCGGAATCGAACCGGCACGCCTTGCGGCGGGGGATTTTGAGTCCCCTGCGTCTACCAATTTCACCACCCGGGCTGGAATTCGTGAAGCCCCAAATTATGGCACAGTAGGGCGCATGAAATATCCGACGATTGAAGATGCAGTGGGTAACACCCCTCTGGTCGCTTTGCAGCGCATTGGGGCCAAGGACAACGCGGCGCGCGGCAATGTGGTGCTGGGCAAGCTGGAGGGCAACAACCCGGCGGGTTCGGTCAAGGACAGGCCCGCGCTGTCGATGATCCGCCGGGCCGAGGAGCGTGGCGACATCCGCCCCGGCGACACGCTGATCGAGGCCACGTCGGGCAATACCGGCATCGCGCTGGCGATGGCGGCGGCCATCAAGGGCTACCGCATGGTGCTGGTGATGCCCGAAGACTTGTCCATCGAACGCGCACAGACCATGAAGGCCTTTGGTGCCGAACTGGTGCTCACGCCCAAGAGCGGCGGCATGGAACACGCACGCGACCTGGCCGAGGCCATGCAAAAGCGCGGCGAGGGCAAGGTGCTCGACCAGTTCGGCAACCCCGACAATCCACGCATCCACTACGAAACCACCGGCCCCGAGATCTGGGAGCAGACGGGCGGGCGCATCACGCGCTTTGTGAGCGCCATGGGGACCACGGGCACCATCACAGGGGTGTCGCGTTTCCTCAAAGAGAAGAACCCGGCCATCCAGATCATTGGCGCGCAGCCGGAAGAAGGTTCGCGCATCCCGGGCATCCGCAAGTGGCCGCAAGAGTATCTGCCCAAGATCTATGACCCGAGCACGGTGGACGAGCTGGTCTATGTGAACCAGGACAGCGCCGAAGACATGTGCCGCCGTCTCGCGCGCGAAGAGGGCATCTTTGCAGGCATCTCGGCCGCAGGCGCGTGCTGGGTGGCGCAGCAGATTGCGGCGCGGGACAGCAATGCCACCATCGTGTTCATCGTGTGCGACCGGGGCGACCGGTATCTGTCTACCGGTGTGTTTCCGGCGTGACAGGCGGCCGTCGGCTGTCGGGTTCGAAGGTTTTAATGAAATTGGCTGCTAGCGCTTGATGGATAAGCACTAGAGGCTATAAAAATGATAGCTTTACCATGCACTACGAAGTCCGCCACTGCACCCACTGCGGTACCGCGCTACAGCCCATCACCCTGGCCGAAGACGGAGGCGACAAGGAGCGGCTGCGCTGCCCCGCCTGCGGCTGGACCCACTGGAACAACCCCACGCCCGTGCTGGCAGCGATTGTCGAGATCGACGGCAAGGTGCTGCTGGCGCGCAACGCGGCCTGGCCGGGCAAGATGTTCGCGCTGATCACCGGCTTCATGGAGGCAGGCGAGTCGCCCCAGGAAGGCATTGCGCGCGAGGTGAAGGAGGAAACCAACCTCGACGTGCAGTCCACCACCCTGGTGGGCGCCTATGAGTTCCTGCGCATGAACCAGATCATCATTGCCTACCATGTGGTGGCCACGGGGCAGGTTCAGTTGTCGCCCGAGCTGGTGGACTACCGGCTGTACGATCTGGCAGACCTCAAATGCTGGCCGGCGGGCACGGGCTATGCGCTGGCCGACTGGCTGCGCACCAAGGGGCACGAGCCGGTGTTTTTTACCGCTGAAGAAAATGCAGAACGGCGGCGCGGCCTGGACGAACAACCGCCGCAGCCGCCAAAGGATTGACGACCATGGACATTCACAAAGAAATCGACACCCGGGGCCTGAACTGCCCCTTGCCCATCCTCAAGGCCAAGAAGGCACTGTCCGACATGGCCAGCGGCCAGTTGCTGAAGGTGGTGGCCACCGATGGCGGGTCGCTGCGGGATTTTCAGGCGTTTGCCAAGCAGACGGGCAACGAACTGGTGGAGCAGCAGACGGTGGGCGAGGAATACATCCACATCCTGCGTCGTCGGTAGATTTAAGAAAAAATAGCTGCCAGCGCTTTATGGATAAGCGCTGACAGCTATCAATTTAGAAGCGTTTGAGGCGCTTCCAATGTGAGCTCGGACTGTGGCTTACAGCGCCAGGGTCTTCAGATATTCCCGGAACTGCGCGCCCACCTGCGGGTGTTGCAAAGCCAGCTCCACCGTCGCTTCCAGAAACCCTTCCTTGCTGCCGCAGTCGTAGCGCTTGCCTTCGTATTGAAAGGCGTACACGGCTTCGTGCTGCATCAGGCGGGCGATACCGTCGGTGAGCTGGATCTCGCCGCCCACGCCGCGTGGCTGGTTGCGGATCTCGTCGAAAACGCCGGGCGTGAGGATGTAGCGGCCGGCCACGCCCATGCGCGAGGGGGCGACATCGGCCTTGGGCTTTTCCACGATGCGTTCAATGCGGATCAGCGGGCCGCCAGCGGGCTCGCCCGCCACGATGCCGTATTTGTGGACCTGGTCTTCCGGCACTTCCTGCACGGCGATGACCGAGCGGCCTTGCTGGCGGAAGGCGGTGGCCATCTGGGCCAGCACGGGCTGGCCGCCTGGGGGGCCCACCATCAGGTCGTCGGCCAGCAGCACGGCAAAGGGTTCCTTGCCCACCAGCGGCTCGGCGCACAACACGGCGTGGCCCAGGCCCAGCGAGCGGGGCTGGCGCACGAACGCGCAGTCCATGTCGTCGGGCTGGATGGAGCGCACCAGCGCCAGCAGTTCCTTCTTGCCGGCGGCTTCGAGTTCGGCCTCCAGCTCATATGCCGTGTCGAAATGGTCTTCGATGGCGCGCTTGCTGCGGCCGGTCACAAAGATCATGTGGCGGATGCCAGCGGCATAAGCCTCTTCCACGGCGTACTGGATCAGCGGCTTGTCAACCACGGGCAGCATTTCCTTCGGAGACGCCTTGGTGGCGGGCAGAAAACGGGTGCCCAGGCCAGCGACGGGAAATACGGCTTTGCGAACGGTGGTGGCAACAGTCATGAGACTCCTTGAGTGAAGACAGGGATTCGGGGTGTTGTGGTCGTCGTGGATATGCAAGTGTCAGGCCAGAGCTGCCCGGCCCTTCACTTTTGTTCTGTCAGCCCAGGCGGCCCAGTTGGTCGCGCAGGCGGGTCAGTGTGGCGCCGAAGTCAGCGATGCGCTTTTTCTCCTGGTCGATCACGGCAGGCGGTGCTTTGGCCACGAAGGCTTCGTTCGACAGCTTGTTGTTGGCCTTGGCGACTTCGCCTTCGATGCGGGCGATTTCCTTGGACAAGCGGGCCTTCTCGGCGGCCACGTCGATCTCCATGTACAGCGCCAGGCGGGCTTCGCCCACCACGGCCACAGGCGCTGCCTGCGCGGCAGCGGCCCAGGCGGCCTCGTCGTCAAACACCTTGACCTCGCTGAGCTTGGCCAGTGCCTGCAGCACCGGGCCTACGCCGCGCATGAAGTCGGTGTCGCCCACGGTGTACAGCGGCAGGCGGGTGGACGGGGACACGTTCATCTCGCCACGCAATGCGCGGCAAGCGTCCACCAGCCCCTTCACGCGGCCCATGTGGGCTATTGAAGCCTCATCGATCTTGTCCAGTTGCGCCTGCGGGTAGCGGGCGATGCTGACCGATTCGCCGGGGATTCCGGCCACAGGCGCCACCACCTGCCACAGGGCTTCGGTGATGAACGGGATGATGGGGTGGGCCAGGCGCAGGATGGCTTCGAGCGTGCGGATCAGCGTGCGGCGCGTGGCGCGTTGCTGCGCTTCGGTGCCGGTCTGGATCTGCACCTTGGCGATCTCCAGGTACCAGTCGCAGTACTCGTTCCAGACAAAGTCGTAGATCGTGTTGGCCACGTTGTCCAGGCGGTATTCCTCAAAGCCCTTGGCGACTTCGGCCTCGGTCTTTTGCAGCAGCGAGCTGATCCAGCGGTCGGCCTGGCTGAACTGCATGTAGCCGTGGGCGCTGCCGCCGGGCTGGCATTCTTCCTTGGTGTGCTCTTTCAGGCCGCAGTCCTGGCCCTCGCAGTTCATCAGCACAAAGCGGCTGGCGTTCCAGAGCTTGTTGCAGAAGTTGCGGTAGCCCTCGCAGCGCTTGCTGTCGAAGTTGATGCTGCGGCCCAGCGATGCCAGCGCTGCAAAGGTGAAGCGCAGCGCATCGGCGCCATAGGCCGGAATGCCCTCAGGGAATTCCTTTTGCGTGTTCTTGCGCACGGTGGGCGCGGTCTCTGGCTTGCGCAGGCCGGTGGTGCGCTTGTCGAGCAGGGGCTCCAGCGCAATGCCGTCGATCAGGTCCACGGGGTCGAGCACGTTGCCCTCGGACTTGCTCATCTTCTTGCCCTGCGCGTCGCGCACCAGGCCGTGGATGTACACGTGCTTGAACGGCACGCGGCCCGTGAAGTGCGTGGTCATCATGATCATCCGGGCGACCCAGAAGAAGATGATGTCGTAGCCCGTCACCAGCACGGTGCTGGGCAGGTACAGGTTGAAGTCGTCGGTGGCGCTGTCGCCCTGGTTCGGCCAGCCCATGGTGCTGAAGGGCACGAGGGCGGAAGAGTACCAAGTGTCCAGCACGTCCTCGTCGCGGCGCAGTTTTTTGCCCGGGGCTTTGGCCTGGGCCTCGGCTTCGTTGCGGGCCACGATCACGTTGCCGTCTTCGTCGTACCAGGCCGGGATCTGGTGGCCCCACCACAGCTGGCGGCTGATGCACCAGTCCTGGATGTTGTTCATCCACTGGTTGTAGGTGTTCACCCAGTTCTCAGGCACGAACTGCACGTCGCCGCTGGCCACGGCATCGATGGCCTTTTGCGCAATGCTCTTGCCCGTGGGGTCCTGGTCGGAAACCTTGCTCATGGCCACGAACCACTGGTCGGTCAGCATGGGTTCGATCACCTGGCCGGTGCGGGTGCAGATCGGCACCATGAGCTTGTGCTTCTTCACCTCGACCAGCGCGCCGAGGGCTTCGAGGTCGGCCACCACGGCTTTGCGGGCCACGAAGCGGTCCATGCCCTGGTACTTGGCGGGTGCGTTCTCGTTGATGGTGGCCTGCAGGGTCAGCACCACGATCATGGGCAGCTTGTGGCGCTGGCCCACGGCGTAGTCGTTCTGGTCGTGCGCAGGCGTTACCTTCACCACGCCCGTGCCGAATTCCTTGTCCACGTACTCGTCGGCGATCACCGGGATCTGGCGGTCGCACAGCGGCAGGTTGACCATCTTGCCGATCAAGTGCGTGTAGCGTGAATCCTCGGGGTGCACCATCAGCGCCACGTCGCCCAGCATGGTTTCAGGCCGGGTGGTGGCCACCGTCAGGCTGCCCGATCCATCGGCCAGCGGGTAGGCGATGTGCCACAGTGATCCGTTTTTCTTCGCTCTCGACTTCCAGGTCGGACACGGCGGACTGCAGCTTCGGGTCCCAGTTCACCAGGCGCTTGCCGCGGTAGATCAGGCCCTGCTCATACAGCTTCACGAAGGTGTCGGTGACCACGGCGCTCAGCTTGTCGTCCATGGTGAAGTATTCGCGGCCCCAGTCCACGCTGTCGCCCATGCGGCGCATCTGCGTGGTGATGGTGTTGCCAGACTTTTCCTTCCACTCCCACACCTTGCTCACAAAGTTCTTGCGCGCCTCGGGGGGGGTAGGGCCCATGTCGTAGCGGCTGATGCCCTGCTCTTGCAGCTGGCGTTCCACGACGATCTGCGTGGCGATGCCGGCGTGGTCAGTGCCCGGCACCCACACGGTGTTGAAGCCACGCATGCGGTGGTAGCGCGTGAGGCTGTCCATGATCGTCTGGTTGAACGCATGGCCCATGTGCAGCGTGCCCGTCACGTTGGGCGGGGCAGCTGGATGGAAAAGGCGGGCTCGCCCGCCTGGGGCTGGCCCGTGCCACGGTGGCCTGCGGTGCCATACCCGCGCTTTTCCCATTCGGGGCCCCAGTGGGCTTCCAGCGCGGCGGGTTCAAAGGACTTGGACAGGCTGTCGAGGCCGGGTTGTGCTTGGGGCGTGCTCATGGGGTTTGGCAGAAGGAAGAGGCAGGCACAGGGCGTGCCTCAACGGTCAAGAGGGTGGACCGGGCATTTTACGGGAGTGTCGGCGGGTGCCCGGCGGCCTTTTCTCCTCGTCCAGGCCCTTCCCGCATCCTGCCTGCATCCCGCCTTCACCCCACGGGCGTTCCGCCTGTCGGGCATTTCTCGCCAATTGTTACCTTGTCGCTCGACCTGCGTGCTGTGGCGTCTTGATAATCCCGCCCGGTGAAGCAAGAGGGCCTTCGGAGAGGGAGGCGTAGCTTCATGCTTCGCCCGGGTCAAAAACATATAACCAATCGGTCCCATCCATGCATCTTTCCTCCGCACTCCGCGCGGGCCTGGCCAAGGTCTTTGTCTATGCGCTGCTGGCACTTTTTCTCATCCCGGCGTTGACCTTGGGGTTCAGCGTCTATGCACAGCGCGACCAGGACGCGGATTTTGTGGCTGGCGTGAGCCAGCGTATCGACGCTGAAAAGGCTATGCCGCAGGCCGAGAAGCAGGCGCGCAAGGAGTACTTCCGCAGCAACCCGCCGTCCACCATCTGCGACAACAGCTCGGCCGAGGCCCAGGAGTACCGCGAGGCGCTGTGCGAGCGGTTTTCAGACGTGTGGCAGTTCCACATGGCGCACAAGGTGTCGTTCTGGACCCTGGTGGCCAGCGGCGTGCTGCTGGTGGTAGTGCTGGGCCTGGGCGCGCTGGCCTTTGCCGACCGCACGCTGCAGTACAGCAGCTTTGTGGCGGGCTGGCGCCTGACCACCTGGGCCAGTGCCGCCGCGCTGGTGGTGCAGGGGGCGATGGCCGTGTGGCTGTCGTTCTGGGTCACGGCGTTCTTCTTTCACAAGTATTCGCCCAAGCTCATCATCATCGTGGGGCTGGCCGTGGCGGCGGGCGTGTTTGTGGCGGTGGCGGGTATCTTCAAGCGCGTCCAGTCCCAGAGCCGCGCCGTGGGCGAGCTGGTGTCCGAAGACGATGCGCCCCTGCTGTGGAAGCGCATCCGCCACATGGCGCGCCGCCTCAAGACCGATCCGCCGCAGCACATCGTGGCGGGCATCGATGCCAACTTTTTCGTGACCGAGGCACCGCTCGCCGTGGGCCCGCAGACGCTCTCGGGCCGCACGTTGTTTGTCAGCCTGCCGCTGCTGCGCATCCTGGACCAGGCCGAGGCCGATGCCGTGTTCGGCCACGAGCTGGCCCACCTGCGCGGCGGCGACACCCAGAGCAGCGCCCGGCTGGGCCCGAAGCTGGTGCAGTTTGACCACTACCGCCATGCGATCCGCAGCGGGGGGCTCTCGGCCGTGGTGTCGCCAGTGCTGGACCTGTACCGCACCATCTTCGAAATCGCCCTGGCGCGCGACAGCCGCGAGCGCGAGTTCAAGGCCGACCGCATCGCTGCCAAGCTCATCTCGCCAGCGGCCATTGCGCAGTCGCTGGTCAAGATCGCGGCCTACGCGCAATACCGTTTCAAGATCGAGGACGAGCTGTTTGGCCGCAATGAGCGGCACGACACCACCACGCTGGGCATCGCCCGCTTTGTGGCCCAGGGGCTGGCCCCCTATGCGGCCTCCGACGATTTTCTGGATGCGATGAAGACGGCCAACGTGCCCCACCCCTTTGACTCGCACCCCGCCATGCCCGAGCGCCTGCGCAACGTGGGCATGGCGCTGAAAGAGCAGGACTACGGCGCCATCGCCGTGCGCGCGCCCGCTGCCACCTGGGTGCAGGAGATATTGACGGCGGACGCGATCGAGCAGCGCCTGTGGAGTGACTACGAACAGCAGTTTGCGCAAGACCATGAACGAAGCCTGGCCTACCGCTACGAGCCCGCCACCGACGAAGAGCGCGCGCTGGTGCTGCGCTACTTTCCACCCGTGGTGTTTGCGCTCAAGGGGGAGAACACGGTGGAGGTCAGCATCGACGGCATCCGCACCTCGGCCAACGAGACCACGGTGTTCTGGGACGCCATCAAGGCGCTGGAATTCAAGGAAAGCAGCTTCGGCAATGCACTGGTCGTAACGCACCCCGAAAAGAACGCCCTGGGCCTGGGCGCCAAGACCAGCAAGATCAAGCTGCCCGGCCTCACCAAGGAAAAGGACCAGTTCAACGCCGTGGTGGGGGCCTACTGGCAGCGCCACCAGATCATGCGGGCGCAGCAGCAACAGCCTCAGGAAGGCTGATTGCTACCGCTGGAGTGGTTGGTGGAATTTTGCTACCAAATAAATAGCTGTTAGCGCTTGTTGGTAAAGCGCTGGAGGCTATTTTTATCTGTATTTTTATCGCTGACGCCACGTTGCACGTTGGGTGTGCAACGTGGCGGCGCCAAAAGCTTGTCAGCCTTTGACGAACTCCGGCCGGTCGTTCTGCTGCGGCTTGAGCGGTTCCACCGCCTTGCCTTCAGCGCGCTCCTTGCGCCACTGCTCCTTGCGCGCCGTCCACTCGTTCAGGCGGGCGTGGGCCACGGTGCTGTCCTTGGCCATCTGCTCTTCGTCGGCCAGTTGGGCCGACAGCTCCAGGCGGATGCCGTTGGGGTCAAAGAAATAGATGCTGTGGAAGATGTGGTGGTCCGTTACGCCCAGCACCTCGATGCCGTGGGCTTCCAGGCGCTTCTTGGTGTTCTCCAGCTCCTGTACCGTGTCCACCCGAAAGGCAATGTGGTTGACCCACAGCGGCGTGTTGGGCGAAGGCTCTGCCTTCACGTCGTCGCCCAGGTCGAAGAAGGCGATGAACGAGCCGTCCTTGAGGCGGAAGAAGAAGTGCGTGTAGGGGCAGTATTCGCCCGTGCTCGGCACGTAGTCGCTCTGGATGATGTGGTACAGCGGCAGGCCCAGGATGTCCTCATAGAACTGGCGCGTTTCTTCAGCGTCACGCGCCTTGTAGGCGTAGTGGTGCAGTTGCTGGATGGGCGCGGGCGGGGGCAGGGTGGCCAGATCAGGTTTCAGGATGGCGTTCATGCAGAGTCTCCTCAAATCGGTTTTGCGATTCTACTATTCGTAATTGATTTACGTTAAGTTAATTTTTGAGGGCCGGGATTGCGGTACATTCCGCAGTCGTCCTTCTTTGCCCCTGAGGTATTCGTCCGATGCGCCTGTAAGCCCCCCCAAGCCTTTCCTTCCTGCTTGCCCTTTGCCGGGCCAGGCGGTTGTATGTCTTGTCTGGAGTGCTTTTGCATGGCGACACCTTCAACGGCGGGCGATTCCGCCCATCGCAGCCGCAGCGCTGCCGCAGCCTCGACGGCTGCCTTCCCTCCTCGGCCCTCTATTGCCGCGCCCCGCAGTGCGGCTTCGTCTGCGGGTCCCGTTGTCCTTCAGTTCCACGACGTTACATTCAGCTTGCCTGACGGGCAGGCACTGTGGGCACGCCCGCTGAATGTGGCCCTGGGCCAAGGCGTGATCGGCTTGGTGGGCGCCAACGGCGTTGGCAAAAGTGTTTTCTTGCAGCTTGCGCAGCGCGTGCTGCAGCCTGCAAGCGGTGTGGTGGCGGGCAGCCCGTCCCTGCACGCGGTGGCGCAGGAGGTCGGTGCAGCACCTTCGGCCACTGTCGCCGATATTGCGGGCCTGGGCCCGGTTCTGGGTGCACTCGACCGACTGGAAGCGGGCAGGGGCACGCCCGACGATCTGCTTTTGGCTGACGGGCGGTGGGACCTGCCCTCGCACTGGCAGCAGGCACTGCACGCGCTGGGGTTGGGCCACCTGCCGCCGGGACACGCGGCGCAGCACCTTAGCGGTGGCGAGCGCATGCGCGTGGCGCTGGCGGGGGCATTTCTGTCGGGCGCCGATCTGCTGGTGCTGGATGAGCCCACCAACCACCTGGACCGTCCGGGTCGGCGCTGGTTGATGGAGTCGCTGGCGCAGTGGCGCGGTGGCGTGCTGGTGGCCAGCCACGACCGCGAATTGCTGGGCATGGCGAACAACATGGTTGCGTTGTCTGCAGCGGGGCTGCAGCGCTACGGCGGAAACTGGTCCGTGTACCAGGCACAGCGCCAGGCCGAGGCTGCTGCCGCCCAGGCCGCGCTCGATCACGCGCGCACCGAGCGCGAGCGGGGCATGCGGGCGCTGCAGCGCGAGCACGATGCCCAGCAGAGCCGCGCCGCGCGGGGGCGCGAGGCCGGCCGCACTGCCAACCAGGCCTCCGTCCTGCTGGACCGCAAGAAGAACAACGCCCAGGCCCACGCGGGTCGCGAGCACGAGCGGCAACAGCAGGAGCGCCTGCGGCTGAACGATGCGGTGCGCGAGGCCGCTCAGCGTGTTCCTGCGGGGGGCGATACGGCGCTGGTGCTGCCCCAAAGCGCCGTGCCTGCGGGCAAGCAGGTGCTGGCGTTCGAGCAGGTGCATGTGCCGCATGCGTCGCCCGGCTTTCCTCCGCTCCATGGAGTCTGGAGTGGGCCCATCCGCATCGCCATCACCGGGCCCAACGGCTGCGGCAAAAGCAGCCTGCTGCGCACCATTGCCAACCCTGCGTTGGCCACTGCGGGGCGGGTGTTGCGGGGTGTGCGGGCCGCCTGGCTGGACCAGCACAACGCCGACCTGCTTCCACCCCAGCACGGTGTGCTGGCGCGCCTGCAGGCGCTCGGCACGCCCCTGCCCGAAGCGGCGCTGCGCATGCACCTGGCCCAGCTGGGCTTGGGTGCGGACAAAGTGCAGCGGCCTGCGGGCGTGCTCAGCGGTGGAGAGCGCATCAAGGCCGCCCTGGCATGCGCCCTGTGGTCGGGCGAGCCCGCGCAAATGCTGCTGCTCGATGAGCCCACCAACCATCTCGATGTGGATGCCATCGAAGCGCTGCAGTCTGCCTTGCAAGCCTTCACGGGCGCGCTGGCCGTGGCGTCGCACGACGTCACCTTCCTGCGTGCGCTTGGGCCTGATGTGGTGTGGGCCTGGCAGCCGCAAGGCTGGAACCTGGATGCCACGCTGGACGCTGCCTGACACGCCCGGCGAAGTGCGCGTGCATGAAAAAGCCACCCGCTGCGTGAACGCAGGGGTGGCCCGTGGGTTTGGCGCGCAGCCGCCGCCCGTCCGGGGCGAGCAGCCCGCGCGCCTGCCGATGGTGGATTACTGCTTCACAGCTTCAATCTGCACCACCAGGCGCACGTTCTTGGGGAAGCCCCATTCCACGCCGTAGTTCATGCCCCACTGGGTGCGGTCGATGGTCGTTTCAAAGTCGCCGCCGCACACTTCGCGCTTGAGCATGGGGCTGTCGTAGCAGTTGAACTGCGTGGCCTTCAGGGTGACGGGCGCGGTCTTGCCCAGCAGCGTGAGCTGGCCGGTCACTTCGCTGACCTTGTCGCCGTTGAAGCTGAACTTGTCGGACACGAACTTGATCGTGGGGTGCTTGGCGGCGTCGAACAGATCGGCGCTTTGCAGGTGCTTGTCAAAGGGAGGCGTGCCGGTGTTCACCGAGGTGGTGTCGATGGTGATGTCCACCTTGCCGGTTTTGGCGGCGCGGTCAAATTCCACAGTGCCTTGCTTCTTGTCGAAGCGGCCACGGTTGGTGGATGCGCCGAAGTGACCTATCTCGAACGTCACGAAGGTGTGCGTGGGGTCGATGGCGTAGTTGGCGGCCTGGGCGGCACCGGCGGTCATGGCAGTGGCAGCGGCCACGGCGAGCAGGGAGAAGAGGGACTTGCGCATGGAAAAGACTCCTTGAAAAGAGGAACTACGAAACGAACCAGGGGAAAGTGGGGTGAAAGGGGCGGGGCTGCTATTGGCAACCGGTCAAAGCTTGTTCACGCCTGTCAGTGCGAGCTTGAACTTCACGGTCACGTCGTCGGCCACCATCGAGGTGTCGGCCCACTCGTTTTCGCCAATCTTGAAAGCCAGCCGCTTGATGGGCAGCGTGCCGGTGGCTGTAGTGGTGGGGCCGCTTTGTGTGAGCGCTACGGGCACCACTACGTTCTGCGCGGTGCCCTTGATGGTGAGCTTGCCCGCCACCTCAAACTTGCCGCCGCCCAGCGCCTTGATGGCAGTGGATTCGAACTGTGCCTGCGGGAACTTGGGCACGTTGAACCAGGTGGGCTTGGGCAGCTCGGCATCGGTCTCGCGCGAGCCCAGCGTGGCGCTGCCGGTGTCTACCGTGAAGGCGATCTTGCTGGTGGCCAGCTTGGCCGGGTCAAACGCCACCTGGGCGCTGAACTTCTTGAAGTGGCCATCCAGCGGCACGCCCATCTGGCGCGCGGTGAACTGCACCTCGCTCTGGGCGGGGACCAGCTGCTGCTGGGCCAGTGCGGCCTGGGCGCTCAAGGCTACGGCGGCCACCAGGAGGGTGCGAGACAGTAGGGAAGACGGGTTCATGCAAAAAACTCCGTTCAAAAGACAGAAAGTGAAAGCCAGATCCATGATCTGGAGGGCGGTGCGTTGCCCCGCCATGCAGGCGACTCAGGGGTGTTTCATCTGCCCGGCAGCATGCGGGCGATGAGCCCATCGCGGTCCACGATCTGGTGCTTGAGCGCGCCTGCGATGTGCAGCACCACCAGGCCCGCCATCGCAAAGGCGGTGTATTGGTGCCAGGGTTTGATCGCCTCGGCCAGCTCCTTGCTCACGGGCACGAAGTCGGGCAACTGGCACAGGCCCAGAAACACGATGGGAAAGCCTGCTGCCGAGCTGTAGGCCCAGCCAATCAACGGCACGGCGAAAAACAGCGTGTACAGCAGCCCGTGCGTGGCGTGGTGCGCCAGCTTTTGCCAGCCCGGCATGGCGTTTTCGATGGCTGGCGGCAGCGCGGGAGGGCGGTGCGTGGCGCGCCACAGCAGGCGCAGCACCGACAGCACGAGGATGGTGACCCCCGCCCACTTGTGCCAGTTGTAGAGCTTGAGCCGCTGCGGCGAGAACGGCAGCCCGGTCATGTAAATGCCCACGCCAAACAGGCCAATCAGTGCCAGGCCCAGCACCCAGTGCAAAAGCATGGCGGTGCGCGTATAGCGGCGAGGCGGTGCGTCGGCAGCGGTGCGGGTGGCGGTGGCTGAAGCAGTCATGAAGAGAGGAAACGTGGGGCTGTTGGACGGAGCGCCGGGCGGGGTCGCCAGCCCGTTTGGGGCTGACATGCGTCAAGCGATGGGGCAGTGTAGGAAGCCGTTGCCGCATTCGGCTTCAGGCAGATTGATGCTTCAATTCAAAAAAAATGAATTGATAAGGCCTGAGCGCTCAAAGTTCCCCAATGCTGTGCACGCTGCACCAGCGTGTATCCGATGGGGTGTGAGGGCGGCGGATTCACCAGGGATGCCCTGGTTCGGTGCGGCCCAGAGCGCTGCGGCCCGGGATTTTTTACGCAAAGGGCTGCGCCTGGAAGGCGCAGCCTTGCAAAGAAGGCCGTTTACCGGCCGAGCGCGGCCTTCTTCCAGGCCTCGGCAGCGGCGCTGTCGTCGCCGCGTTTTTCTGCCAGCTCGGCCAGGTGGCGCCAGGCGCTGGCCCGCAGGCTGGTGTCGCCCAGTTGCTGCGCCGCCTGTGTGAGCAACTGCTGGGCCTTGCCCCACAGCTGGCGCTTGAGGCAGGCCATGCCCGCCAGGTACTGCAGGCGGGCGTCGCGGGGATTTCCCTGGTAGGCCGATTCGATGCGCGCCAGCCAGGGGGCGTCGAGGTCGTCCAGCCCGGCTTCGAGTGCGCGCACAAGCTTCAGCGCATGGTGTTCGGCCAGCGCGTCGGGCAGGTCCACCATGCGGTCCCACACGGGCAGCAGCCAGGCGCGTACCTGCGTCGCGTCACCGCCCAGGGCTGCCAGCCGCTGTGCGGCGTGGATGGCCAGCTCGGGCATGCTGCGCTCGGACGATTCCAGCGACATCCAGGTCTGCTGCAGCTGCGCGGTGTCGTGTGCGCTGTTGATGAGTTCAATGGCCAGGCCCCGCACGATGCTCTGGGCCGCAGCGGGCGAGAAGGCGCGGTGCTTGCCCAGCAGGCGTGCGGTGTCCAGCGCCTCCTGTGTCTGGCGTGCCAGGCGCGTGGCCTTGAGCTTGATGCGCAGCGACAGCGTGCGCCGGGCGGCACCTTGCGGCAGGGCGGCCAGGCGGTCGAGCGCAGCGTTGGCATCGCGGTCGTCCAGCGACCAGCGGGCGGCACGCATCTGGGCGCCCTCGCGCATTTCCTGCTCGTTCACGCTGCCGCGCAGCGGTGCCTCTTGCAGGGCGTCCTGCAGATGGCTTTCGCGCGTGGCGCTATCTTGCAGCGCGTGCGAGGCCTCGGCCGCAATCATGTGGGCCAGGGCGCGCAACTGGCGGCCGTGGGGCACGGCCTCGCCAGCGGTGGCCAGCGCGTTTTCTTGCGACAGCGCAGCCACCGCGGCCTTGCGCGAGCGGATGAAACGCCCGCCCAGCATGTGCGTCAGGGCGTCCAGCAAGGCAGCGTGCATGGCGCGCTCCTTTTGCTGCACGCGCCAGCGCCGGGCCTGGTGGGGCAGTTCCAGCAGCGCCGCCAGGGCGCGCAGCGCGGCGTACACGGTGACAAATCCGCCCACCAGCAACAGCACGACCAGGTTCAGCGACAGGTCGATGCGGTAGGGCGGCCAATACAGGGTGACGGTGCCCTGGTTGTTGCCCGCAAACAGCGCGGCGGCCACCGCCACGCCAAACAACGCCAAAAGCCAGAGTGCTGCACGCATGCGTACCGCTCCCTTACCGGCCGGCTGCAGCTGTTGCCAGCGCAGAGAGCGTTTCGTCCAGGCGCGGCTGCTCGGCCGCTTTCATGCTGGCCTGGGCGGTCTGCAGCGTGCTGGCTGCGTTCTGCGTGCGGCGCGAAGCCGGGTCGAAATACTTGTTGAGTGCAGCGTTGGCGGCGGCCAGGTCGGCGCGGGCCGATTCGAACTGGCGCGCCAGCACGCCCAGGCGGGCATTGAGCAGCTTGAGCTTGAGGTTCTCGCGCAGGAAGAAGGTCTGCTCGGGCGCCAGCAAGATGGCCTCGGGCTGGTCGATGCGGCTCACGCGCACCAGGCCCCGGGCCTCGTCGCGCACCACTTCCCAGCTGCGCTGCAAGGCTGCCTGCCACCAGGCCAGGTCGCCCTGGTTGAGCGGTGGCGTGTTTGTGGGAGCGGGTGTGGCTGCCAGGCGGCGTGTGGCGGCCGCCTGGGCCACGGCGTTCAGCACGGGCAGCTCGTCCACCTGGCGCACCAGGTCGTCCAGGCGGGCCAGCAGGCCGGCGGTGTCGGTCACGGTGGCGCGGGTCAGGCGGTCCAGGTCGCGGCCAATGGCGCGCTGCACGGGCGCCAGGCGGGGCTGGGCGGCGCGTTCGATGCGCTGGTTGGCGCTTTTGAGCGCGGCCACCAGGGGTTCCAGGCTGCCGGTGAGCTGCGCCTGTTGCTGCGCCAGGCGGATGGCGGATTCGATGTCCACCACCAGGTTCTCGTCGCGCGAGCGCGACAGGCTTTGCATCAATTCTTCAAGCTGGCTGCGTTGCAGCGCCACTTCGCTCACCCGCGCTTCGGCCACCGACAGGCGGGCGGCCGTCTCGCGCACCAGTTCTTCGGCCTGGCGGGCCATGGTGCGGGCCTCGATGGCCTGCGCGCCCGAGTCTGCGGACTGACGGGCCAGTTGCTCTTGAATGGCGCTGAGTTTTTGCCACAGCATGCCGCTGCTGACCAGCGCGGCAGCGGCCACCGCGCCCAGCAGCAGCGTGACGGCGCCACCCCGGCCCGGGGTGGGTGCTGGAGGGGCGGGCGAGGCTGCCGGGCCCACGGCCGGTGCGCCCACGGGTGCCGCGACAGGTGCCGCCATGGGCGCTGCGGTGGGTGCGGGGGGCAGATCGTTGGGGGGCGCGGAACTCATGCGGCCGATTCTATCGAGGCCACCACATCCTCCAGCGCCGGACGGCATTCCCGCACGGTGCCAAAGCCCGCTGCGCGGGCCGCTTCGGCGATGCGCGGGTGGGTGGCCAGTGCGTGCGCGGCGCCCCAGTGCTGGCCGGGCAGGGCTTCGGCCAGATGGGCTACGGCTTCAGAGCTGCTCAGCAGCCAGATGGAGCCATCGCACGCCGCCTGTTGCGCCAGCGCCACCTCGCGCGCTGAAAAATGCGGTGCGCCGCGTTGGTAGGCCACCACAAACTCCACCGTGCCGCCCGCCGCCTCGATCTGGCGCGCCAGCCAGTCGCGGCCGCTGCCCTGGGCGGATTCGTGGACCCCGTTGGACCTCCCGCGCACGATCAGCACGCGGTCGCCGGGCCGGATCTGCGCAGAGACCTGCTGCCACAGCGCTTCCGAGTCGAACTGGGGCGCATCCGCTGCGGGGCCGTCGATGCAGCCAGGCGGCACACCGGCCTGCTCCAGCGCACGCGCCGTGCCCGGTCCAGGTGCCCACGCTCTTGTTTTGATAGCTGCTAGCGATTGTTCATCAAGCGCTAGGGCCTTATTTGGCTCAAAAAAATGAAACACCGCATTGCCACTGACAAACATCAGGGCCCGGTACTGCGCAAGCCGGGCGTGGGCCTGGGTGAGTGCTTGCTCTGCTGCCGCATCACGGCAGGGGCCGATGGCGATGAGCGGCAGGGCCACGGCATGCACACCGCGCGCGCCCAGCAGCTGTACCCAGTGCGCGGCCTCGCGGGCGGGCCGCGTGACGATCACCCGGGGCATGGCATGCGCGTTCAAACCAGCGGTTCTGCGCCCCGTGCGCCACCGGCACGCAGGCGCTGCGCAATCGCGTCGCCCAGCGCTTCGGCCTGCGCCAGCGTGGAAACGGCGGCGCTGGCCGCTGCGCGCACCAGGGGGGCCTGCGCGTCCACGTCGCCCCAGGCGGCGTCGAGCTGCAGCACGCCATCGGTGAACGTGCCGTGCGCTGCCAGCGGCATGGAGCAGCTGCCGCCCATGGCGCGGCTCACGGCGCGCTCTGCGGCCACGGTCAGCCAGGTGGGCTGGTGGGCCAGCGGGGCCAGTGCTGCGATCAGGTCTTGCCGGTCGCTGCGCACTTCAATGCCCAAGGCACCCTGGCCCGCTGCGGGCAGCATGGCCGTGGGCGCAAACGTGGCGCGGATGCGGGATTCGAGCCCCAGGCGCTTCAAGCCTGCAGCCGCCAGCACGATGGCGTCGTACTGGCCTTCGTCCAGCTTGCGCAGGCGGGTGTCGAGGTTGCCACGCAGGGGTTCGATCTTGAGGTCAGGCCGCAGGGCCTGCAGAAGCACCTGGCGGCGCAGGCTGGAGGTGCCCACCACCGCGCCCTGGGGCAGGGCGTCAATGTTCGGGTAGTTGGGTGACACAAACGCATCGCGCGGGTCTTCGCGCTCCATCACGCAGGCCAGGGCAAAACCCTCGGGCAGCTCCATGGGCACGTCCTTGAGCGAATGCACGGCAATGTGCGCGCGGCCTTCTTCCAGCGCCACCTCCAGCTCTTTCACAAACAGACCCTTGCCGCCCACCTTGCTGAGCGAGCGGTCCAGGATCTGGTCGCCCTTGGTGGTCATGCCCAGCAGCTCCACCGTGTGGCCCCGTGCGCGCAAAAGAGTCTGTACATGCTCGGCCTGCCACAGCGCCAGGCGGCTCTCTCGGGTGGCAATGACGATGGAAAGGGGGGAATGGGCGAGGCTCAAGTTCGTAACCTGTTTGTAATCATTCAGGGGCGGGCGATGCTAGCATGCGCCCGCACTGGGGCCGGTGCGCCCCGGGGGGACGCGGGGGCAGGCGGCGCCAGGTCACCTACCCACCTCCGGAGACCCACGCACCATGAAACGATCCGACAAGGACCAGCCCCTGATTGACGACATCCGCCTGCTTGGCCGTATTCTGGGCGATGTGATCCGGGACCAGGAGGGCGTGGCCGCCTATGAATTGGTCGAGCAGGTGCGCAAGCTCTCGGTGGCCTTCCGCCGCGACGCCGACCAGGAGGCCGATCGCGCGCTCAAGAAGCTGCTCAAGTCCCTGTCGGGCGACCAGACGGTGAGCGTGATCCGCGCCTTCACCTACTTCAGCCACCTGGCCAACCTGGCCGAAGACCGCCACCACATCCGCCGCCGCGCCGTGCACGAACGCGCGGGCGACACGCAAGAGGGCAGCATCGAAGTCGCCCTGTCGCGCCTGCGTTGGGCCGGCATTGCGCCCAAGACGATTTCACAGACGTTGGCGGGCAGCTACGTGGCCCCCGTGCTCACCGCCCACCCCACCGAGGTGCAGCGCAAGAGCATTCTGGATGCCGAACGCGACATCGCCCAACTGCTGGCCACGCGCGACGACATCCAGGTGCGCGCCCAGCTCTACAACAGCGCCAAAGACGCGCTCACCCCCCGCGAGCTGGCCGCCAACGAAGCCCTGCTGCGCGCCCGCGTGGCCCAGCTGTGGCAAACGCGCCTCTTGCGCTACAGCAAGCTCACCGTGGCCGACGAGATCGAGAACGCGCTGTCGTATTACGAAGCCACCTTCCTGCGCGAAATCCCCAAGATCTATGCGGACCTGGAGGCCGAGCTGGGCCAGTACCCCGTGCACAGCTTTCTGCGCATGGGCCAGTGGATCGGCGGCGACCGCGACGGCAACCCCAACGTCACTGCGCAAACCCTGCAATACGCCCTGGGCCGCCAGGCCGAGGTGGCCTTGCGCCACTACCTGACCGAGGTGCATTACCTGGGCGGCGAGCTGTCGCTGTCGGCCCGCTTGGTGCAGGTGTCCGCCGAGATGGAGGCCCTGGCCCAGCGCTCGCCCGACACCAACGAACACCGCGTGGACGAGCCCTACCGCCGTGCGCTGACTGGCATCTATGCGCGCCTTGCCGCATCGCTCAAGGATCTGACCGGTGGCGAAGCCGCGCGCCATGCCGTGGCGCCGCAGAACGCCTATGCCAGTGCCGAGGAGTTCCTGGCCGACCTGCGCGTGATCGAGGCTTCATTGAAGTCGCACCATGGCGAAGCCCTGGCCGCAGAGCGCCTGCACCCGCTGATCCGCGCCGTGCAGGTGTTCGGCTTTCACCTGGCCACGGTGGATTTGCGCCAAAGCTCTGACAAACACGAAGAAGTGGTGGCCGAGCTGCTGGCCAAGGCGCGCATTGAGCCCAACTACGCCAGCCTGCAAGAGGCCGCCAAGCGTGCCCTGTTGATCAAGCTGCTGAACGACGCCCGCCCCCTGCGCGTGGTGGGTGCAGAATACTCTGCCCATGCCAAGGGCGAGCTGGCCATCTTCGAAACCGCCCGCGTCATGCGCGAGCGCTTCGGCCACGAAGCCATCCGCCACTACATCATCAGCCACACCGAAACCGTGAGCGACCTGCTCGAAGTGCTGCTGCTGCAAAAGGAAGTGGGCCTGATGAATGGAACCTTGGACACCGAGTCCAAGAACCACCTCATCGTGGTGCCGCTGTTCGAAACCATTGAAGACCTGCGCAATGCCGCGCCCATCATGCGCGAGTTCTACGCACTGCCCGGCGTGGCTGCCCTGGTGCAGCGCAGCGGTGGCGAGCAGGACATCATGCTCGGCTACAGCGACAGCAACAAAGACGGCGGCATCTTCACCAGCAACTGGGAGCTGTACCGCGCCGAGATCGCTCTGGTCGAACTCTTCGACGAACTCGCCACCAGCCATGGCATCCAGCTGCGCATGTTCCACGGCCGGGGCGGCACCGTGGGCCGGGGCGGCGGCCCCAGCTACCAGGCCATCCTGGCGCAACCCCCCGGCACCGTGCGCGGCCAGATCCGCCTGACCGAGCAGGGCGAAGTCATCGCCTCCAAATACGCCAACCCCGAGATCGGCCGCCGCAACCTCGAAACCCTGGTGGCCGCCACGCTCGAAGCCACCCTGCTGCAGCCCACCAAGCCCGCCACCAAGGCCTTTCTGGATGCCGCTGCGCAGCTCTCGCTGGCCAGCATGGGCAGCTACCGCGCGCTGGTGTACGAAACCCCGGGCTTCACCGAGTATTTCTTCAACTCCACCCCCATCCGCGAAATCGCCGAACTCAACATCGGCTCCCGCCCCGCCAGCCGCAAGGCCAGCCAGAAGATCGAAGACCTGCGCGCCATCCCCTGGGGCTTCAGCTGGGGCCAATGCCGCCTCACGCTGCCCGGCTGGTACGGCTTTGGCTCGGCCGTCGATGCGTTTGTGAACGTGGAGGGCAAAGACCCCAAAGCCCAGCTCGCCCTTCTGCAAAAGATGTACCGCCAATGGCCGTTCTTCCGCACCCTGCTGTCCAACATGGACATGGTGCTGGCCAAAAGCGACCTGGCCCTGGCCTCACGCTACAGCGAACTCGTCACCGACGCCCGCCTGCGCAAAAAGGTGTTCACCAGCATCGAAGCCGAATGGCACCGCACGGCCGAGGCCCTCACCCGCATCACCGGCGACAAACAGCGCCTCACGCACAACACGGCCCTCGCCCGCTCCATCAAGCACCGCTTCCCGTACATCGACCCGCTGCACCACCTGCAGGTCGAACTGGTGCGCCGCTGGCGCGCGGGGCAGGGGGATGAGCGGGTGCAGACGGGGATTCACATTTCCATTAATGGGATTGCTGCGGGGTTGCGTAATACCGGCTGAGTGGCGGACAGCGCAGCGCGATTCGAACCTGCGCATCGCGGCCTGTTTTGATCGCAGGCACCCATAACAAAAAGGGCTCCCGAAGGGAGCCCGATCTGCCTGCCCGCCCCTGCGGTTCAGTTAACACTCCCCATGGCAGCGCCACCCGCAAATGCAAAGTGCCACCGCCATGGGAAGTCCCGCAACTGCTTCAACCAAACTCAAGCAGTTGGTCTACCAATTACATGGCGCTGAATTCGCCGTGGGGGATCTGGCCGGTGCGCAGGGCTTCTGCTGCCTGGGCACGCACGGCAGCGCGGTCAGCGGTGGAGGTGTAGGTCACCACACGCGAACCAGCAGGTTCTTGGCTGCGGGTCTGGGCGACGGTTGCGGCTTCAGCGGCCACTTCAGCGCGGGTGCGGTTCGTTTCGAACTTCAGGGCAAATTGCGAGCTGTCGGCTTCGTCAGCCTGGGCGCCAAAAGAAGCGAAAGCGGCAACAGCAGCGACGGAGAGGAAACGGGCGGTCTTGTTCATGATGAAAATCCTTGAAGGTTAAAAAGCGTCTCAAAAAAGCCGGGTCAAAAACCATTCCTGAACCGGGTTCGGTGAGTCGCCTTGCGGGTTCGGCTCATCGATGGGATGAACTGTACGCCGATGGTGTTCACGGAAAAACTACCTGGTCGCGAACTAACTGTTCCAGTATTGGAAACAATCTTTGAGGCCGCCTTGACCTCCTGGGCCACGCCGGTGCGCCGTGATGGCGAGTGATATGGATGGGGTGGGTGAGGTGGGGGCTGAGATGGCATCGCCCCGCAGCGTGGCGGGGGAGGCATCTGCCGGTTTGCAGCAGATGCCGTGTATCAATCCCCCAGCAATTCGCCCACGGCCTTCAGGTCTTCGACCCGGTCGCACACGGCCTTCACGGCCATCATCACCGGGATGCCCAGCAGCAGGCCCCACAGGCCCCACAGCCAGCCCCAGGCGAGCACGCTGACGAACACGGCCACGGGGCTCATGCTGCTGGTGCGGCTGGTGAGCCAGGGGGTGAGCAGGTTGCCCACCAGGGTGTGGATGACCAGCGATGCACCGCCGATGGCCAGGGCCATGTCCAGGGTGCCGAACTGCAGGAAGGCCACCAGGGCCGATGCGCCGGTGACCAGGGCCGAGCCGATGTAGGGCGCGAGGTTGAGCACTCCGGCCGCCACACCCCACACGGCGGCGTTCTCCAGGCCCAGGGCCCAGTAGGCAAGGCCGGTGGCCACGCCCACCAGCACGCTGGTGAACACCTGCACCATCAGGTAGCGCTGGATCTGGTTGGTGATGTCTTCCAGCACGTGGATGGTGACCTTGCGCCGCTCCAGGCTGGTGCCCGCGATGCGCAGCAGCTTGTTGCGAAACAGGTTGCCCGAGGCCAGCGCAAAGTAGGTAAGGAACACCACCACCGTGAGCTGCCCCAGGGCGGACATGAGCCCCATGGTGCCGCTCCACAGGTAGTCGCGGATGTTGAAGGGCGGGCGCTCTACCACCACGCGCTGCACGCCGCGCCGGGGTGGGCTGGCGGTGGCGCTGTTTTCGTTGGCGGCCTGTTCGATCTGCGTGGCGGCCTTTTGCATGGTGTCGAGCGGGCTGCTGGCGCCGGTGCGCGCCTTGAGGCTGTCGCGCACCTTCTTGGCGGCCACGGGCAGCGAGTCCACCAGTTGTGCGGCGCCGTCGCTCAGCGACCAGGCGGCGCTGGCCAGGCCCAGAACGATGGCGATTAACAGCACACCGGCCCCCAGCCAGCGGGGCACGTAGCAGCGCCGCAAGACTTCCACCACGGGCCGCAGCGCCGTGGTGAGCAGCAGGCTGAGCATGATGGGGATGAACACCGCGCTGGCCCAGTGCAGCAGGGCCACGCTGGCAAACAGCGCCAGCAGCGCGAGCGAGAGGTTGCGCACGTCCACGGGCATGTGGAGCATGAGCGGGCCGGGGAGGGATGCGGTGGCTGCGGGCGCGCCGCTTGGTGGTTGCGCAGGCGGTGGGGCCGCTTCGTCCGCTTGGGCCATTTGGGCCACTGGTGCGGGGCTGTCCGCCGCAGGCGCGTAGGGGGGCAAAGTCGGGGCTGCGTCAGCGGCGGGGCTGTCTGGCTGTGGGGGCTCGGCAGCGGGGGCGGGCGGGGATGCAGGGGTGGGCTCGGTCATCATGCGCGGATTGTGATGGGACTCGGGCCTGCTGGGTTGTAGGTCGGGCTGACATGCAGCGTGTCGGCGGGGGGATGTGGCGGTTCGGAAGCTCTGGCGGGTGGTTTGCCCGGCGACCCGCCAGCGGTGCCTGTGTGGCAGGGATCGGCGCCCTGCCCGGTGGCATCAGCACAGCGGCAGCGGGCGCTTCTTGTTGAGTGCATCCACCGTGCCCAGCAGTTGCTGCCAGTAGGTGGGCAGTGACGACCACGAGGCGCCGATGGCCAGGTTGGTGGCATAGACCATGCCGGTGTTCAGGCGGGGGCGGTGGGCGTGCTTCACGGCGGCCTGCATGTCGGTGCAGGTGCTGGCGGTGTGGACCAACATGGCCTGGGCGGTGTTGTCCTTGGCGTAGACCCAGGTGCTGGCGGGCTGGGGGTCTGTGGCCTGGTAGGCGGCGGCATTGCCTGCGTAGGTGACCAGCGTGTCGGCCACGCCCGCATAGGCCGCTACGGGGTAGGTGCCTGGGTTGCCGATCACGGTGGGCGCGTTGGGCGGCGTGGCGCCTTTGCTCATGCCCGAGGCCCGGGCCTTGGCGTAGTTGTAGACGTCCTGAAAGTACGCCAGCCGTGCGCTGTCGGTGGCCATGCCGTCCAGGAAGAAGCCGTCGAGCTGGTCGGGGTAGAGGCGGATGTAGTTGTCGATGGTGGCCTTTACGTCAGCCACCGAGCGCGCCCCGCCGCTGCCCGAGGTGGCCACGTAGGCGACGACTTTGTTGGTGGTGCCCGCCACGGCCTTGAAGTCTTTGATGGCCGTGAGCAGGTCGTCGTCAACCTCGGAGTCCGCGGTCAGCACGCCGTCGCTGGCACTGGCCACGGCGGTGATCTGCACGTCCGGGTAGCTGGCTGCGCCGCTGGTGAGGGTGGCCCAGGGCGATGAGGTGCCGCTGGCGCTGAAATACGCGGGCACCAGCACCTGCAGGTTTTTGTGGGTGGGGCGCACGTAGTACGTGAGGCTGTCGCCCGCCGTGTTGGCGCTGCTGGTGGCCGTGGCGCTGACCTGGAAGGTGGCGCTGGGCGGCAGGCTGCTCACGGTGAGCGTGGTGCTGGCCACGCTGGCCACGGTGGTGGGCGCCACGGGGGAGAAGGTGGCGGCTGCGGAGGGGTTGACGGTAAAGGTGACCACCGTGCCGTTGGGGGCTGCGCCGCCGTTGACGGTAACGTCGGCCGCCAGCGGCTCAGATGCGCCGGGTTCGAGCACGTTCTCGGTGGGCTGCACGAAATGCAGCGTGACGGGCGCGCTCGCGGGTGGCGGTGGGGCGGTCGTGTTGTTGTCCTTGTCCGTGGCGCCGCCGCAGCCCGCCAGAGCCGCAGTGAGGGTCATCAAGGACGCGAGGCGGTGGGTGCGGGTTGTGGTGAGCATGGTCTTCACGGAGGGTTGGTATGAATAGGTTGATTGTGAAGGTTCGTGCGGGCGGCTCCAAGGGCTGAAACGGCCGCTTTGGCCGGGAAAAACGGCCTTTTTGCGCCGATTGCCGCAGGCGAGCGCCAGTACCATGGCCCACATGCCATCCTTCCTTCACCGCATTCCGGCCGCCGCAGCAGCCTTGCTGTGCGCAGCGCTGCTGGTCGGCTGCGGCACGCTGGACGTGCCGCGTGCCGACAACTACCCCGCCACCGGCCAGAAGAAAGCCCGCGCCGTGCACCACTGGGATGTGCTGGCGGGCGATGTGGCCGGGCGCGTGGCCGAAAAAATCGCATCCTGGCCCGAGGGCGAATACCCGCTGTACGTCACGGTGGCGGACAACTCCAGTTTCAACCAGAGCTTTCTCAAGCTGCTCAAGGTGCACCTGCTGAACCGGGGCGTGGCGGTGTCCACGGTGCCCACGGCGGTGGAGCTGGAGGTGCAGACGCAACTGGTGCAGCACGGGTCCGGCTCACCGCGCGGCCTGCCCGTGCCCATGGCCGGCACCATCATCGGCACTGGCGTGGGCGTATGGCGCGACTGGGCGGTGCACTATTCCGACCGCACCCTGTTGCCGGGTGTGGCCACGGCCCTGGGCGTGGGGGCGGGGGTGGCGTTGGACATGGCCCAGCTCTACACCCAGGGCGCCGCCGCAGGTGGACCCACGCGCACCGAGGTGCTGATCACGTCCACGCTCAAGTCGCGCGACCGGTACCTGGCCGGCACGGCCGATCTGTATTACATCGAGGGGGCCGACGCGGTGCTGTATCAGCCCGAGCGACCGCCCGCGCCTGCACCGATGACGCCCGTCAAGACCTGGCGGGTGGTGGCGCCATGAAGGGGCTGTGGACGTCGCAACAAGTTCCCCGGGGCGCACGCGCCGCCAGCTGGTGGGCGGCTGCCGCCCTTGCGCTGGCGGGCCTGCAGGGCTGCGAGACCACCAACCCCATGCACAGCTACTACTACGGTGACCGGGCGGGCGGAATATCGCGCTCCAACCTCATCGAGCTGAATGAACGCGCCACCGATGCGCTGCTGCAGACCGCACCGCTGGATGCCAACCAGCCCGTGCTGGTGGCCACGCTGGTCAATGTGGACCGGCTCACTGAATCGTCGCGGCTGGGCCGTATCTTCTCGGAGCAGATCGCGGGCCGCATGGTGCACCGGGGTCTGAAGGTGACCGAGGTGAAACTGCGCGAAAACCTGCTGATGCAGCGCGACCAGGGTGAGCTGCTGCTGTCGCGCGAGGTGCGCGAGGTGAGCCAGTCGCAGAACGCGCAGGCCGTGGTGGTGGGCACGTATGCGGTCTCCACGTCGGTGGTGTACATCAGTCTCAAGCTGGTGAACCCGGTGGGCAACACCGTGGTGGCGGCGCACAACTATGCCGTGCCGATGGATGAAAACGTGCGGGCGCTGCTGGCTGGGAGATAGATGACATCCCCATGAGCGGCTTCGCCGCTTCCCCCTTCTCTCGCGCTACGCGCGGGAAGGGGGACGCCGCCAGCGCGGCGGGGCGGCCCTTGCGCGGCGGCCCTGGCGGGTGCAGCGCCCATTTTTTCGGTCGGGGTGGGAATCAGGCTAGCGCGCCCGTTTGGTAGTGCAAAAAGCTAATGCTTTGATATCCATCTCAGTGCAACATGAGTGCGCCAGCCGTCTTGCTCTTACCGGCGCGGGCGGGTGGATTGCACAGGCCGCAGGTGAAGTGGCGGTTCTCATACAGCTCGGTCACGAACTGGCCGCTGCACTGGCTGCACTTGGTGCGCGTCAACATGCCAGCGTCCACAAATTTCACCAGGCGCCAGGCGCGCGTGAAGGAGAGCAGGGGTTCGATCTCGGCCGTGGCGACCTGCTCGTTGTACAGGCGGTAGGCTTTGGTCAGCAGCTCCACCGAATCCAGGTCCACGCCCTTGGACAGGTATTCGTAGATGTTCAGGAACAGCGAGCTGTGGATGTTCTCTTGCCAGGTCAGGAACCAGTCGGTGGAGAAGGGCAGCTGGCCTTTCGAGGGTGATTTGCCCGCGATCTCTTTGTACAGCCGGATCAGCCGTTCATACGACAGCGTGGTTTCCGATTCAAGCACCTGCATGCGGGCGCCCATCTGGATCAGCATGGCCGCGCGTTCGATCTGCTTGGATTCGTTCAGCACGCTCTTGGCGGGGGCTTTGGCAGCGGGTGCGTTGGTGGACATGGCGGGCTTTCGGTGGAGACTGGGGGAAGAGGGCTGCGGGCAAGTGCTTCAGAGCACTTCCGACACGCGGCTGGCCATCAGGATGTTGGCGTGCAGCGTGTTGGTGGCTTCGTTGCCCACCTTCTTGGCCGAGTGGTTGGTGAGCAAGCTCCACACCAGGTTGTCGTCCACGCGGAAGCTGCAAAGAAGCGTGTTGCGGGAGGCCAGTTTCATCACTTGCGCTGGCGACAGCGATGCCAGAATGTCGGCAGACTCTTCGTTCATGCCCAAGCGGAACACGGCTTCGGCCTTGTCCTGACGGATCAGGGTTTGGGCCAACATCAGGTAGGTGAGGTTGGCTTCGCGGATTTCAGCGAGGATTTGTTCGTTGGTCATGGCAGCTTCCTTTTTCCAGTACCGGGTCTTGCGTTGCCTGCTGATTGCAGGTTTTGCGTGATCCGTTGAAATGGATTGTGAAACCGCCCCAATCAGAAATTAAGTCGGGGTTTGGCTGTGCCGCGTGTCTGGTTCTGCGGTGGGCCGTGTAGGAATTTGCCCTACACGCACATCAGGTGCAGGCTGGCATTTCAGGCGATGGCCGCTGCTGTGGCAGTGGGCCCAGGCTGCCCACTTCTGTTCATGGTTTTGATAGCACCGTCAAAACCATCTTTTTTGCACTTTTACAACCTGCGCTGCCGTGCTGGACGCTGGATCAGCCTTTTTCGACCGGGCGCGTGGGGTCTGAACACCACTCGCTCCAGCTGCCGGCAAACAGTGCCGTCGGGCCGAGGCCGGCTATCTCCATGCCCAGCAGATTGGGCACGGCGCTCACGCCGCTGCCGCACTGGTGCACCACGGTGGCGGGGTCACGGCCGCCCAGCAGCGCTTCAAATTCAGCGCGCAGCACGTCGGCAGGCTTGAAGCGGCCATCCGCGCCGATGTTTTCGGCAAAGGGGCGGTTCAGCGCGCCCGGAATGTGGCCCGCCACGGGGTCCAGCGGCTCCACTTCGCCCCGGTAGCGGGCACCTGCACGGGCGTCGATCACGGTCTGGCCGGGCTGCTGCAGGCGCGCAAGCACCTCGCTGGCCGTGGCCAGCTGGCGCAAGGGGGCGCCCAGCTGGAAGTTGGTCTGGAAGTGCGCGGGCTCTTCGCCGCTGTTCACCGCCCCACCGGCGGCCTGCCAGGCTTGCAGCCCACCGTCGAGCACGGCCACGGCTTCATGCCCCGCCCACTTGAGCATCCACCACAGGCGGCCACAGTAGTTAGCGCCCTGGCGGTCGTACACCACGGCCTGCATGCCATTGGCAAAACCCACGCTGGAGAGCCACATGGCAAAACGCTCGCGGCTGGGCAGGGGGTGGCGTCCACCGGATGCCGGCTGGTCGGCTTCTTGGGCGGTCAGCGTGCCGTGAGCGCCGGGGGCGCCGTGTTTGGCGCTGAGGTCGTTGTCAAGGTTGGCGTACACCGCGCCGGGGATGTGCGCCTGCACGTACTGCTGGGCACCGGCCGTGGGTTGCATCAGTTCGAAGCTGCAGTCAAACACCATCAGCGGCGCACCGCTGGCGATCAGGGATTGCAGGTCGGGGGCAGAGATGAGCGTGGTGTAGGTGGTCATCGGCAGAAAATGGGCAAAGTGACGGAGTGCGTCGAAAGGGGCTCCATTGTGGCCATCCCGGTGGGGCGTGTCCTCGTGTGGCCGTATCTGTTTTTGTATCCGTCAGTGTTCTTCGGCAGGTGCCCCGGGCGCAGCCCGCGCGCGCAGGATGGTGGCCACGATGCCGCTGCCTACGATGAGGGCCATGCCGAACCAGCCGATGGGCGGGATCTTGTCGCCAAACAGCAGCACGCTGTAGACGGCGGCAAACACGATGCCCGAATACTGCAGGTTGGCCACCACCAGCGTGCCGCGCTGGGTCTTGGCGCTGGCGTAAGCCTTGGTCATGCACAACTGGCCGCCCGCAGCCAGCACGCCGATGGGCAGCAACCACAGCGCCTGCCAGCCCGGCCAGTCCGATACGCCGGTAAACAGCATGGCCCCTCCGCCCGCCACTGCAGAGCCCACGGCAAAGTAGAAAACGGTGCGCGATTCGGGCTCGCCCAGGCGCGACAGCGCCACCACCTGCATGTAGGCAAATGCGGCGGTCAGGCCGGACATCAGCCCGATCAGTCCGGCAAAGGCCTGGTTCTGGTCCAGGCTGGGGCGCAGCATCAGCACCACGCCCACGAATCCGGTGAGCACGGTGAGAATCAGCGGCCCTTGCAGGGCGGGCCGTGGAGATGCCGCAGAAGGGCGCCAGGCCAGCAGCGTGCCGCCGACCAGGAAGGCGGCGATCCACACGCTGCTCATGTAGTTGAGCGTCATGGCCGTGGCCAGCGGCAGGTGGGCAATGGCGTAGAACCAGGCGCCCAGCGACGCCACCCCCACCAGGCTGCGCCAGGCGTGCATGCCGGGGTATTGCGTGGCCAGCGTCACTTTTTGAGAGCGTGCCAGCAGCCACAGGATGGCCATGCCGATCAGGCCCCGGTAGCACACCAGTTCGGCCGAGTTGAAGAAGTCCGATGCGATCTTGACGCACACCCCCATGCTGGCAAACAAGAACGCGGCCAACACCATCCAGAGGGCTTGCATCGTGACGTGATCCTGTGAAAGGCCGCGCGCCGCACGTGGGGCATGGGATTGCACGGCTTGAAATAAAAATAGCTGCCAGCGCTTGCGGATCAAGCGGTGGCAGCTATTGTAATGAGAGCGGTCAGGGTAGTCGTCGCGAATGGATAGCGTTTACCTCGCTGTTCGAGACTTCACGGATCGACGGCACAAACTCAGGTTGGGGCCTATCAAAACTGGCGCTGCCCGGGCCAGTGCCCCCGCGCAAGGGCCGCCAAGCCGCGGATGCGGCACTTCGCTTGCGTGCGCCGGGGGCGTCCCCCCGTGGGGGGAAGACGCGAAGCGGCTCAGGGGGGGCTTCCCATGACCTGGCGGTACCACTCGTGGAAGTGCTGCATGCCATCTTCCATGGGACTCTGGTAGGGGCCGACCTCGTTGTCGCCGCGCGCCAGCAGGGCCTTGCGGCCTGCGTCCATGCGCTCGCCGATTTCGTCGTCCTCGATGCAAGTCTCCATGTAGGCGGCCTTCTGCGCCTCGACGAATTCGCGCTCGAAGGCGGCGATCTCCTCGGGGTAGTAGAACTCCACCATGTTCAGCGTCTTTGTGGGGCTGATGGGGTGCAGCGTGGACACGGTGAGCACATGCGGGTACCACTCGATCATGATGTGCGGGTACAGCGTGAGCCAGATGGCGCCATATTTGGGCGGCTTGCCTTCGCGGTAGTCCAGCAGCGCCTTGTGCCAGCGCTCGTACACCGGGCTGCCGGCCTTGCCCAGGCGGTTGGCCACACCCACGGTTTGTACCGAGTAGTTCTTGCCGAACTCCCAGCGCAGGTCGTCACACGTCACAAAGCTGCCCAGGCCCGGGTGGAAGGGGCCGACGTGGTAGTCCTCCAGATAGACCTCGATGAAGGTCTTCCAGTTGTAGTTGCACTCGTGCAGCTCCACATGGTCAAGCACGTAGCCGTCAAAGTCCAGGTCGGCACGCGGGCCCATCTGGGCCAGGTCGGCGGCCACGTCGTAGCCGTTGTCTTCAAACAGCAGACCGTTCCACTCGCGCAGCTTGTAGTTGTTCAGGTTCAGGCACGGGTCATGCGCAAAGTGGGGTGCGCCCAGCAGCTCGCCCTGGGGGTTGTACGTCCAGCGGTGCAATGGGCACACGATGTTGCCGCCCGCGCTGCCCTTTTGCTGGGTGTTCAGCGAGCCTTTGCCCTTGAGCATGACGGCCTGGCGGTGGCGGCATACGTTGGAGACCAGCTCAATGCCGCCTTGGGCGTTGCGCACCAAGGCGCGGCCCTCGCCCTCCTGGGGCAGTGCGTAATAGTCGCCCGTGTTGGGCACCGCCAATTGGTGCCCCACATAGCGGGGCCCGCGCTGGAAGATGGTGTCCAGCTCGCGCTGGAACAGCGCATCGTCAAAGTAGCTTGAAACTGGTAGTTGGCTTGCGGCCTGCTGCAGTTGAAGACTTAAATCAGACATGGGTGACCTGACCTAAAGACTCCCCACAGGGAGAAAGTGCGGGAGGTGCGCCGGGGAATGCGCATCTGGAAAAAAGGAAACCGGCTAGGGTGGCTAGCCGGCTCGACTGGAATGGGATTATAGGCGGTGGGGTTATTCCCGCACCCCCGCTACGTGAATAGAAAACATCGCTTTCTGAAAATAGAGCGGCGTCACGCATCGGACCGCGTCTGACACGAAGGGCGTACCGGTGCGCCTAAAATCATCGGTTTTTCACCCGCGCTCTGCCGCCCCCTCCATGCCCAAGGCCCCCGCAACCCCCGCTCCTCCCGCCGAACCTGCCAGCTACGAGGCGGCCCTGGAAGAGCTGGAGCAACTCGTGGCCCGCATCGAGTCGGGTCAGTTGCCGCTGGACCAGATGCTGGCCGGCTACCAGCGCGGCGCCACGTTGCTGGCGTTTTGCCGCCAGCGGCTCGACGCCGTGCAGGACCAGATCAAGGTGCTGGATGAAGGGCAACTGCAACCATGGAACCAGGAATGAGCGCGGTGCCAATGAATTTCGAGAGCCAGCCGCTGGACATGAACCTCTGGAGCCAGAACCACCTGGCCCGCGTGGAGCAGGCCCTGTCGCAATGGGTGGGCGATGGCGCACCCGCCGGGCTGGGCGACGCCATGCGCTATGCCGTGCTCGATGGCGGCAAGCGGCTGCGGCCCCTGCTGGTGCTGGCGGCCTATGAGGCGGTCTGCAGTGGCGGACCGGCCTCTGCTGTGGTTGACGATGCCGCGCTGCGCGCTGGCCTGGACGAGGCGGCCCTGCGGGCCGCGTGCGCGGTGGAACTCATCCACGCCTACTCGCTGGTGCACGACGACATGCCCTGCATGGACAACGACGTGCTGCGCCGTGGCAAGCCCACCGTGCACGTGCAGTTTGGCGAGGCCCAGGCGCTGCTGGCGGGCGATGCGCTGCAGGCCTTTGCATTTGAGCTGCTCACGCCCGACAACACCCTCATCCCCGCCGCCACGCAGGCCACGCTGTGCAGGCTGCTGGCGCGGGCCGCCGGCTCGGCCGGCATGGCGGGCGGGCAGGCCATCGACCTGGCCAGCGTGGGTGTGGCGTTGACCGAAGACCAGTTGCGCCAGATGCACCGGCTCAAGACCGGCGCGCTGCTGCAGGGCAGTGTGCTCATGGGGGCGGCGTGCGGCCACGCCGTGGGCGCGGCCTATCAGGCGCTGTCCGACTACGGGGCCGCCATGGGCTTAGCGTTCCAGGTGGTGGATGACATCCTGGACGTGGTGGCCGATTCCGCCACGCTGGGCAAGACGGCCGGCAAGGATGCTGCGGCCGACAAGCCCACCTATGTGTCTTTGCTGGGGCTCGCGCGGGCGCAGGTCTATGCCCAGGAGCTGCTGGCCGAGGCCCATGCGGCCCTGGCCCGCAGTGGCCTGCCCGATACCCGCGCGCTGGCGGCCCTGGCGGACATGGTGGTGCGCCGCTCGCATTGAGCCTGGCCCGATGATCCGTGCTGCACCCTGTTCATGTCCGTTGCAGTGAAATCAATGCCAAATTGGCCTCCAGCGCTTTTCTGTAAAGCGCTGGCAGCTATGAAAAGAATAGTAAATGTCCACGATGTCCTTTCCCCTGCTGCAGACCATCAATGACCCGGCCGACCTGCGCCAGCTTTCGCGCGCAGATCTCAAGGCCCTGGCGACCGAGTTGCGCGGGTTCGTGATCGAAAGTGTTGCGCGCACGGGTGGGCACCTCAGCTCCAACCTGGGCACGGTGGAACTGACGATCGCGCTGCACCATGTCTTCAACACCCCGAAGACCGCCTGGTGTGGGACGTGGGCCACCAGACCTATCCGCACAAGATCCTGACCGGCCGCCGCGACCGCATGCACACATTGCGCCAGTTGGGCGGTATCTCGGGCTTTCCGCAGCGGGCCGAGAGCATTTACGACACCTTTGGCACGGCGCATTCGAGCACCAGCATCTCGGCCGCGCTGGGCATGGCGCTGGCCGCCAAACGCAAGGGCGAAAACCGTCACGCCGTGGCGATCATCGGCGATGGCGCCATGAGTGCGGGCATGGCCTTCGAGGCGCTGAACAACGGCGGTGTGGCCGATGCCAACCTGCTCGTGGTGCTGAACGACAACGACATGAGCATCAGCCCGCCCGTGGGCGCGCTCAATCGCTACCTCGCTCAGCTCATGAGCGGGCAGTTCTACGCGGCTGCCAAGAACGTGGGCAAGACCGTGCTGCGGCCCGTGCCGCCCTTGCTGGAGCTGGCCAAGCGCTTTGAGCAACAGGCCAAGGGCATGGTGGTGCCTGCCACGCTGTTCGAGAAGTTCGGCTTCAACTACATCGGCCCCATCGATGGACACGACCTCGATTCGCTGATCCCCACGCTGGAGAACATCAAGGGCCTCAAAGGCCCGCAGTTCCTGCACGTGGTCACCAAAAAAGGCCAGGGCTACAAGCTGGCCGAGGCCGACCCCGTGGCCTACCATGGCCCCGGCAAGTTCGACCCCTCCGTGGGCCTCACCAAGCCCACCACGCCGCCCAAGCAGACGTTCACGCAGGTGTTTGGCCAGTGGCTGTGCGACATGGCCGCACACGACTCTCGCCTGGTGGGCATCACGCCCGCCATGCGCGAGGGCTCGGGCATGGTGGAGTTTGAAAAACGTTTTCCGGACCGCTACTACGACGTGGGCATTGCCGAGCAGCATGCCGTAACCTTTGCCGCCGGCATGGCCTGCGAAGGTGTCAAGCCCGTGGTGGCGATTTACTCCACCTTCCTGCAGCGCGGTTATGACCAGCTGATCCACGACGTGGCCCTGCAAAACCTGCCCGTGGTGTTTGCGCTGGACCGCGCGGGCCTGGTAGGCGCCGACGGTGCCACGCATGCAGGCGCGTATGACATCCCGTTTGTGCGCTGTATTCCCAACATGAGCATGGCCTGCCCGGCTGACGAGCGCGAATGCCGCCAACTGCTCAGCAGCGCCTTCGAGCAGGACCACCCTGTGGCCGTGCGTTACCCGCGTGGCAGCGGTGCTGGTGTGGCACCACTGGCGGCGTTGGATGGCCTGCCTTTTGGCAAAGGCGAGATCCGTCGCGAGCGCCAGGGCACCGATGCCAAGGCGCCGCGCATTGCGATCCTGTCGTTTGGCACGTTGCTGTACCCCGCGCTGGAAGCGGGTGAGGCTCTGGACGCCACGGTGGTCAACATGCGCTGGGCCAAACCCATCGACGAGGCCTTGTTGCGCGAGGTGGCCGAGCGCCACGATGCGCTGGTCACGCTGGAAGAGGGCGCGATCATGGGCGGTGCGGGCAGCGCCGTGACCGAGGCGCTCAACAGCATGGGCATCGTGCGGCCCGTGCTGCAGCTGGGCCTGCCGGACGTGTTCATCGAACATGGCGACCCGGCCAAGCTGCTTGCGTTGCAGGGGCTCGACGCCGAGGGAATCCGCCTTGCGATCGAGCGGCGGTTTTTGCCCGCGCTGCAGTCTGTGCGGGCTGCCTGATCTGCCAAGGTGGTCTGCCGCAGTCCCGTTTTGCAGCGGGGTGTGTGCGGCTGTCCCCAAGATGCTTGCAGAAGCCTGAAGCCATGTGCAAGGGCAGGGATTTTCGCGGGAAAACCCGCAAAAGTCTGAGGGGGCATGTTTCTACAATGAACCCGGCTCAAACAAGTCCTTGACGGCGCCGTGCACAACGCGTGCGCCCAAGTTTCGCAATCACTATATCGGAGAGAACCTCATGGATCGTCGTTCAATCATCAAGCAGGCTGGCATCGCTGGCGTGCTGGCTGCAGGCGTTGCGCCTGCCGTCCACGCCCAGGCTGCCATTCGTTGGCGTCTGGCTTCCAGCTTCCCCAAGTCGCTGGACACCATCTATGGCGGCGCTGATGTGTTCTCCAAGGCCGTCAAGGCCATGTCGGGTGGCAAGTTTGAAATCTCCGTGCACGCTGGTGGCGAGTTGATGCCCCCCTTTGGCGTGATGGACGGCGTGCAGCAGGGCACCGTGGAGATGTGCCACACCGTGCCTTACTACTTCTACGGCAAGAACCCTGCCTTCGCGCTGGGTTCGGCAGTGCCCTTCGGCTTCAATGCCCGCCAGATGAATGCCTGGATGCTGCATGGCAATGGCCGCAAGCTGATGAACGAGTTCTACGCGAACTACAACGCCATCAGCTTCGCCGGCGGTAACACCGGCACCCAGATGGGTGGCTGGTTCCGCAAGGAGATCAAGTCGCCAGATGATTTCAAGGGCATGAAGATGCGCCTGGGCGGTGGTCTGGTCGGTGAAGTGATGCAAAAGCTGGGCGCTGTGCCCCAGAGCATCCCTGGCGGCGAAATCTACCAGGCCCTCGAAAAGGGCACGCTGGACGCTGCTGAATGGGTGGGTCCGTACGACGACCAGAAGCTGGGCTTCAACAAGGTGGCTCCGTTCTACTACTACCCCGGCTGGTGGGAAGGTGGCCCGGAAGTGGACTTCTTCGTCAACCAGAAGGCCTTCGACGGCCTGTCTGCCGAGAACAAGGCCATCATCGAAGCCGCAACCAACGTGGCCCACATCGACATGCTGGCCAAGTACGACGCGCTGAACCCGACGGCCCTCAAGCAACTGGTGGCTGCCAAGACCAAGGTGCTGCCGTTCTCGCAAGCCGTGATGGACGCTTCGTTCAAGGCCTCCATGGAAGTCTTCGCCGCCAACGACGCGAAGAGCCCCGAGTGGAAGAAGATCTACGCCGACATGCGCGCATTCCAGCGCGACCAGGTGCTCTGGTTCCGCTTTGCCGAAGCCCGCTACGACTCGTTCATGTCTTCGCAGAAGCTCTGATCCCGAGTGGCTCTGGAATGGCAGCGCAAGCTGCCATTCCAAGGTCTGCAAAACCCGTCCTCTCCCGGACGGGTTTTTTTTCGTCCCTGTGTTCTGCGAGGTGGCACCTTGCTGTGGCCATGCGGCCCCCTCAACCGCAGGAACGTGGGCGATGTCCCAAGCCCCCAGCCCAGCCCGACCAGGCTGCTTGACTCTCGATGCCTTTGAGCGCGCGGCCGGTGTCTGTCTCCTGCTGAAGCCTCTCAAGTCGTGAAGAGGCTTCCTGGGGGCTGCTGGCCACCAAGAAAGGGGGCAGGGGATCAAGAGGCTCGTCTGCTTGCGCGATGTGCCAAAGTCGATGCTCCACCGCTACCTCCATGATCCATGGCGCACCGGACCCCCTCCGCGTCTGCTCCATAAAAAAACCTCCGCAGAGGTTTCCCATCTGCGGAGGTTTGAGGACCAGGGCGCGGGGCCCGGGTCAGACTGAATCACGGTCGTCCTGTAAGCAGTGTGCTCACTTCTTGTCGGTGGACATGGAGTCTTGCAGTGCCTTCAGGGGGTCGTCTGCTGCAGGAGCGGGCGCGGGGTCCGCGGCGCCAGCCATGCCGGCAGTCGGGTCGGCCCCTTCGGCGCTAGCGTCGGGCATGGCGGCTTCCATTTCCATGCGGACCTTGTCGAGGTCATAGACCTGCTTCTCGTCGAGCCCGCTGGAGACGATGCCCGGGAAGGCGATCACCAGAGCCACCATCAGCAGCTGGATGCACAGGAAGGGAATGGCACCCCAGTAGATCTGGGGGGTGGTGACCGGCGCAATCATCTTCTTGGTGACCTTGTCCATGTACTCCTTCGCCGGGGCCACGCTGCGCAGGTAGAACAGCGCAAAGCCAAACGGTGGGTGCATGAACGACGTCTGCATGTTGATGGCCAGCAGCACGCCAAACCAGATCAGGTCAATGCCCAGCTTGTCGGCCACGGGGGCCAGCAGGGGCACGACGATGAAGGACAATTCAAAGAAGTCCAGGAAGAACGCCAGGAAGAACACCATGACGTTCACGACGATCAGGAAGCCCAGCTGGCCACCGGGCAGGCCGGTCAGCAGGTGCTCCACCCACAGCGGGCCGTCCACGCCCTGGAAGGTCAGGCCGAATATGGTGGCGCCCACCAGGATGAACACCACAAAACATGACAGCTTGGTCGTGGTGGTGACAGCCTGGCGCAGCAGCGACATCGTGAGGCGGCCGCGGAGGATGGCCATGATGCCGGCGCCCAATGCGCCCATGGCGCCGCCTTCGGTGGGGGTTGCAACGCCCAGGAAGATGGTGCCCAGCACCAGGAAGATCAGCAACAGTGGCGGGATCAGCACAAACGTCACGCGCTCGGCTGCGCGGGACAGCAGGCCCATGCGGGTGATCTTGTTGATGCTGGCTGCCACGAAGGCCAGTGCCACACCAAAACACATGGACACCACGATGGTTTCGTCCAGCGCCACGCGGTCCACGGCTTCACCGGACCACCAGGTGTGCAGGGCAGGCATGTTCTTGGCCACATACATCGATGCGGCCACGCAGATGCCGGTCAGCACCAGCAGCGAGGTCACACCGCTCTTGCCATTGTCGTCCCGCAGCGTGCGCGCTTCGGGCGGGATGGCAGGCACCCACTGGGGCTTGAAGATGGCCAGCAAAATGACGTAGAGCGCATAGAAGCCGGTCAGCATCAGGCCGGGGAGGAACGCGCCCTTGTACATGTCACCCACGCTGCGGCCCATCTGGTCGGCAATGATGATGAGCACCAGAGAGGGCGGAATGATCTGTGCCAGCGTGCCGGAGGCTGCGATCACCCCCGCCGCGAGTCGCCGGTCATAGCCATAGCGCAGCATGATGGGCAGTGAGATCAAGCCCATCGAGATCACCGAAGCGGCCACCACGCCCGTGGTGGCTGCCAGCAGCGCGCCCACGAAGATCACGGCCAGAGCCAGGCCACCACGGATGGGGCCGAACAGCTGTCCGATGGTGTCGAGCAGGTCCTCCGCCATCCCGCTTCGCTCCAATATGAGCCCCATGAGCGTGAAGAATGGAATAGCCAGCAAGGTGTCGTTCTGCATGATGCCGAAGATGCGCAGCGGCACGGCTTGTAGCAGGGCCTCGGGCAATACGTTCAGCTCGATGCCGATGAAGGCGAAGAACAGTCCGCAGGCGCCCAGGCTGAAGGCGACCGGGAAGCCCACCAGCAAAAAGCAGATGAGCCCCGCGAACATGATGGGGGCGAGGTTATGGGCGAGAAATTCCATGGTGTGTGCTCCGCTCAGGCGGCCTCGCTCTTGTTCTTGCCGTTGCCCTTGGCGGCTTCGGCCAGGTTGCGGATGGATTCGGCCAGTTCTTCTTCAGCCGTTTTTTCAATCTTCTTGACCGTGGGGTCTTCGATGAGGCCCTGGAGAAAACCCAGGCGCTTGATGAGTTCGGAGATGCCTTGCAACCACAGCAGGGCAAAACCCAGCGGCATCATCAGGTACACAGGCCAGCGGATCAGCCCGCCAGCGTTGTTCGACATCTCGCCCGACGCGAGGGCGCGGGTGAAGAAGGGGATGCCATACCAGAGCACGGCCAGGCACATGGGCGTGAGGAAGACGATATAGCCGAACACGTCGATCCAGATCTGGGTGCGCTTGGAAAAGCGGCTGGAGATCACGTCCACCTTGACGTGTTCGCCCTGCAGCAGCGTGTAGCCGGCGGCCAGCAGGAACGACGCGGCAAACAGGTACCACTGGATTTCCAGAAAGCCGTTGGAGCTGATGTTGAACGCTTTGCGGACCACGGCGTTCACACCGCTGATGACTGTGGAGGCCAGGATGAGCCAGACCACATATTTACCGACCTGGGTGTTAAGCCAGTCGATCCCCCTTGATAACTTCAGTAGAGCCTGCATGGTGTCTCCAATAAAAAGGCTTTGCGTGCGATATGCCGACCCACGCGCCGGTAAGCGCAACGATTCGACAAACTTTTACAACGGCGCGATTCTACGGAGCACTGTAGGCCCAGGCTGACGGCAGCGTGACGGTGTTATCCCGCAGCCGGTACTCATTCTGTAGCTATAAAAAAAGTAGCAATTAGGGTTTCTTCCTAGGCTCGGAAGTGCGCTTTTTGCGGGTGAACTGCCACCACGGCAGCACCGTGTTCATGGCCTGCACCTCGCCGCACGCCCAGGGGCTGTAGCCCGGCAAGGTGGCCATCTGGGCCAGCCATTCGGGGGTTTGCAGCAAGTTGCGCAGCGCCAGTGTCGCGGGTTGGTCCAGGCTGGCTTTCAGGCAGGCCAGGTGGTAGCGCTCGTGCACCAGCGGCACAAAATCCAGCCCACGCGCCCGGGCTGCCACTTCAATACCCATGCCCACATCGGCCGCGCCCGCAGCCACAGCCTGGGCAATGGCGGTGTGCGAGGGCTCGTTCAGCGCGTAGCCGCGAATGGCCTGGGCCTCCAGGCCAGCCTGGGCCAGCAGGTCGTCGAGCAGCACGCGGGTGCCGGTACCCAGCGGCCGGTTGAGAAATCGGGCACCGGTGTGGGCCACGTCGGCCAGGCTGCCCAGCCCCAGCGGGTTGCCGGGCGCCACGATGAGGCCCTGCGTGCGCTGGGCAAACCCGATGATCTTGTGCAGCCCGGGCTGCAGCAGCGGCTTGTAGGTGCGTGCGGTCAATGAATCGGCGGCAGGGTGCTCCACGGTGTGAAATCCCGCCAGCGTGCAACGCCCTTCGTTCAGGGCGCGGATCGCATCCACGCTGCCCGTGAAGCGGATGTCCAGGTGCAGCGCGCCCGCATCGGCCTGTGCGGCGGCGTGGGTGCGCAGCGCCACCAGCGCGTCGTCGTGGCTGGCGTACATCGTGAGCACGTGGGCATTGGGGTCAAAGGCCACGGCAAAGGCGCGCTCCAGGTCGGCATGCAGTGCTGCGATCTGTGGTGCCAGCCGCGCCTGGGCCTGGCGCTCGGCCCACAGCAGCTTGGTGCCGAACTCGCTGAGCTGCGCCGACTGCCCCTTGCCCCAGATGATCAGCTCGCCGCCGAGCTGCTCTTCCCAACGCTTGAGGGCGCCCCAGACATGGCGGTACGACAGGTCCAGCGCGCGCGCGGCGCCCGAGATGGAGCCCTGCTCGGCCACGGCCTGCAGCAGTTCGGGCAGTGGGTTGCGGATCAGCGCATTGCCTGCATCGCGGCTGAGCGTGTAGTGAAGTTGGACCCTATGCACGGACGTTCATATCGCTGGATATTGGTGAGGTGCCTACGATAGCCGAACCCATGTCCACACTCTCGGAAAGCGCGAGCACAGCGCTGCAACTCACCCTCTCATCCGACCCCGTCCTGTGGACCATCGTGGGCCGTTCCTTGTCCGTCAGCGCCACCGCCTGCCTGATCGCCTGTGGCGTGGGCCTGGTGCTGGGCGCCTGGCTGGGCGTCGCCCGCTTTGCCGGGCGTGGTGCCGTGTTGGCGGTACTCAACACTTTGCTGGCGGTGCCGTCCGTGGTGGTGGGGCTGGTGGTGTACCTGGTGCTGTCACGCAGCGGGCCCCTGGGCTCGCTGGGCTGGCTGTTCAGCTTTAAGGCCATGGTGCTGGCGCAGGCCATTCTGGTGCTGCCGGTGGTCACGGCGCTGACGCGGCAGGCTGTGGAAGACGCCGAACGTGCGCATGGCGAGCAGTTGCGGTCGATGGGCGCGGGCCCGCTGCTGCGCGCCCTGCTGTTGGCCTGGGACGAGCGCTATGCGCTGCTCACGGTTCTGCTGGCCTCGTTTGGCCGTGCGATCTCCGAGGTGGGTGCGGTGATGATCGTGGGTGGCAATATCGACGGCTTCACGCGGGTGATGACCACCGCCATTGCGCTGGAGACCAGCAAGGGCGACCTGCCCCTGGCGCTGGCGCTGGGCATCATCTTGCTGGCCGTGGTGCTGGCGCTCAATGTGCTGATCGCTTTGGTGCGCCGCTGGCGCGAACGGGTGGATGGATCGGCCTCCAGCACGCCCGTGGGGGTGGCGGCATGAGCGGCCCTTTGGCAAACCCCTGGGTCGATCTGCGCCAGGTGACCGTGCGCTATGGCCGCGTGCAGGCGCTGGACCAGGTCACGCTGCGCATCACCCCCGGTGAGCGCGTGGCGCTGGTGGGCGCCAACGGCAGTGGCAAAAGCACGCTGCTGCGCGTGCTCAACGGTCTGGCGGACGCCAGCGGTGGCTTCCAGTGCAACACAGGCATGCGTCAGGCCATGCTGTTCCAGCGCCCCCACATGCTGCGCACCAGTGCGCAAAACAACGTGGCGCTGGCGTTGTGGCTGCGCGGCACGCGCTGGCGTGATGCGCGGCTGCAGGCGCTCACTGCGTTGCAGCGTGTGGGCCTGCAGGGCATCGCCGCGCAGAACGCCCGCACCCTGTCGGGCGGCCAACAGCAGCGTGTGGCCCTGGCCCGCGCCTGGGCGCTGCGGCCCGATGTGCTGCTGCTCGACGAGCCCACCGCCAGCCTCGACCCCCATGCCAAGCGCGAGGTCGAAGCCCTGATGGCCGACTTTGCCGCCAGCCATGGCGCGGCAGGCCCGGCGCACCCTGTGACCATGGTCTTTAGCAGCCACAACCTGGGCCAGGTCAAGCGCCTGGCCAGCCGCGTGATCTATATGGAGCACGGCCGCCTGGTGGCCGACCTGCCGGTACACGATTTTTTCAATGGCCCCTTGCCCGAGGCCGCCCGCTTGTTTGTCAAAGGAGAACTGGTATGACGAATTTCAAGAATTTTTGTGCCCCAGCGCTTATCCATAAAGCACTGGCAGCTATTATATTTGTAGCATCCGGCCCGGTGCTTGCGCAGAGCATCACCATGGCGTCCACCACATCCACGGAGCAGTCCGGGCTGTTCGGCTACCTGATGCCTGAATTCAAGAAGGCCAGTGGGTTGGACGTGAAAGTGGTGGCGCTGGGCACCGGCCAGGCGCTCGATATGGCGCGCCGCGGCGATGCCGACGTGCTGTTTGTGCACGACCAGGTGGCCGAAGAAAAGTTTGTGGCCGATGGCTGGGGCGTGAAGCGCTACCCGGTGATGTACAACGACTTCATCCTCATCGGCCCCAAGGCTGACCCAGTAGGCACCAAAGGCAAGGAAATCGTGCAGGCCCTGCAGAAGCTGTCTGCCGCCAATGGCAACTTCATCTCGCGCGGCGACAAGAGCGGCACCCACGCGGCCGAGCTGCGCTACTGGAAGCTTGCAGGCGCTGACGCAGCCAAGGGCAGCGGCTATAAGGAGTGTGGCTGCGGCATGGGCCCTGCGCTCAACATTGCGGCATCGAGCGGCGCCTATGTGCTGGCCGACCGGGGCACCTGGCTCAACTTCAAGAACCGCGCAGATCTGGCCATTCTGGTGGAGGGCGACACCAAGCTCTTCAACCAATACGGTGTGATGGTGGTGAACCCCGCCAAGCACCCGCATGTGAAGGCGCAGGACGCGCAGAAGTTTGTGGACTGGGTGGTGTCGCCCGCCGGCCAGGCGGCCATCGCGGGCTACAAGATCGGCGGCGAGCAGCTGTTCTTCCCGAACGCAGCGCAGTGAGCGGCCTCCATGGCAACCCGTTCACAGGCAGCCGTAGCCGCTGCGGCAACCGGTCTGGCCTTGGCCCTGGCCGGTTGTGCGGTGGCGCCCGCCAAGGCTCCCATGGCTGACGCCACTCCCGTGCAGGTGTATGCCGCCGGCAGCCTGCGCGAGGCCTTCACCGAGATCGCGCGCGACCACGAGGCCCGTACGGGCCAGAAGGTGGCGCTGAGCTTTGGCGCCTCAGGCCTGCTGCGCGAGCGTATTGAAAAAGGCGAGCCCGCACAGGTCTTTGCTTCGGCAGACACCGACCACCCGCAGCGCCTGGCGGCCCGGGGCGGCTGGCTGGCGCCCGTGGTGTTCACGCGCAATGCGCTGTGTGCGCTGACCAGCGAGCAGATCAGCGCCACCCCTGACACCTTGCTGGCAACTATGCTGCGCAGCGATGTGCGCGTGGGCACATCCACGCCCAAAGCCGACCCGTCGGGCGACTACGCCTGGGCGCTGTTCCGCCAGGCCGACCTGCTGCAGCCCGGTGCCTATGCCCAGCTGGATGCCAAGGCCCTCAAGCTCACGGGTGGCGCGGATTCGCCCAAGCCGCCTGCGGGCCGGGGTACCTATGCCTGGGTGATGGACCAGCGCCAGGCAGATGTGTTTTTGACCTACTGCACCAACGCGGTAGCTGCCCAGGCCGAGGTGCCGCGCCTGCGCGTGGTGCAGCTACCTGCGGCGCTGCAGGTGGGCGCTTCGTATGGCCTGACCGTGCGTGCCGACGCGCCCGCTGCGGCGCAGGCGTTTGCCAGTGCGCTGCGCCAGCCGGCCGCCCAGGCGGTGTTGTTGCGAATGGGCTTTGGCAAGCCCTGACCGATTCGCAATTCATCGACGTACTGCGAATGGGAACATGCCGCGTCTGCCTGCCAGGTGGGGCAGCGCGGCTTGTTTTTTAGCCGAATTCAGTCGTCATCGCGGTGGTGGCTGCTGCGCCAGATGGCCCGCACCAGCCACAGGCCACACACCACGGCACCAAAGAACCCCAGGAAGCCAAACGCTGGTAGGCCGAACAGCGTAGGCCCACCCTTCACGGTCATCACGATGGACGAGCCGATGATCAGCGCCGCAATCACCAGCGCCATGGCCAGCCGGTTGGCCGACCGGTCGATCTGATCGCCCACACGCTTAAGGTGCGCCAACTCGATGCCCACCTGCAGGTGCCCGCGCCGCGCGTTGCGCAGCAGCCGCCCGAGGTCGTCCGGTAGCTGCTCCACCGTGGCCAGTGCACGCCGCAAGGTGCTCCAGGCGCGCCCGGCCAGCACCTTGGGCTCGTAGCGTGCGCGCACCACCTGCTTGAGCAGCGGCAGGGCTTCGGTCGCCATGTGGAAGTCTGGGTCGAGGTTGCGGCCCATGCCTTCGAGCGAGATGAAGGCCTTGATCAGCAGCGCCAGATCGGACGGCAGGCCCAGGTGGTGTTCACGCAGGATGGCCGTCACGTCGGCCAGCATCTGTCCCAGGCTCAGCTGCGCCAGGGGCACGCCGTGGTACTGGTCCACAAAGGCCTCGATCTCGGTTTCGAGCTGGCCCAGGTTCAGGCCCTGCGCGTCGCCCGTCCAGTCCAGCAGCACATCGGCCACGGCCTGGGGTTGGTGTTCGACCAGGCCCAGCAGCAGTTGCAGCAGTTCATCGCGCCGGCGCTGCGACAGGCGGCCCACCATGCCGAAGTCGATGAAGGCAATGCGGTTGCCGGGCAGGTAGAACACGTTACCGGGGTGCGGGTCGGCGTGGAAAACGCCGTCCTTCACGATCATCTGCAGCACTGCCTGCGCGCCCCGCTGCGCCAGCACGGTGCGGTCAAACCCGGCCTCGGGTGTCAGCGCCGCGAGAGCGCCGCCGGGTGTGCCGTCGATGAAATCCTGCACGTTGATGCGTTCGCGCGTGTAGGCCCAGTGCACGCGCGGGATCACGATGTGGGGCAGCGCCGCCATGTTGGTGGCAATGCGTTCGGCCTGGCGGCATTCGCCCGCCAGGTCCAGCTCGCGGCGCAATGAGCGTGCGAACTCGCGCACCAGTTGCTGGGGTCGGTAGGGCTTGAGTGCGGGCAGCTCGGCCTCGGCCAGCGCAGCCAGGCGCTGCAGCAGGCGCAGGTCGGCCTGGATGGTGTCGGCAATGCCGGGGCGGCGGATTTTGACGATGACCTCGCTGCCGTCCTGCAGGCGGGCGCGGTGCACTTGCGCAATCGATGCGGCGGCCAGCGGCGTGGTGTCAAACCAGGCAAAAACGGCTTCGGGTTCGGCGCCCAGGTCTTCGCGCAGTTGCGGGCGCAGCGCATCGATGGGCACAGCGGGCACTTGGCTGTGCAGTTTCTCGAATTCTGCAATCCACTCCGGGCCAAACAGGTCGGCCCGGCCCGCGAGAATCTGGCCAAACTTGACGAACGCGGGGCCCAGCTCTTCGAGTGCCAGCCGCACCTGCACGGGCGGCTCCACGCGGGCCAGGTCTGCTGCGTGGGTCCAGTTCAGTGCCTGGCCCGCGCGCTCCAGCCGGTCTGCCAGGCCCAGGCGGCGCACGGTGTCGCCAAACCCGTGGCGCACCATCACGCCCAGGATTTCCTTCAGGCGCCCCAGGTCGCGGGCAGTGTCCAGGGTCTCGATCAGCATGGGGCGATGATAGGTTCAGAAGTTCAGGGTAGGTTTGTTCACCATCAGGTAGAACACCACGGCCATGGCCACAAAGGCCGGGTAGCCCAGGGCCTCCCACCAGCGGGCGTAGCGCCAGTACAGGGGCGGCAACACGCCGTCGCCTTGCGCGGACTGCGCCGCCTCTGCCGTATCTCTCGCCATGTCGCGCATGCGCAGCTGCAGCCACACCACAGGCAGCCAGCAGGCACCAGCCACCAGGTACAGAGCAATGGACACTGCGAGCCACGGCGTGCTCCAGGGTAGCCCGGCCATGGCCGCCATGGCAAGCCCTGTGGCGGGCTGGATGAACACCGTGGGCGTGGTGAACCACCAGTCCGCACGCACCACCAGGCGCGTGACCACAGCCTGGGCCTGAACATTGCCGCTGCGGTTGGTGAAGAACATGTAGAACGCCGAGCCCAGGCCGGTGCCCACCAGCAGCACGCTGGAGATGATGTGCAGCCATTTGAGGGTGAGGTAGATGCTCATGGCTTTGGCGGTGAGGTGGTCGTGTCCTGCAGCAGCACCCACAGGATGGCGGCAATCGGCAAGTTTTTGGTGAGCGGCCCGAAGGGGTGTAGCCACCATGCGGGGTGGAGGGCCGTAGCCAGCAGTGTCATGGCCAGCATCACCAGCAGGGCCGCTCCATACGCCTTGCGGCCGGGGCGGAGCGCCAGCCACAGCCCCAGCACCGCATCGGTAGCCGCCCCGGCCAGGATGATGGCGGTGGGTAGCCACGATGTGTTGCCCTCGGTCCACGCGGCGGGTAGGCCCGCCAGCAGCTCGCGGCTTTGGCCGTGCAGCTCCCACACGCTGACCACGGCGGTGGCCAGCCAGACGACCACGAGGCTGGCGCGCAGCAGTTGGGTAGATGCGCGGTTCATGGGCTGGCCTTGTGCGCGGCACAGGGCGCTGGGCCCTGCGCCTGTTGCCAGTCTGCAATGTCGGCAGCGCGGATCGCCAGGAACTGCGCCAGGCGCTGGAAACGCTGGCGCGTCTTGCGGACAAAGATCCAGTCCACCAAAGGCTCTATGACAGCCCGAAAGGCTGCCGGGCCCACTTGAAAGGTATAGGTGTAGATCAGCAGGGACTGGTGGGGGCCTTGGCCCTGGTGGCGCATGGAGGCTGCCCACTGGGTGAAAGGGAACGAACGGCCAACCATGGCCGCAGCCGCGAGCACGGGGCGGTCATAGCTGACGAACTGTGTGCGCATGGACAGCGCCCGCAACGCGCCGGCGCCCAGGTTCTCGGTGGTGGCGCCCACACTGGGACAGGGCGCACCACTTTCCACGCTGGTACGGCGCACCAGCGAATCCCACTGGCACCGCCACTCGTGGTAGTGGAAGGCATCAAAAACAATGTCGGCACGCGCTGGCATCGGGAAGGTCAATTTCCGGTGGGCCATGGCCTCATTCCTCCACCACATCGGTCACCATGCCCCACTTCGCAAACTCGGGGGCAAAGGCCTCCAGGGGCAGCAGGCTGGTGCTGGTGTGCGCCCCGCGGGGCAGCGGTTGCCCGGCTGCGAGCTGGCGCGCCAGCAGGATGGCGGCCATGCAGGGGATCTCGGGGCCATGGTCGTGGTCGGCTGCAATGTGCCAGGCGCGGCGGCGGGGCTGGCCTTGCGCATTGGTGCCCGCAACGCGCACCACCATGCCGCCCAGTGGCGTGCCCAGAAAGTCCAGCGCGCCGCCCGCGTGGTGCATCAGCCAGGCCAGCTTTTCGGGATGGGGCAGCACGCCCCAATGGCGCAGCGTTGCAAGGGTGGCGAAGGCTCTCTGTGCCAGGCCCACCTCCAGCGCTGCGCGGAAGGTGACGCGGTCGCGGGCTTTGTAATGGGCCGGGAAAATTTCCAGATCCGGGATGTCGCAGACCGCCCCCAGGCGCGGTCGCAGCCGCTGGAACTGGACCGGCGTGGGCTGCGCCCAGCCCCGTTTCGGCTGCCAGCGGCCGTCTTGCCACACATCGATGGCCAAGCCACAGTAGCTCAGCACGGCCGCCAGCGTGGCCTGTCCGCGTGGCGCGCGTTGCGCGGGGGCGATGCAGATGTCGATGCTGTCAATGCACTGCCAGTCCGCGCACAGGTGGTCGATGACGGCCGAGGACAGCGCGGGCACGGTGCTGGCGCCAGCGATGGCGGTGCGTCCGGCGGCGGTAAACGCGGCCTGCAGGGCAGCTGGAAAGTCGCACACAAAACGGCGGCCATCGGCCAGGTCGATGTAGTGCGCGCCTGCCTCAGCGGCGGCCTGGGCCACGCTGTAACCCTGTGCCTGAAAAGGCCCCGCAGTGTGGATGACCAGATCCACGCCCCATTCGCGCAAGGAGGCAGCCAGACCCGGGGCCTGGTGGTCGAGGGCCACGCCCTGAGCGCCGTGGCCCAATGTGTTCGCCAAGGCCTGGGCGCGGGATGCGTCGCGGCCTGCCACCAGCAGGGCGATGTGCTGGCGCGTGGCCGCGTCGCCTGCCAGTGCGCGGCAGATGCGTGCGCCAAAGTTGCCGTACCCGCCCAGGACCAGTGTTTTGAGTGTTGCCATGGGTTCAGAGTCCGGGGGCTGGCGCGATGGCGGGCGGGAGTGCTGAAAACGGTGTGGAACCCGCCGGGCGCAGCAAGGCCTGCAGCGCTGCGCGCTGGGGCTGCATGTGGGTGTGGTGCCAGTCGGGTACGTGGGCTGCTGGAATGGGTTTGCTGAACACGTAGCCCTGGATGCAGTGCAGCCCAATGGCGGCCAGCGTCTGCAGCTCCTCCACGGTCTCCACGCCTTCCACCACCACAGACAGGCCGAACTCGCCGGCCAGCGCGCTGATATGCCGCAGCAGCATCTGCCGCCGGCTGTCCTGCGGCAGCTTTCGCACAAAGAGCCGGTCGCATTTGATGCCTGCAATCGGCAGGTCGGCCAGCATGCCCAGCGACGAGTAGCCGGCGCCAAAGTCGTCCATCCACACCACAACACCCATGGCGCTGAGTGTGTGGATGGCGGCCACCATCTCCGTGCCCAGCGCAATGATGGCGTGTTCGGTCATTTCGAGTTTGAGGGTGCGCGGCGGCAGGCCGCGCAGGGCCAGTTCTTCACGCAGCCACGGGGCAAAGCGGTCGTCCAGCAGCGTGATGGGGGCCACGTTCACGCTGATGGTCGTGTCGTTAAGGCCCTGGGCTTGCCAGGCCTTGGCACTGTCGAGTGCGTTGCGCAGGATCATCCGGTCCACTTCGGGCGTCTTGCCCTGCAGCTCGCACACCAGCAGGAAGGTTTCAGGATTGATGGCGCCCAGGGTCGAGTCGGTCATGCGCAGCAGGGCTTCGAACTGCACGCCACGCTGCTGAAAATCGACGATGGGCTGAAAGTGCAACGCCAGGTTCTCCGGGTGCAGCAGCCGGTGCAAATGGTCTGCAATGAGCGACAGCTGCATGTCGCGCTGGGCGTTTTGCGCCGTGGCCGATGACCGCATCATCGACAGCCCGCGTCGCAAGAGCTGCTGGCGGCCAGCGTCCGAGCGCATGTTGCTCATCTGTTCCAGCGCTACGGCAATGGCAAAGGCCAGCACGGTGACCAGCAGCGCAATGCCGTCGGACTCCCCGCTGGGGTCGCCCAGGTGCAGTGCAAAGGTGTTGACCAGCATCCAGTGCAGCACCAGGATGGCGGCGCCGCACAGCACCTTGTCTTCCCAGGTTTGTGCTCGGTAGCGGGGCGTGAGCATGCTGAGCTTGGCCGAGCGGTGCCGGATTGCGGTGCACGCCGCAAGGGCCACGGCCGTGGCCATGGACGTCACGATCGCCAGCACATTGACCTGCGAAAAACTCTGCACGTGGCCCCAGGTGATCGCAAAGTGCCCCGTCAGCATGCCAGCCGCCAGCCATACACCGGCCACCACAATGCGCGCCTTGCTGGCGCTGGTGCTGAGTGTCGGAATGGTGAGTCGCGCACTGACCGCCATGATCAGCAGGCCACTGAGGGCGGGCACCAGTTCCAGCACGTGGTGCGCCAACTCGGCATACATGAACAGACCCACCACATCCAGGGCCCAGACAATGCAGCCAATGCACAGGGCAGCTTGCGAGGCGCTGATGCGGCGGCTCGATGGATCGACCGAAAACGCCGTGTGCTCGACCAGGCGCTGGCACACATGAACCACCAGCGACGCGAAGATCCAGAACAGCAGGCTTTGGAGCAGCGGCGGAAACCCCACTGCAAACGCCACGGTGGCGTCGTGCCAGATTGAAACCATTTCCACCCCTTGTTCCCACCCTTGTTTTTTGGCGGTCATCATACGACCGATGGGAGGCCCTGGCGGCCACTGGGTTCGCCTGTGGGGCCTTCGGTGGAGAGGCCCGGATTGCGCAGCCCATCAGTTCACGATGGCAATGCCCTTCACCTGCACAAATACGGGTTGGCCGGGCGCCAGCGCTAACGTCTGGGCCGAGCGTTGCGTGACCCGCGCCAGCAGGCGTGTGGTGCCTGCATCCAGGGCCACCATCATTTGCCCGGGGCTGTCTTCGCCCAGCGCTACCACCGTGGCTGGAAGCACGTTGAGGATGCTGGTGTCGCTGGGTGCGGTGAGTGCCAGGCTTACATCACGCGCCTGCACGCGCAGCCGGATGGGCTCGCCCGTGGCGTGTGCCTTGGGGCTGACCAGCATCAGGTGCCCACCGCTGAATGCCACGGTGGTGATGTGGTCGTGCGGGTCGTGCTGTTGCACCGTGCCTTCGATCACCGTGGCGGCGGTGTCGCCATGGGCCAGGGGCAGGTCCAGCCGCACTATCAGTTCGTTGGTGCGGCCCTGTGCCAGTACACGGCCCTCACGCAACAGCACCATGTGCCCGGCCAGACTTGCCACCTCGTCGATGGCGTGGCTCACATACAGCATGGGGATGTCGAGGGTGTGTTGCAGCCTCTCCAGATAGGGCAGGACCTCGGCCTTGCGCTGGGCGTCCAGGGCAGCCAGGGGTTCGTCCATCAGCAGCAGGCGGGGGCTGGTGGCCAGCGCGCGGGCGATGGCCACGCGCTGGCGCTCTCCGCCCGACAAGGCCGGGGGCTTGCGGTCCATCAGGTGGTAGATGCCCAGCAAGTCCACCGCCTGCTCCAGCGCCACCTTGCGGCGTGCGGGGGGCGTGCGCTTCAGGCCGTAGTCGATGTTTCCACGCACGCTCAGGTGGTCGAACAGGCTGGCCTCCTGGAACACATAGCCCAGGCCCCGCTCGTGTGTGGCGCGCCAGATTGTCTGTGCATCGTCCTGCCACACCTCGCCGTGGACCACGACCCTCCCAGGTTGCGCGCGCTCCAGACCGGCAATCGCGCGCAGGCAGGTGGTCTTGCCGCAGCCCGAGGGGCCGAAGAGGGCGGTCACACCACGGCCGGGCAATTGCAGGTCCACATCCAGCGTAAACCCGGGGCGAGTCAGCGTCAGTTGCGCGGTGATCTGTGCCGAAGAGGCAGTGGTGGCCATCACTGCACCATCGACAAAGTTTTGCGGCGGGTGAGGTTCAGCCCCAGCAGCACTACAAACGAAAACAGCACCATGCCGCCCGCCAGCCAGTGCGCCTGGGTGTATTCCAGCGCCTCGACGTGGTCGTAAATCTGCACAGACACCACGCGCGTGACGCCCGGGATGTTGCCGCCCAGCATGAGCACCACACCAAACTCGCCCACTGTGTGCGCAAAGCTCAGGATCGCGGCGGTGATGAACCCGGGGCGCGCCAGCGGCAGCGCTACGGTGAGGAAACGGTCCAGCGGCCCTGCGCCCAGCGTGGCCGCAGCCTCCAGCGGGCGCCGGCCGATGGCTTCAAAAGCGTGCTGCAGGGGCTGCACCGCAAAAGGCAGCGAATAGATGAGCGAGCCCACCACTAGCCCCCAGAAGGTAAAGGGAAGGGTGCCGAGCCCCAACCACTGCGTGAACTGCCCCAGGGGGCCGTTGGGGCCGAGCGTGACCAGCAGGTAAAAGCCGATCACCGTGGGCGGCAGCACCAGCGGCAGCGCCACCACGGCCGAGACCGGGCCGCGCCAGCGCGACGGCGTGTGCGCCAGCCACCAGGCCAGCGGCGTGCACAGCACCAGCAGCAACACCATGGTGGTGCCCGCCAGCCGCAGCGTGAGGCCGATGGCAGCCAGATCAGCGCTGGAAAATGGCATGAAGATGGGCGATCCGTCGATGGGGCTATAGGCGGTCAGAAACTATAGCCGTACGATTGAATGATTGCGCGCGCCTTGCTGCCGCGCAGGTAGGTCAGCAGTGCGCTGGCCGCGGCGCTGTCCTTGCCTGGCATCAGCAGCACGGCATCTTGTCGGATGGGTTCGTGCAGGCTCGCCGGCACCTGCCAGGCCGAGCCACTGCGGATCTTCCCATCGGCCATCACCTGCGACAGCGCCACAAAGCCCAGCTGCGCATTGCCGGTGGAGACAAACTGGAAGGTCTGGGCGATGTTCTCGCCTAGCACCAGGCGCGGCTGCAGGGCCGTCGCCACGCCCAGCTTTTCCATCACCTGCAGGGCTGCCGCGCCATAGGGCGCCAGCTTGGGGTTGGCAATGGCCAGGTGCTTGAAATCACCCGACTTGAGCACATCGCCCTTGGCGTCCACGGTGCCGGGTTGTGCGCTCCACAGCACCAGCGTGCCGATGGCATAGGTAAAGCGCGAGTGGGCTACGGCCTTGCCCTCGCGCTCCAGCCGGGCAGGCGTGGTGTCGTCGGCCGACAGCAGCACCTGAAATGGCGCCCCGTGGGTGATCTGCGCGTAAAACTTGCCGGTGGCACCGAACGAGAGCTCGGCCTTGTGGCCCGTGTCGGCCTCAAAAGCTGCGGCGATCTTCTGCATGGGCGCCGTGAAATTGGCGGCCACCGCGACCGAGACGGTGTCGGCATGTGCCACCCCTAGCATGGCCCATGCAACACCAGCACAGGCGAGGGTGCGGATCATGGATGCGGCGAGGTGGGGCATGGTGGCTGGCGCAAAAGCGCTATTCGTTTATGGAATAGCGAGAGTATAGGCAAGGTCGTGAGTTTTCCCTGCCTGCCTCTGTCTATCCATCACGCGCGACGACCCGCGCCACCACCTTGCGGGCCAGCGGTGCCGCCAGCATGACCGCCGGGAAGGCGAACAGCCACCCCGTGAGCCACGCGCCCGCCCAGAGGCCTAGAAACCCCTGGTCCACCTGCGCGGCTCGAAAGGTGGAGATGCCGGACACCAGCAGCGACATCACGCCCGACAGGATGAAGCTGAACAGCACGGGGCCGTAGCGGGCGGGGATCATGCAGCCACCGCCTCGGCGGGTTGGTGTGCCGCCACACCGCCCAGGCGCAGCAAGGTCTCGGCGAAATGCTGCCCAAACATGCGGGCGGTCTTGGTATCGCCTGGCACAAACGCATCCGCTGCCGCCCCATGGCCTGCCTGCGCCATCAGGCCCGACCAGGATCCGAGCCGGTTGGCTGCTTCGTCATACGGAACCCCGGTGTGCTGCTCGGGCAGGATGGGGTTGCCCACCCACACCATGCCGTGCTGCATGGCAAACACCCACATCGACAGCAGTGTGGACTGCTTGTCGCCCGCAGGCAGCGACGACACGGTGAAGCCCGCCGCGAGCTTGTTCTTGAGCTGCTGCGTTTTCCACAGACGGCCGGTGGCGTCCATGAAGGTCTTGAACGGCCCGGAGACTCCGCCCAGGTAGGTGGGCGAGCCCAGGATGAAGCCGTCGTAGTGCAACAGGCTGTCGGGTGCATGGGCCAGGTCTTCGGCTTGGCGTAACTCGGCATGGATGCCGCAAACGCCCTGGGCGCCCTCCAGAACGTGGCGGGCGATGTGTGCGGTGTGCCCGTGGGCGCTGTGATAAATGATGGCGATGGTTTTCATGGCATGGGTTCCAAACAAGTGATTTCGAGGGGAAAAACGCGCAGAACCGTCATCGAGAAATCAGTGCGATGGCGAGCGCAGACAGGTACAGGCCGAAGCCAAAGACGGTGTGGTTGGCCAAGCTGCGCAGGCAGTTCTTGAGCGGCGTGGGCGTGCGCGATGCCGCAAAGCCCGAGCCCATGGCGGGCTGCATCACCAGCAGCGGCGCCGCCACGGTGCAGACGCCCACGGCCAACGCGGGCAGCAGGGTGGGGCTGCGTACCCAGTCGGCGCCCTGGAGGCCGACCAGCACGGTGGCAAACGCCACGCCCACGGCGTAGTGCGTGAGCCAGCCCCAGGCCAATTCCCCCCGGATGGGCACCGCCTTGGCGATGGCGGCATGGGCCAACTGGCCCCGAAACAGATGGCCAACCCAGCGGCCGATGAAGGCGAAGTTGAGGGTGGGGACGCCCAGGCGCTTGAGCAGCAAAAGCCATGCGTCCATGACGGCGGTGGCGCCGATGCCTATCAGCATCGCGAGGGGGAATTCTTGCAGTGGGAGTGTCATCAAAGCACCTCGAAAAGTTGACGGAAGGAGGTTTTGAATGGAATATAGAAGTTCAAGTCAACTTGAAGTCAAGGGGTTTTTTTGATGGACATTGCCGAAGTCGCCAAACGCTCCGGGCTGCGGGCCTCCACACTGCGGTATTACGAAGAAAAAGGGTTGATCCACTCGGTGGGAAAACCGGGTGAGCGCCGCCGTTTTGCGCCGGGCGTGCTGGACCAGCTGGCGCTGATTGCGCTGGGGCAATCGGCCGGGTTCTCGCTGGACGACATCCGTGCCATGTTTTTGCCCAGCGGCGAGCCCAGCATTGACCGACAACTGCTGTCGGCCAAGGCCGATGAACTCGATGCCATGGTCAAACGCCTCAAGGCCATGAGCAACGGCCTGCGGCATGCGGCGGCCTGCCCGGCCGAGAGCCATGCGCAATGCCCCTCCTTCCAGCGGCTGCTGAAGGCCGCAGCGACTGGCGCGCTGGAACGCCAGCAGAAGCTTGCAAAGCCTGTCACGGGGCTGCGCCGCAAGGCGGCATGAAGGGAGCGCTCAGGCATCATCCGCGCATGCCTGTTTCTCTTTCTCTCACGGATGCGCTGGGCCATGCCCTGGCCGACAAACGCATCGACATCCTGCGCCAGATTGGCACCTGTGGCTCCATCTCTCAGGCCGCGCGTGCCGTGGGCGTGAGCTACAAGGCTGCGTGGCAGGCGGTGGACACGCTGACCAATCTGGCGGGCACGCCGCTGGTGGCCCGCGCGGTGGGTGGGGCAGGGGGCGGCGGTGCGCAGCTGACCGAGGCGGGGCACCAGCTGCTGGCGGCGGCAAATGCGATGGCGCAGGCGCGTGGCGCTGTGCTGTCGCGCTGGCAGGCCACGCCCCATGCGGGCCCTGCGCTGGCGCGGCTGACGGTGCGCACCAGCATGCGCAACCAGTTGCCGTGTGTGGTGGAGCGGCTGGTGGTGCAGGGGCAGATCGTGGCGGTGCACCTGCGGTTGGGCAATGCGGGCGATGCCGATGGTGCCGCAATGGGCGTGCCCGCAGCACTGGCCGCGCGCATCACCCGCGAGAGTGCGGAGCTGCTGGGCCTGCAGCCGGGGCTTGCCGTGCAGGCGCTGTGCAAGGCCACGGCCGTGCGCGTGGAGCGGGGTGGTCGTTTGGCATCAGCGTCTGGGTCTGCGGTGGCCGATGCACCCGGCATCCACCGCCTGCCCGCAAAAGCCACGCGCGTGGTGCGGGGCGAGTCGGGCGATGAGGTGTCTGCCGAGCTGTCGGGTGGTTTGCAGATGGTGGGTTTTGCGGCGCCCGGCAGTGGCCTGCGCGCGGGCAGCCCGGTCGCGCTGGTGGTGGAAGACAATGCCGTGGTCCTGGCCTTGGCCGAGGTCTGATACTGGGCCCGTTGTGGGAATTTGGCTATATATTTTATAGCTATTGGCGATTGCTGAATAAGCGCTAGAGGCCAATTTGACGCAAATATCTGCTACGCCTTGTTGGCAGGTGCCGCAGCCGCCGATCACAGCCCCTTGGGATGCCCCAGTTTGCGGTACACCGTGGCGCGGCTGATGCCGAGCACCCGGGCAGCTTCTGCCACATTGCCACGGGCGTCTTGCACGGCTTGGCGAATCAGGGCAGTTTCGGCCTCGCGCAGCGGTGCGGCGGTGGGGGGGCGCCCACCAGCGCCGGGGACAGGGTGGCAACAGGCTGGCTGGTGCCACGAGCGTTTTCTGGCCGTTGCGCTAGCGCCTGCAGGCGCAGGCCCGACCACAGGGGCAAATCGATCGGCTGCGCCGGGTGCCGCCGCGCAGCATCGAACAACATGGCCCACGGCATAGCCAGCAGGTCGCTGGCGTGGGTGGGCGCACCCGGGGTGCGCAGTGGCTGGGGCACCAGTTGGCGGGCCATGCTGTTGCAGCCCACCACAAATCCATCGCCGTCCAGTGCCAGCAGGCCGTCGCCCTCGCTGCCCAGCGGGCCACCGGGCCAGTTCACGCGCAGCAGCAGGGCATGGGGCAATTGCAGCAGCAAGGCGTCTTCCATGGCGCGGGCCGATCGGGCCACAAGGTGGCGCAGCTCGGGCCGCTCGGGCACATCCACGCCGGTCAGGTCCAGCATGCCCACACACTGGCCCTGCGGGTCGAACAGCGGTGCGCCTGCACAGCTGTAGCTGGCGTTGTCATCAAAGAAGTGTTCGCCCCGGTGCAGCCACACCGGCTGCAGTTCGGCCAGCGCAGCGCCGATGGCTGTGGTGCCCACGGCCGCTTCCGACAGGTCGATGCCCACGCGGCCAATGGCGCTGGCGCGCGGGTCGCCCGGGTCGCAATGGCCTTGCACGTCTACCACGATGCCGCGTGCGTCCGTCAGCATGGCGAAGTAGTGCATGCCCGCAATCGCGCGGGTGAGCTGTTGCAGCACGGGCCGTGCCGCGCGCAGCAGGTGGTGGTTTTGCTCCTGGCTGCGGCGCAGCGCCGTGGCGCTGACGGCGTCAAATGCCACACGGTGGGTGGGGTTGAGCCCCTGGGCCAGGCAGCGTTGCCACGACCGTGCAATCCATGGCTCCACCTCGGCCCGCAGGGGCGCTGCGCCATCCGCCAGCAGGCTCTGGCGCGCCTGTGCAATCAGTGCGTGGCGGTGGGCGGGGGACGTGGGCGCGGAGGACAGCATGGTGAACCGGATCCTTGAGCTGCGCATGATGCGCTGGTGTGCGCTGCAACATGTTTCATTTTGAGAATATCCGGCCGGGGCTGCCGGAAATCTAGGGTTGTCCCTAGGGATGGGTGGTGGGGCGCGGCTGAAGATGCGCGAGGTCAGTCCAGCCAAAACCTATTCAGGAGACAGCCAGATGCAAGTCCAGTTCACGGTCAACGGGCGCGCTGCCAGTGTTGACGTCCCCCCCAATACCCTGCTTGTCCATGCGCTGCGAGAGCACCTGCTGCTCACCGGCACCCATGTGGGTTGTGACACCAGTCAGTGCGGGGCGTGCACGGTGCATGTGAACGGCAGGGCCGTCAAATCCTGCGCCATGCTGGCGGTGCAGGCCCAGGGGGCCGAGGTGACCACCATCGAAGGCATGGCCACCCCCGACGGCACCATGCACCCCATGCAGGCCGCGTTCAAGGAGTGCCATGGCCTTCAGTGCGGCTTCTGCACCCCGGGCATGGTGATGAGCGCGGTGGACCTGTGCAAGAACCACCCCAACGCCAGCGAAGGCGAGATCCGCGAGCTGCTCGAAGGGAACATCTGCCGCTGCACGGGCTACCAGAACATCGTGCGCGCAGTGCAGGTTGGCCAAAAAGCCATGGCGTCGGCTTAAACACAAAGGAGAAGAACCATGGGTGCATCCGACTTTTCCAAGCTGCCGCACATCGGCGAATCGCTCAAGCGCAAGGAAGACTACCGCTTCCTGACCGGCGCAGGCCAGTACACCGACGACGTGGTGCTGGCCGCGCAAAGCCATGCGGTGTTTGTGCGGTCACCACACGCACACGCCAGGATCAACAGCATCAACGTGGAAGCGGCAAAGGCCGCACCCGGTGTGCTGGGCGTGTTCACCGGTGCTGACGTGGCGGCCGACAACATCAACGGCCTGCCTTGCGGCTGGCTCATTACCAGCACCGACGGTCAGCCCATGAAGGAGCCGCCACACCCCATCCTGGCCCAAGGCAAGGTGCGCTATGTGGGCGATCATGTGGCCATCGTCGTGGCCCTCACGCAGCAGCAGGCGCGCGATGCCGCCGAGCTGGTGGAGGTGGACTACGACGTGCTGCCCGCCGTGGTCAGCGTGGCCGATGCCGCAGCAGGCACCGTGTCGGGCGCAGGGCTGCATGACGCAGCGCCGGACAACCATTGCTACAAATGGGCCATTGGCGACAAGGGCGCGGTGGACGCCGCATTTGCCAACGCCGCCCATGTGACCAAGCTCGACCTGGTCAACAACCGGCTCATCCCCAACGCGATGGAACCGCGTGCCGCCATTGGCAGCTACAGCCGCGCCAATGACGAATACACGCTGTACGTCAGCAACCAGAACCCGCACGTCGAGCGACTGCTGATGACGGCGTTTGTGATGGGCCTGCCCGAGCACAAGGTGCGCGTGATTGCGCCCGACGTGGGCGGTGGCTTTGGCTCCAAGATCTTTTTGTATGCCGAGGACGTGTGCCTGACCTGGGCGGCCAAGAAGCTCAACCGCAACATCAAGTGGGTGGCCGACCGCAGCGAGTCCTTCGTGTCGGACGCGCATGGCCGCGACCATGTGAGCCATGCCGAAATGGCGATGGACAAAGACGGCAAGTTCCTGGCCATGCGCGTGCACACCGACGCCAACATGGGCGCCTACCTCAGCACCTTTGCCAGTGCCGTGCCCACCATCCTGTATGCCACCTTGCTGGCAGGCCAGTACACAACGCCGCAGATCTATGTGGAGGTGGATGCCTGGTTCACCAACACCGCCCCGGTCGATGCCTACCGGGGCGCGGGCCGGCCCGAGGCCACCTACCTGCTGGAACGGCTGGTGTCGCGCTGTGGCTGGGAGATGGGCCTGGGCCAGGACGAAATCCGCAAACGTAACTTCATCACCAGCTGGCCCTACCAGACGCCCGTGGCACTGCAGTACGACGTGGGCGACTACCACGCCTGTATGACGCAAGCGCAGGAACTGGCCGACGTGGCGGGCTTTGCGGCGCGCAAGGCGGCCAGCGAGGCCAAGGGCTTGAAGCGTGGCATCGGCTACAGCAGCTACATCGAAGCGTGTGGGATTGCGCCGTCCAACATCGCGGGCGCCCTGGGCGCGCGCGCAGGTCTGTTTGAATGCGGCGAAGTGCGTGTGCATCCCACGGGCAGCGTGACGGTGTTCACCGGCTCGCACAGCCACGGCCAGGGGCACGAGACCACCTTTGCGCAGGTGGTGGCCGCGCGCCTGGGCATCCCTGTGGAGAACGTGGACATCGTGCACGGCGACACGGGCCGCGTGCCGTTTGGCATGGGTACCTATGGCTCGCGCTCCATCAGCGTGGGCGGCGCGGCCATCATGAAGGCGCTGGACAAGATCGAGGCCAAGGCCAAGAAGATTGCGGCGCATTTGATGGAGGCCAGCGACGCCGACATTGACTTTGCCAACGGCGAGTTCACCGTGCGGGGCACCGACAAGAAAATTCCATTCGGATCGGTGTCCCTGGCGGCTTATGTGCCACACAACTACCCGCTTGACGTGCTGGAGCCGGGCCTCAACGAAACCGCGTTCTACGACCCGACCAACTTCACCTTCCCTGCAGGAACCTACATCTGCGAGGTGGAGGTGGACCCGGCCACAGGCAGCACCCGCGTAGACAAGTTCACGGCCGTGGACGACTTCGGCACCATCATCAACCCCATGATCGTGGAAGGCCAGGTGCACGGCGGCCTGGTGCAGGGCATTGGCCAGGCGCTGATGGAAAACTGCGTGTATGACCGCGAGACGGGCCAGCTGCTCACCGGCAGCTTCATGGACTACGCCATGCCGCGCGCCGACGACTTCCCCGAGTTCAAGCTGGGCCATGTCTGCACGCCCTGCACGCACAACCCGCTCGGTACCAAGGGCTGCGGCGAGGCCGGGGCCATTGGTTCGCCACCGGCTGTGATCAACGCCGTGCTCGACGCCCTGCACCCGCTGGGCGTCAAAGAGTTCGACATGCCCGCATCGCCCCACCGCGTGTGGGAAGCGATTCAAAGTGCCAAAGCCTGAGGAGAACCAGCATGTACGCATTCACCTTTGAAAATCCCTCCTCCACCGCAGCCGCTGCACAGCTCATCGCCCAGGGCGGCAAGCTGCTGGCCGGTGGCCAAAGCCTGCTGCCGTCGATGCGGCTGCGCCTGGCCAATCCAGAGAAGATCGTTGACCTCAACAGCATCCCCGAGCTGGCGGGCATCCGCCGCGAGGGCAACGCGCTGGTCATCGGCGCCATGACGCGCCACATGGATGTGGCCAACAGTGCGGACGTAAAGGCTGCGATTCCCGCACTGGCCGACTTGGCCGCGCACATTGGCGACCGGCAGGTGCGCGCACGCGGCACGCTGGGTGGTTCGGTGGCCAACAACGACCCAGCGGCCTGCTACCCGAGCGCCGTACTGGGCCTGGGCGCCACCGTGATCACCAACCAGCGCGAGATTGCGGCCGACGACTTTTTTGTGGGCATGTACACCACGGCGCTGGAAGAGGGCGAGATCATCACCGCCATCCGCTTCCCCATCCCCAAGCGCGCTGCGTACCTCAAGTTCAAGCAGGCTGCATCGCGCTTCTCGCTGGTGGGTGTGTTTGTGGCGCAGACCGACGGCGGTGTGCGCGTGGCCATCACGGGCGCGGCCAGCAGCGTGTTCCGGCATGCGGTGCTGGAGGCAGCGCTGAACCAGAGCTTTACGCCCGCATCGGCGGCGGCGGTGAAGATCGATGCAAGCGATCTCAACGCTGACATCCACGCCAGTGCGGCCTATCGCGCCAACCTCATCAGCGTGCAGACCCAAAGAGCAGTAGCGCAAATCCTGGGCTGATGGGGGATAGCACCCGCGCCCGGCATATTGCATCCAGGGGCGGGTGTTTGAATGAAATTGGCCTCTAGCGCTTTTCTATCAAGCGCTATTAGCTATAGAAACTATAGTAATGAACGTTTCCCCTCCCGTGCCCATGACCGCGCCTGCGCTGTCCTCCATCGACGCCCTGGTGTCTGCCTTGCAGGGCGTGGGCTACTTTGCCGACCGGCGCCTGGCCACGGCCGTGTTCCTGGCGCTCAAGCTGCAGCGCCCGCTGTTGTTGGAAGGCGAGCCCGGTGTGGGCAAGACGGCACTGGCCAAGGCCTTGGGCGAAGTGCTGGAGCGCAGCCTCATCCGCCTGCAGTGCTACGACGGCCTGGAGCAGCGCGAGGCTCTGTACGAATGGAACTACGCAGCCCAACTGCTGCACATGCGTGCTGCTGAAGGCAAAGGAACGGCCGACATGGCGCAGGTGGAACGCGAGGTGTACCAGGACCGCTACCTCATTCGCCGCCCCTTGTTGCAGGCACTGCAGGCGCCAGAACCCGGCGCCGTGCTGCTCATCGACGAAGTGGACCGCGCCGACGAGCCCTTCGAGGCCTTCCTGCTCGAATACCTGGGCGAGTACCAGGTCAGCATCCCCGAGATCGGCACCGTGCGCGCCACGGCCACGCCGGTCACCATCCTCACCAGCAACCGCACACGCGACCTGCACGACGCTGTCAAACGCCGCTGCCTGTACCACTGGCTGGACTACCCCGAGCGCGAGCGCGAGCTGGCCATCGTGCGCGCCCAGGTGCCAGATGCCAGTGCGGCCCTGGCCGTCCAGGTAGCAGATTTTGTAGGCCGACTGCGCAGCCAGCCCTTCGCCAATGCCTTTCAGCGTGCGCCCGGCATTGCCGAGAGCGTGGAGTGGGCCAAGGCGCTGGTCGCGCTCGACACCATCGTGGTGGACCCCGAAGTGGTGTCCGACACCGCAGGCATCTTGTTCAAGCAGCGCGAGGACGTGGCTGCGCTCACGCGCGACATGGCGGCGCAGTTGCTGCAACCCGCTGAGGCCGATGCCTGAGGGCTCAACCGTGGCAGAGGTCAAAACGATCTCCCAGCTGGGCGATGCCCGCACGGGCAAGCTCGCCGACAACCTGAGCGGTTTTGGCCGCACCCTGCGCCGCGCTGGTGTGCGTGTGGACGCCGCCCGCATGGCGCTGGCCCAGCAGGCGGTGATGCTGGTGGGCCTGCGGCGTGAGGATTTCAGTGCCGCACTGGAGGCCGTGCTGGTCAGTCGCGAGCAGGACCGGTTGGTCTTCCGCGAGTTGTTCGACGCGTACTTTCGCAATCCCAACGTGGCGCAGAAGCTGCTGGCGCAGATGCTGCCCAGCGCTGAGTCCAAGGCCGAGCCCGCCAAACGCCGCCCGCGCGTGAGCGAGGCGCTCGCCCCCGTGCGTGCGGCCCGCAACGCGCCCCCGCCGCGGGAGGACGAGAAGATCGATTTCGACGCCGCCATGACGGCCAGCGACCTGCAGCGCCTGCGGCAGGCCGACTTCAACCAGCTCTCTGCCAGCGAATACCTGCTGGTGGAGCGCCTGGCGCGAGATGTGCCCTTGCCCCTGCCGCGCTACGCCGCCCGCCGCACCCGCCCCGGTGTGCGCGGCAGCCGCCCGCACTGGCCCGGCGCCATGCACCACGCGGCCCGCAACGGGGGCGAGGTGCTGCGCATCCCGCTGCTGCAGCGGCGCCAGCAACCGCTGCCGCTGCTGGTGCTGGTGGATGTGTCCGGCTCCATGGAGCGTTACGCGCGGCTGCTGCTGGCGTTTTTGCATGCCGCCACGGCACCGCGCCACACCGGCGATGCCGTGCGCCGCGACGTGTTTGCGTTTGGCACCGGGCTGACCGACCTCACGCCCGCCTTTCGCCTGGCCGACACTGACGCGATGCTGCAGGTGGCCAGCCATTCCATCAATGATTTTGCGGGGGGCACCCGCATGGGCGACAGCCTGGCCCAGCTGCGTTTGCAGCATGCCCGGAGGCTGGTGGGGCGGCGCACCCTGGTGCTGCTGATCAGCGACGGGCTGGACACAGGCACGCCCGAGGTGCTGGCGCAGGAACTGGGCTGGCTGCGCCGCCATTGCGGACGCCTGCTCTGGCTGAACCCGCTGCTGCGTTTTGAGGGCTATGCGCCCACGGCACGCGGCGCCGCCGAGTTGCACCGCCAGGCCCACGGCATGGTGGCCGTGCACAACCTGAGCCGCCTCCAGGATCTGGCGGCCAGCCTGGCGGCCGTGCTGCGGCAGTGACTGATTTCAGAAATAACCAGACAACACCAGACAACACAAGGAACCCACCATGGAAATGCAAGCCAGCCGCACCCTTGCCGTGAGCCAGCAGCAGGCCTGGGAGGCGCTCAACGATCCTGAGGTGCTCAAGCTGTGCATCCCCGGCTGCGACAAGGTCGAGGCGACCGGTGACAACCAATACGCGGTCGCCATGGCGCTCAAGATCGGCCCCGTGTCGGCCAAGTTTGCGGGCAAGATCACGCTGTCGGACATCGTGCCGCCAGAGAGCTACACCATCACCTTCGACGGATCGGGTGGTGTGGCAGGCTTTGGCAAGGGCAATGCGCAGGTCAAACTGGTGCCTTTGCCCGTGGATGCCGCTGGGCAGGAAAGCTGCGAGCTGCACTACACCGTGCATGCCACGGTGGGCGGCAAGATCGCTCAGCTGGGACAGCGGCTCATCGACGGCGCGGCCAAGAGCATGGCAGAGGATTTTTTCAAGCGCTTTGACAACGAAATGCAAAGCCGCCATCCGCGCGCGCCGGCAGACGATGGTGCGGCATCCTCCGAAGCGCCTACCGAGCCTGGGGCACTGGCGGCGTCGGCGGGGGAGGATATTCCCCCCAGCGGCATTCCGGTTTGGGTCTGGGTGGTGGGCGCGGCGGCGCTGGTGCTGATAGCCTGGGCAATCAATTGACTCCACCTGAGCCGCTTCGCGTCTTCCCCCTGAGGGGGACGCCTCCGGTGGCCCGGCAAAGCCGGATCCACGGTGGCGCTGGCCTGGGCGCCGCGCGGTTTCAGACGCAGCGGGCGTAGATGGGAATATCTGAATAAGCGGTAGAAATGAATTGGTGACGGAACGATGGAAAACCTGGATGTGATGGTGTTGCGCACGCTGCAGGGCTGGCGGGCCGCCGGGCGGCGGGCGTTGCTGGCGACGGTGGTGCGCACGTGGGGCTCTTCACCCCGACCGGTGGGCTCCATCATGGCGCTGTGCGAAGACGGTTCGGTGGTGGGGTCTGTGTCGGGCGGGTGCATTGAGGACGATCTGATTGACCGTCATACGCGGGCCTACGCGCAGGGCGCGCCCACGGCGAATGCGGTCGGAGACAAGGATCACCGCATTCCCAGCGGCCCGCCGACGTTTGTGAAATACGGCGTCACTGCCGACGAGGCGCACCGCTTCGGCTTGCCCTGTGGCGGAACGCTGGAGTTGCTGCTGGAGTACGACCCGGCCCCGGACAGCCTGGCAACACTGATCACCGCGCTGGAGGCTGGGCGCCTGATGCAGCGCAGTGTGCGCTTGGTCGACGGCGCGGTCACGCTAACGCCTGCGGCAGCGCCCACCGAGCTGGCGGTGGATGCTGAGCGGCTTACCAACACCTTTGGGCCCGAGTACCGCATGCTGCTGATCGGCGCAGGCCAGCTGGCGGAATACCTGGCCACCATGGCGCTGTTCAACGGGTTTGCGGTAACGGTGTGCGACCCGCGCGAGGAATACCGGGGCAGCTGGAACGTGCCTGCCGCCACGGTGGTGAGTGACATGCCCGACGACGTGGTGCTGGCTTTCAAGCCCGACCGGCGCAGTTGCGTGGTGGCCCTCACGCACGACCCCAAGCTCGACGACCTGGCGCTGCTGGAGGCGCTGAATACCGACGCGTTTTATGTGGGCGGCATCGGCTCGCGCCGCAACAACGAGGCGCGCCGCGCCCGCATGATCGAACACTTCGACCAGACCGAGGAGAGCCTGGCGCGCCTGCGCGGACCGATCGGCATCTACATCGGCAGCAAGACACCACCCGAGATTGCGGTGAGCGTGATGGCCGAAATTTTGGCCGTCAAAAACGGTGTCACCCTGCCGCGCGACATGGAAGTGGCCCAGGCCAAGAATGACCGGGAGCTGGCGCACAACGACCCCGGTGCGCTGGTGTGTGGGGTGCGCGCCGCGTAGTGCTAAAGCGGCCTGGACCGCCGCTGCAACTGCTGCCGCACATGTTGCAGCAGGCCATCACAGGCGTCTTCCACCAGGTCCAGCACCTGTTCAAAACCAGCGGCCCCGCCGTAGTACGGATCGGGCACCACGGGGCTGTCGAACCGTTGGCAGAACTCTGTCATTCGGCGCAACTTGCGGGCGTGTTCGGGTGGACAAAGGTCTTGCGCAAGGGCCAGGTTGTCCCAATCCATCGCCAGAACCAGATCGTGGCGTTCAAAGTCGTTGGCCAGCATCTGCCGAGCGCGCAGATCCGACAGGTCGTAGCCCCGTTGCGCCGCATGGCGTTGGGTGCGGTCATCCGGTGCCTTGCCGGGGTGGTAGTTGTGGGTGCCTGCCGAGTCCACACGCACCTGGCTGGCCAAACCACTGTGAACCACCTTGTGCCGGAACACGCCGTGGGCCGTGGGGCTGCGGCAGATGTTGCCCATGCACACAAAAAGCACCGAGTAGGTAGCGACGCGGTCAGGCATCTCTGTGATCCCGACGATGTTCAGGCGGACATCACCACCGGGCCACCCTTGGCAATGCCGCGCTGGTACGCGGGGCGGGCCTCCATGCGCTGCTTGTAGGCCAGAAGGTTGGGGCACGCACCGGCCTTGCTGGCGCGTGAGAGGGCGGCCTCCACCGCAAAGCTCATCTGAAAATCGGCCATGGTGAGGTGCTCGCCCGCAAACCAGCGGTGCGTGCCCAGGTGCTGCTCCATGAAGTCGAGCGCGGTGTTCACATTGGGGTCGATCAATTTCTCCTGCACCGTGCCGCACAGTGCCTTGGCGATGGGCTTGACGAAGAACGGCATGGGCTGGGTGGGGATGGTCATGAACACCAGCTTCATCACCAGCCAGTTCATGAGCGAGCCTTCGGCGTAGTGCATCCAGAAGCGGCACTGGCGGTACTCTGGCGTGCGCGGCGCCGGTTGCAGGTGGGCCAGGTCGCCGCCCGCCTGGGCACCGTAGGTTTCCACCAGGTATTCGATGATCGCGCCCGACTCGGCGATGACCTCTTTGCCGTCGGTGATCACCGGTGATTTGCCCAGTGGGTGGATCTTCTTGAGTTCGGGCGGGGCCAGCTTGGTGGCCTTGTCGCGCTGGTAGATTTTCAGCTCGTAGGGAACACCCAGTTCTTCGAGCAGCCAGAGAACGCGCTGCGAGCGCGAGGTTTCGAGGTGGTGGACGGTGATCATGGGTGAATATTGGCACAGGTTGCCGGAGCAAGGCGCCACCGGCCGGGTGGTGTGAAAGCCCCAGAAAGCAAAAAGCCCTCTGGCGAGGGCTTTCTTGCAAGGAACCAACCGCAGTCGGCCCGTGGCGATCTGGCGATCAGCCGCCCTTCTTGGAGCGCTTGCCAGGGTTCTTCTTGCTGCGGGTTGCCACACCGCGTTCCAGGCTCACGCGCTGGCCACGGCCGGGAGTGGCCAGTGTGTAGCCGGGCACGGGCGTAGGGCGGGGGGTGCGCTTGCGGTCTGCTTCGGTGACGATCTTGTTGCCCATGGTAGGTCTCTGAGTTGGTGGAAAAAGGAGAGATTTTAGGCCACAGCCGGGTTGCCGGGCTTTCAAAGGTGTTTGGCAGGTGTTTTGTGGGTGCTCAGGCCGCCACAAAACCTGCGGCCACACCCGCCGCCACACCTGCGCCGTGGTCGGTGGACAGCGCTTGTGTGCAGTGGCGGGGCAACTCAAAACCCCGCGCGGCATCCTGAATGGCCATCGTACGGATCACGGGGGGCTTGGCCCATACGCCACCGAAGATGGTGGCAAAGGCCACATCGGCCGCATCCCTCCCCACACCAAACCGCAGCAGGCCCATGGGGATCGCCGTGCCAGACGGGTCAAAGATGTACCAGCGGTCGCCCAGGTACACCTCCACATAGGCATGAAAGTCGGGGGGGCCCAGGGCCGGGTCAGCGCCGTAGTCGGTTCCGGTGGTGAAGCGGGCCGGGATGTTGATGGCGCGGCACAAGGCAATCATGAGGTGGGCGAAGTCACGGCACACGCCCACCTGCTCCACCAGCGTGTCCACCGCAGAGGTGTTGGAGTTGGAAGTGTTGGAGGTGAACGCCACGTGCCGCTGCACCCAGTCGCAGATCGCCTGCACGCGGCTGTGCCCTTGCCACAGCGCACCAAACTCGTTCGTCGCCAGGCGCAGCAGCCGGTCGGACTGGCAATACCGGCTGGGGTAGATGTAGCCCATTACCTCTTGCGGCAGGCGCCTCACCGGTACTTCTGCCAATTGGGAGGGGTCGATGCGGTAGTGGTTGATATCGACCGTGGCTGAATACGACAGCTCCAGCGTGCCGGGCTCGCCATGCAGCCGCAGGTACCGGTTGCCCGTGGCTGGATCGGTATGAATGTGGTGGGCAATGGGCTGGTTGATGACCAGGCGCTCTGCGCTTACCGACTGGTTGGGTGTCTGCGCCGCGTGGATGTTGAAGACAAAATCGGCACCATGCTGGTCCACCTCGTAGCTCAGATCAATCTGCAGCTCCATGCGTACGCGGTCATGGCTTGGCTGGTCTGCAGGGGCTGTGCCGACTTGCTGGGCGGGGTAGGGGGCAGGCCAGGTGGCAGCGTTCGGGGTATTTGACTGCGGGGGAGGGCTTTGGGTGTTTGCCATGGGCATGTCCTTCGTGCACCGCGTTCCGGGGCATCCGGCACAGCAGCGTGGCTTGAGGATAGTCCTTTCCCCCGCGCCCGATGTAGGCGAACGACCCGCCGCCATGCCCGCCCGCTACCCATTCGCGGGAAGCCGCCAGGTCACCCCGTCAGGCGGGTATGGCAAGACGCGCCAGGACCTCGACATTGCCACTGCGATCTGCCCGGAGAATCAGTCCTTCGCCCGAGCTGGTGTTGGTATTTGCCAGGTCGGACAGCACAAACATGTGGGTGAACCACACTTCGAAACGACCGGGCTGGGACGACGCTGTGGCCAGCGCAGTGCGCAGTTCACGCAGGTGGGCAGCACCGGTGGTCTCCGGGCTGCCCCGGGGCGACCCGAGTGCCGCCCAGACCTGCGGCGTACCAAAGGCGAGGGTGGCACTGTCCACGCAGCGGCACCAGGGGCTCGACAAAACCTTGCCCGGTTGCAGTTGGCGCTGCTGAAACCACGCCCCCACGCTGCGTGCCTGGGCGCGGCCTTCGTCGTTCAGGTTGCGCTGGGTGCTGCAGTCACCCAGGCGGAATCCGGGGGGATCAAACGTGCCGGGGGCCAGCGCGTGGCGGAAGGCGGCCACCACCCCGCCCTTGCGCAACAAGGCTTCGGCATTCGAGTCTTGCGCCGCCCAGCTGCGCAGGCTGGCAAACGCCAGCCCGGCGCCCAGCACCGCGCGACGGGCAATGCGTGGCTCAGGCGGCAGGCTGGAAGGCATAGCCATTGCCAGAAGCCGCCATGCGGCCAAACGCCGGGAACGGGAAGTGGAAGCCGCCCAGCATGGCATTGCTGGCGGTGATCCGCTGGAACACATCGCGCCGCACCTTGCGCGCAGCCTCGGCATCCATGTCAAACGTCACAGCCCAGTCGGGGTTGCGCGCAAACAGCGCGGGCACATTGGTCAGGTCTGCCACGTAGAAGAACTTCTGGCCCGACGAGGTCAGCTCGAACAGCGTATGGCCCGGCGTGTGGCCGTAGGCCGCCACGGACTTGATGCCTGGCGCCACTTCCGCATCGGCCGCAAACTGCACCAGCGTGTCTGCGGGCATGGTGGCAAAGGTGCGGCGCACGTTATCGAATGCACCCTTCATGCCAGCGGGCGCTGCGGCCATGCGGGCGTCGTCCATCCAGAACGCGTGTTCGGCGGCGGGCACCATCACCTTGGCCTTGGGGAAAACCAACTCACCGGCCTTGTTGCGGATGCCATTGATGTGGTCGCCGTGGTAGTGGCTGATCAGCACGGTGTCGATGTCGGCTGCCTGCATGCCCGCCGCGCGCAGGCTGTCGAGCAGCTTGCCGGTGGTGGCGCCACCAAACTCGCCCAAGCCGGTGTCGATGAGGATCTTGCGCGCGCCTGCCACCACCAGAAAGGGTGTGTAGGGCACGTCGATGTGGTCGGTGGGCAGTCCTTGCGATGCCAGCAGCGCACGCACCTCGGTCAGCGGCGCGTTCTTCACAAATTCCTCTCCCAGCGGGCGGCGCGTGATGCCATCGTTCAGCGCAATCACCTCCACGTCGCCCACCTTCATGCGGCGAAAGCCGGGGCTGGGCAAGGTGGGGGTTCCGAAGTTGGGCGCGTTCTGGGCCCACACGGGGACAAACGAGCCCGCTGCGTAAACGGTGGTGGCCAGGCTTGCACCCAGGAAGTGGCGGCGTGACAGCATGAAACTCTCCGGTCTTGAGTTGAACTGAGGAGTCGCAACTGTAGCGATGCCCGAGAGATTGCCGCTTGCCGACGCGCTAACCTGTTCGCAACGTGGGGCTTTTGCTGGTAATTGGGGCTATGGAGGCTATTCGATCGCGAAGGCGTCGCGCAACGCACCGCAAAAGTCAGCATTTCCGCTGATTGTCAAGGTGATCGTGGTCCGGGGTGGGGCGGGGTTGCCTGCCGCCGCGCGCAGTTGCCCGGCGGTGTCATCAAACGTCAGCACCAGCGGTGTGCTGACCTCCTGCACGCCCTGCAAGTCGTAGTGCCATATGCCCCCATCTTCCGACGGGCCACAGGCATCGGGCCAATGCTGGTGCGCCCAGACCAGCACGGCGCTGATCTCAGCATGTAATGCGGGAATCTGCGCGGGCTGCACGCTCGCCATGGCGTCAAACGTACCTACGTCGTCCGCGTCTTCGCTGTAGTCAAAATCAAGGTAGTTCAGGTTCATGGTGTCCGTTCAAGCGATGTCATGTCCAGGTGCGGCCCAGCGCCTGGGCGGCTTCGCCCAGGCGGGTCACCTGCTGCAGCGCCTGCGCCAGAGGCATGCGTGCCGCCGGTGCTTGCAGCGCCACCGCGCAGCGTACCCGGCGCCGACCGCTGCCCAACACAGGCACGGCGACGCAGACGAGGCCATCCACAAACTCTTCGGCGTCTGTGGCGTAACCCTGCCGCAGGATCTGCTCCAGCTCGGCCTCTAGGGCGGTGCGGTCGGTCAAAGTGGTGGCCGTGTGGCGGGTCAGCGGCAGTCCGTCCAGGATCGCCGCCCGGCGCGCGGCCGACAGGTGGGCCAGAAACAGCTTGCCGCTGGCCGAGCAGTGGATGGGCACGCGCGTGCCGGGCCGCAGCTCCATGCGCAGCGGAAAGGCCGACTCCACGCGGTCCAGGTAGATCACCTCGGCGCCGCTGAGCGCCGTGAGGTTGCAGCTCTCGCCAATATCGGCCACCAGCTGGCGCAGCACCGCATGGCGCACGCCATGCTGGGTGCCCGCGCTGAGCGTGCTTTCGGCCAGGCGCAGGAGGCGGGGTGCGGGGGTGTAGTGGCGCCCATCGGGCTCGCGCGCCAGCAGGCCACCGTTTTCGAGCTGGCCCAGCATTCGGTGCACGCTGGGTTTGGGCCAGCCTGTTGCCTCGATGGCGTCCGCCAGGCTGAAAGGGCGGCCATGGGCGCACATGATTTCCAGCAGTTCAAACAGGCGCAGGCTGGGGGATGAGTTGGTCATAAATCCCGGAATTCGAGACGAATCCATAAAACATTTCGGGATTATTGAGCATTGTGGCTAAGCTGCAAACCAACATTTCACGGGGTGCTCATGGCGGCGACTTTTCAGAACGCGGTACTCACAGGCGCTTGTGGTGGCTTGGGCCAGGCCCTGGCGCGGGAGCTGATCGGCCAGGGCGCTGCCGTGGCGCTGGTGGGGCTTCACTTGCCCACGTTGCGGGCACTGGCTGCGCTGGCGCCTGGGCGCTGCGCGGTGTACACGCCCGATGTGGCCGACAGCACCGCGATGCAGGCCATGGCGGCCGACTGGATGGCGCTCTCGGGCGCGGTGCCCGACCTCGTCATTGCCAACGCGGGCGTGGCAGGCGGCTTTGACACTGCCGAAGCCGACGACCTCGCCGTGCTGCGCCGCATGCTGGAGATCAACCTGCTGGGCGCGGCCACCACCTTTCAGCCGTTTGTGAAAGCCATGCGCGCGCAGCGGCGCGGCGCCCTGGTGGGTGTGGCCAGCATTGCAGGCTGGCGCGGCATGCCGGGCAACGGTGCCTATTGCGCGAGCAAGGGCGGGCTCATCCGCTACCTGGAGAGCCTGCGTGCCGAGCTGCGCGGCGAATCCATTGTGGTCAGCACGGTGAGCCCTGGCTACCTTCGCACCGCGCTCACGGCGGGCAACCGTTTTGCCATGCCGGGCCTGATGGAGCCCGAAGCCGCTGCCCGGGACCTGCTGGCGGGCGTCGCGCAAGGTCGTACCCACATCGTGCTGCCCGCGCGCATCGGCTGGCTGGCCCGCTTGCTGAACCTGTTGCCCGATGCCCTGCACGACCGCCTGCTGCTGGGCCAGCCGCGCAAGCCGCGCGTGGGCGAGGCGGGGGCCACGGCCATTCCGGGCCTGCCGTTGCCTACGGAGACACCGATACACAACGAAAGCAAAAACGCATGACAACGGAGACAACACCCACTGTGGCAGATACCCGCACCCAGATCGCCCTGATAGGCGCAGGCCCCAGTGGCCTGGCGGCTGCGCGCAACCTGCAAAAGCTGGGGGTGCCCTTCCAGGGCTTTGAAGCACACACCGACGTGGGCGGCCTGTGGAACATCGAGAACCCGCGCAGCACGGTCTACGAATCGGCACACCTCATCTCCAGCAAACACACCACGGAGTTCACCGAATTCCCCATGCGACCCGAGGTGGCCGACTACCCCAGCCACCGCGAGATGCGGCAGTACTTCATGGACTTTGCCGCGCACTTTAGTTTGCGCCCGCACTACTGGTTTGGTACCCGCGTGCTGAAGGTCGAGCCCGTGGGCGAGGGCGCAGCGCCGCTGTGGCGCGTCACCTGGAGCCAGCACGGCGGACCCGCGCAGACCGCAGAGTTCAAGGGTGTGGTGATTGCCAATGGCACGCTGGCCGAGCCCAACATGCCGCGCTTTGAAGGCCAGTTTGATGGCGAACTGCTGCACACCAGCGCCTACAAAAGCGCCGAGCTGTTCAAGGGCAAACGCGTGTTGGTGGTGGGCGCGGGCAACTCGGGCTGCGACATCGCCGTGGATGCGGTGCATTACGCGCGCAGCGTGGATCTGTCGGTGCGGCGCGGCTACTACTTTGTGCCCAAATACGTGTTCGGCCAGCCTGCCGACACGCTGGGGGGCAAGCTCAAGATGCCGCCCTGGCTCAAGCAGAAGATCGACAGCGTGGTGCTGCAGTGGTTCACCGGCGACCCGGCGCGGTTTGGCTTGCCCAAGCCCGACTACAAGATGTACGAATCGCACCCCGTGGTGAACTCGCTGGTGCTGCACCACCTGGGCCATGGTGACATCCATGTGAAGCCCGATATTGCGCGTCTGCAGGGCCACACCGTGTTCTTCAAGGACGGTAGCGCGCAAGACTACGACCTCGTGCTCTGCGCCACCGGCTACAAGCTGCACTATCCTTTTATCGACCACAGCCTGCTCAACTGGAACGGCATGGCGCCGCAGCTGTACCTCAACATCCTGTCGCCGCGCTTCGACAACCTGGCGGTGATGGGGATGATCGAGGCCAGCGGCATCGGCTGGCAGGGCCGTTACGAGCAAGCGGAGCTGGTAGCGCGCTTTTTCAAGGCGCAGTCTGAAGGATCACCGCGCGCCGAGGCCCTGCGCCAGGCCAAGGCCGGGCCGCCACCCGATCTGTCGGGTGGCTTCAAGTACCTCAAGCTCGAACGCATGGCGTACTACGTGCACAAGGACACCTACCGCAACGCGGTGCGGGCAGCGGCCGCTGCCCTGGCATGAAAGCCCCCCTGAGGCGCTGCGCGCCTTCCCCCCGCTCTCGCAGCGCTGCGCACTGCGGGCAAGGGGACGACGCCCTCGCTGCGGGGCGGCCCTTGCTCGGCGTCCCGCGCTGTCGCTGCGACAGTTTCGTGCGTTGCGCGTTGCGCAATACGCGATGAAGAACTGAACTCAAAGGTTATCTATGCTGCCTGTCGACGAAATACGCCTCAACTTCAACCCCGCGTCCTTGGTGGCGCTGAATGTGGTGCTGGGTTTTCTCATGTTCGGCATTGCGCTCGATACGCGCGTGGCCGACTTCAAGCGCGTGCTGCGCATGCCCGGTGCCATGGCGGTGGGCATTGCGGCGCAGTTCATCGTGCTGCCCGCCGTCACCTTCGCGCTCACGCTGCTGCTCAAGCCCGGCCCCAGCATTGCGCTGGGCATGATCCTGGTGGCCTGCTGCCCGCCGGGCAATGTCAGCAACATCCTCACGCACCGCGCCGGGGGCAATGTGGCGCTGTCGGTGTCGATGACGGCGATCTCCAACGCGCTGGCCATTGTTCTCATGCCGCTCAACTTCGCGTTCTGGGGCGGTTTGCACCCCACGGCGGCACCGTTATTGCGCAGCATTGCGCTCGACCCGCTGGAGATGGCGGGGCACATCGTCGCCATCATCGGGCTGCCGTTTGCGCTGGGCATTCTGTGTGCGGAGAAGCTGCCGCGTTTCACGCAGCGGGTGAACAAGCCCGTGCGCATCCTCAGCTTTGTCTGCCTGATCGGTTTCATCGTCGGGGCCGTGGCGGGCAACTGGCGCTACTTCCTCGACTACGTGGGGCTGGTGCTGCTGGCCGTGGTGTTGCATGACGCACTGGCCTTTGGCACCGGCTATGCCTGCGCGCGGCTCAGCGGCTTGTCGGACTACGACCGGCGCGCGGTGAGCATTGAGGTGGGCATCCGCAACGCGGGCCTGGGCCTGGTGCTGATCTTCAGTTTTTTTGGAGGCCTGGGGGGCATGGCCGTGGTGGCGGGTGTCTGGGGCTTCTGGGACATCATTGCCGGCCTGGCGCTGGCGGGATGGTGGGGCCGCAGACCTGCGGTGGTGCCGCTGGGGGCTTCGGCCAAGGAGCACGGCGCATGACGGCTTCTTCATTGGCAACGCGCCGCATCCTGGTGACCGGGGCCGACGGTTTTCTGGGCCGGGGTGTAGTGGCCGCCCTTGCGCGCGAGGGTGTGCACACGCTGGTGGCGGCCGATGTGCGCGAAGTACCCACCGAGCGCCTGCCTGGCGTGATCTATCTGGTGCAGGACGTGCGTGACCCCGCGCTGGCGCAGACGCTGGCCGACCATGCCATCGACAGCGTGGTGCACCTGGCCTCCATCGTCACGCCGGGCAAAGGATCCAACCGCGAATTCGAATACTCCGTGGATGTGCTGGGCAGCCAGAATGTGCTCGATGCCTGCGTGGCCACGGGTGTCAAGCACATCGTCGTCAGCTCCAGCGGGGCCGCGTATGGTTACCACGCCGACAACCCCGCCTGGCTGCGCGAGACCGATGCGCTGCGCGGCAATGAGGTTTTTGCCTATGCCCACCACAAGCGGCTGGTGGAAGAGATGCTGGCGCAGTACCGCGCGGACCACCCCGCGCTGGCGCAGACGGTGCTGCGCATCGGCACCATCCTGGGCGAGCGGGTGGACAACCAGATCACCGCGCTGTTCGACAAACGCCGCCTGCTGGCCATCCGTGGCAGCGAGAGCCCGTTTGTTTTCATCTGGGACGAGGACGTGACCGGCGCCATCCTGCATGCGTTGCGCACGCAGCGCGCTGGCTGTTTCAACCTGGCGGGCGATGGTGCGCTGCCGCTGCGCGAGATCGCCCGGCGCCTGGGTAAACCGGTGCTGGAGTTGCCTGCGGGCCTGCTGCGTGCCGCGCTGGCGGTGGGCTCCGCGCTGGGCCAGAGCCGCTACGGGCCCGAGCAGCTGGATTTTCTACGTTACCGCCCCGTGCTGCTCAATGCCGCGCTCAAGGAGGTGCTGGGCTACGTGCCCGGCAAGACCAGCGCAGAGGCGTTCGAAGCCTTTGTGGCTGCCCGGGCGCGCCAAGGGCGGCCGGTGGCTGCGGCTGCGGCGGTGGCTGCATGACGGCGCTGGCACTGAGCCGTGGCGACTTGCTGCGCGCGCTGGCCGTGGTGGTCATCTGGGGGCTGAACTTTGTGGTGATGAAGCTGGGCTTGCAGGGGCTCAGCCCCATGCTGCTGGGTGCCCTGCGTTTCACTGCGGCATCCCTGCCGTTTCTGTTGTTCGTGCCCCGCCCATCCATGCCCTGGCGCTTTGTGGTGGGCTATGGGCTGGCGCAGGGGTTGGGGCAGTTCGGCTTTCTGTTTCTGGGTTTGCAGCTGGGCATGACCGCGGGCATGGCCTCGGTGGTCATGCAGACGCAGGCGTTCTTTACGCTGCTGCTGGCTGCTCCGTTGCTGGGTGAGCGCGCCAAGCCCTGGCAGTGGTGGGGTCTGCTGCTGGCGTTTGGTGGGCTCATGACCATTGGTCTTGCCCATGGAGAAGGGCCCGGGCAGATGACGCTGGCCGGTTTTGTGCTCACCCTCGGCGCGGCGTTCATGTGGGCGGTGTCCAACCTGGTGGCGCGCCGCGCTGCGCAGGCAGGGGCTTATGCGCCGTTTCCGTTCATCGTGTGGAGCAGCGTGGTGCCCATCGTTCCGTTCTTTGCGCTGGCGGTGTGGACCGAAGGCGCCAGCGGTGTCGTGGCGCAATTGCAGGCGGTGGACGGCAGGGTCTTGCTCGCAGTGCTTTACCTCGCATTGCTGGCCACCTTGCTGGCCTACACGCTGTGGACGCAGCTGCTGCAACGCCACGCGGCCGGGCGGGTGACGCCGTTTTCGCTGCTGGTGCCAGTGGTGGGGCTGTGGGCTGCGTATGCGTTTTTGGGCGAAACGCCCTTGCCGCTGCAGTGGGCGGGCGCAGCCGCAGTGTTGTGTGGCCTGGTGGTCAACCAGACCGGTGGCTGGCTGTGGGCACGGTGGCGGCGCAAAGCCGAGACCCACTCGACCGCTCTCTAGAATCCTGGACCGACGCAGGCTTGTACGGAATGTCCTGCGCAACAAACCCAAGGAAGCAGGATGTCTGAGAACGTGGTGTTGCAGGTGGAGGGGCTGTGTTTTGCCTACCCCGAATGTGGGGTGCTCAACCAGTGGTCGGTGGCGCTGCCTGCAGGCCTGGCGCTGGTGCGTGGCGACGAAAGCAGTGGCAAGACCACGCTGCTGCGCCTGCTGGCGGGTGAACTCACGGCGCAGGCCGGGCGCATCACGCTGCAGGGTGTGCGCCTGAGCGACGCGCCCAAGGCCTTTGCGCAAATGGTGTTCTGGGTTGATCCCCGTGCTGGTGACCTGGACAAGCTCACCGCCCGTGGCTGGCTGGACAGCCAGCCCGCGCACTACCCGCTGTGGGATGCCGCAGCGCTTGCCACGCACATTGAAGGCTTCACGCTGCACGAGCATCTGGACAAGCCGTTCTATGCGCTGTCCACCGGCAGCAAGCGCAAGGTGCTCATGGCCGGGGCGCTGGCCTCGGGTGCGCCGCTGACCTTGATCGACGAGCCTGTGGGCGGGCTGGACAAGCCGTCGGCCACCTACCTGGGCCGCGCCCTGGCGCAGGTGGCGGGCCAGCCCGGGCGGGTGGTGGTCGTGGCGCACTACGAGGCTTTGCCCGGCGTGCCCTGGGGCACAGTGGTGGAACTGAACGGTTGAGTGGTGTCCGTGGCACCGAGCGCCTGCGCCTTCCGCCCCCGCTTGTTTTAGACTGGGCCGCTATCGGGTGTTTTCCCGTTCTCTGAAGGACTGTTCCATGGACGCGCTTCTTTTTGCCCCGGTGGCGGTTGCCATTGCGCTCACGCCCGGCCCCAACAATTTCTGTGGCCTCAACAACGGCATCCGCGCGGGGATTGGTGCGGCCATGGTGGCGACGCTGGGGCGGGTGGCTGCGTTCGCGATTTTCCTGACGGTGTCTGCGGTGGGCCTGGGGGCCATGCTGCTGGCGTCCGAGGCGGCCTTCACGGCCGTGAAGTGGGTAGGGGCCTGCTACCTGTTCTGGCTGGGCTGGCGCGCGTGGCGCAGCCGTGAGTTCAGCGGGCTGGATGTGGTGGATGGCGCAGACGGAGGTGCGGTCAAAGCGGGCGGTGCACCGGTGCGCCTGCAGTCGCTCATCGCGCAGGAGTTCTTGCTGGGCATCACCAATCCCAAGGCCATCATCCTGTTTGCAGCGGTCTTTCCGCAGTTCATCGACCCCGGCCAGCCGGCCCTGCGCCAGTTTGTGGTGCTGGGGGCGGTGTACCTGGGGGCTGAGTTTGTCTCCACGGCGGTTTATGCGGCGGGGGGGCGGCAGATCCGCCGGTTTATCCGCACCTCGCGGGGGGTGGTGCGTCTCAACAAGGCCACCGGCGGGTTCTTCATGGGGGCGGGTGGCCTGCTGTTGGCCACCAATCGGTAAAAACTCTCGGGGACTACATCGCCTTGAACAGGTGCGCGTAAAGGCGGCTCACGGGCAGCTTCTCGGCCCGGCCCGCCAGCTCCAGATGCAGCTTGCCCGCCTCGTCGCGCGTTACCGTGGTGATGGCGCTGGCGCGCACCAGCGTGCTGCGATGGATCTGCCAGAACACCTGCGTATCAAGCTGGCTCGTCAGCTCCTTGAGCGGCGTGCGGATCAGGTACTCGCGCGCCGCAGTCAGCACCCGCACGTATTTGTCGGCCGCTTCAAAGTACAGCACGTCGGCCACCGGCACCATGTGGATCTGGCTGCCGCTGCTGGCCTGGATGAGGGTGAGGGGGGCGGTGCTGCTTGGTGCCGCTGCAGCGGATGGCGAGGCAATGCCGGGCGCTGCGAGCAGGTGGCGCAGCTGCTCCATGGTTGCTTCTAAATTGATAGCTGGTTGCGCTTTATTCATAAGCGCTAGCTGCAGTTTTTGCACTGTTTTTTGCAGCCGGGCCGCCTGCACGGGCTTGAGCAGGTAGTCCACAGCCTGGGCTTCAAACGCTTGCACGGCGTACTGGTCGTAGGCCGTCACGAATACGAGTGCGGGAAAAGGCTTGTCGTCGGGCCAGGCGTCGGCCAGCTCCACGGCGGCGTCCAGCCCACTCTGGCCCGGCATGCGGATGTCGAAGAACAGCACGTCGGGGAGCAGGGCCAGCGCCTGCCTGACGGCCGACAGGCCGTCGCCCACGGTGGCGGCAATCTGCAGTTCGGGCCAAGCGCGGGCCAGTTCTTGCTGCAGGGCGGCAGCCAGCAGGTGTTCATCCTCGGCAATCAGGGCGCGGGGGGCGGGTTGGTTCATGGCTGGGGGCAGATTTCAAAGGAAAAACGACGCTAGCGCTTGTTCCTCCTGCGCTAGCAGCTATCAAATCAAGAGTGCCTGATGCGCCGTGCAAGGTGGCCAGGCGTTCGCGCACCTGGGTCAGGCCAAAGCTTTGGCCGGGGCCCGGCGTGGGCAGGGTGCCGGGCAGGCCCGCGCCGGTGTCGTTGACCTCGATCACCAGCAGCGGGCCGTTGGCGCCCGGGCGCGCGCTAGCGCGCACGGTGATGTGGCCGCCTTCCACCTGAGGCTCCAGGCCGTGGCGGATGGCGTTTTCCACCAGGGGCTGCAGCAGCAGTGGCGGCACGGGCACATCCCGCAGCGCCTCGGGCAGGTCCAGCGTGTAGGCCATGCGTGGGCCCATGCGCACCGCCATCAGCTCCAGGTAGTCGCGCAGGCGGTCAAACTCGTTGGACAGCGGGTGCTGGGTGCTGCGCGACGCGCTGAGCGTGGCGCGCAGGTAGGCAATCATGCGGTCCAGCATTTCCTGCGCGCGCACGGGGTCGGTGCCGATCAGCACGCGCAGGTTGGCCAGGGTGTTGAACAGCATGTGGGGTTCGAGCTGGGTTTCCAGCAGCTTCAGGCGCGCCTCGCTCGCATGCACGCGCGCCTCGGCCATCTTGTCTTCCAGATACGCCGATTTGTGGATGGCGTAGAAGTAGTAGCTGCCGACCAGCCCGGCAATGGCCGTGATGAGAATGGATGTGCGCTGGTCAGACCCGGTAGTGGACGTGCCCGGTGGGTAGAAGTGAAAGTAGTACACGCACAAGGCGTTGGCCAGCCCCGTGCCGGCCACGTACCCCACAACAATGCCCCCCGCCACCAGTGCCATGCCCTGCCACCCCTGCGGCCAGCCCGTTTCGGCGGCAGAAGGTATCAATTCGCGCCCCAGGTCGATCACGGCCCAGGTGAAGGTGCCGATCAATATCGAATACACCACTGGCGGCCCGTAGGGCTTGTCGGGCATGAAGGCATATTGGATAGTCGCAACGACCAGGGTGAAGGCGAGCACCTGAAGGAAGTGCCGCAGCTTGCTGATGCCGTTGAAGGGGCGTCGCAGCATCATGGCCGGTGATGCTCTTGCTGCTTTTGGGCTTGTTCGCGCTGCAGGGCTTCGCGCTCGCGCTGCACCATGCGTTCGCGCAGGCCGTCGCCGCTGCCCAGCAGGAACACCGACACCCCATGCAGCACCAGCCCCAGGCCCCAGCCCAGCAGTGGATAGATCGACCAGGGGCGCGTACCGAATGCGTAGCGCGACATGGCAAAGAGCAGCGCGTTCACCAGCACGAACGCCGCAGCGTGCACGTACCAACCCAGCTTGGCGCTGGCGCGCCGGCGGGCCAGCGTTTCGATTTCTTCGGGGCTAAGAGGGGAGGTCATGGCGGGGCGGTCGGGGGGTGAAAAGCTCTGGGCGCTGCAGGGATTCTAGGGGCGGGCTACGCCGGGCAAGAGTGGCGCGCCACGGTGGCCACAGCCTGGGCGTCCAGCGTCAGCCCCATGTGGTTCACGCCGGGCACCAGGGTCACGGGCACAGGCTTGCCCGCCTGGGCAAACAGGTCGGCAAAGCGGTCGGCGTAAAAAAGCTCATCGTCCTGCCCGGCCACGATGCAGACAGTGCCCCGGGCATTGCGGATGTCGGCCTGGTAGTCGTCGTGGGGGCGGAAGTTGGTGGCCACCGTGTACGAATAGCGGGGCGTGAGCAGCTCGCGGGCTACGTCGTTGAGGGCAAAGCTCAGCACGGGCAGGTGGTTCCACCGGGTGATGCCGATCTGATTGAGCAGCGTGATGGCAACCATGCGGGGCAGGCCCACCGACACCCAGCCGCCGCTGTCAGGCCGCGATGTGGGGGCGTTGTGGTGCAAAAAAGGCGAAAGCAGCACATAGCGGTCGAACAGGTCCTGCCGCGCGCTGCCCGCAAAACGCAGCGCAAACCCGCCGCCTGCCGAAAACCCCATCAGCGTTTGCGGGCCAGCGTGCGGCACGGCGCGCAGAAAGTCTTCGATGTCGTCTTCCATCTGGCCGATGTACGCGGCCTGGCCCCTGGGGCCGGACGCGCCGTGCCCCCGCATGTCCAGGGATGCCACGGCATAGCCCTCAGCCGCCAGCGCCTGTGCCAGCACGTGGTTGGACTGCCCGCGTGCGGAAGACCCATGCACCAATACCACCCGGCGCTGTGGTGTGGCTGCTGTTGCCGGACTGGGGCTGTAGCCATGCCACGCCAGTGAAGTGCCGTCGCGCGCTGTGTAGCGCTGGGCTGGTGGAACACCGCTGTAGTCCACGCCCTTGAACGGATTGTTGATGCTGGACAGCGGCGGGAGGTCGTGGGGGCCGCCCCAGGCGATGGCGGCAGCAAGTCCCGCAAGCCCCAGGGTCAGCATGGCGGCAGCGATGAACAAGGGGTACCGGCCGCGGGGCCGCAATCTGGAGGTTTGCGTCATGGTGGCGAGCAGGCCGAGGGTGGCGGCAGAGATGAGGAGCATGGGTGCGTGTGATGCAGGATGGCCGGGTCAGGGCACCGGCTGAAAGGGGTGCAAGGGTTGCAGGTGCTGGGCGAAGAACGCCACGATGCGTGCATCCACCTCGGGCAGCACTTTGCGGTCAAAGCCGGGCGGGTCGCCCAGCAGCGCGGTCTGTACGTCGTTGAGCAGGTGCAGCGGTGGCATGGGCGACAGCATGGCGCCGTGGCTGGCGTCCGGCAGGTGGGCTACGTGGGTGCAGCGGTCCTGGCAGGCTGCGAGCACGGCGCTGCTGTGAAAGCGCGGTACCTGGTTCACATCCATGCCCGCAGTCACCAGCCCCAGCGCGATGCTCGGGGTGGCGAGGGTGGCCATGTCAAAGTCGGCTGCGAAGGGCACGCTGGCCACGGTAGCCTGTATGCGGGGGTCCTGGTGTGTGTAGGCGGTGTCGTCGCTGAAGCGGTGGCGTATCACGGCCAGTGCAAACCACTTCTTCAGGCCATCCAGCAGGTTGCCGTGCAAACGGGTGATGAACCCGACACAGGAGGAAAAATCATCGGCAATGTGGGCCTCGCAGTGCTGGCGAAAGCGCGCGGGCGACCACGCGCCGCCCGCCAGCGTCAACGCCGTATGGCCACCGGCGGAACCACCGAAGACCCCCACCTTGTCAAGGGTGAGCAATGGGGCCAGGCGGTTGTCCTGTGCCACGGCGTCGATGGCGCGGGAGACTTCGGCGGGGCGGCGCTTCCAGCTCTCGGGGCCGGGGGTGGACGGGTCTTTGGAGTTGTCTCCCGCATGTTCGGGCAATGCCACGACAAAACCTGCGGCCACCATTGCACGCGCAAGGTCGGTGTGGACCCACGGATTGCCGCCCGAACCGTGTGTGATGACGATCAGGCGGCCGTTGCCCCGCACGGGGCTGCCCTGCCAGGCCAGCTGCAGCTGGAAGGGGCCGCGCTGCACAGGTTCGTCGGCACTGCTGCTGGGGTAGAACACCGTGACGGGGCCATCCCCCAGCAAGCCGGGCAATTCCATCAGCCCCGTGCCCGCCTGGGAGGCGGTGGCCGCACCCCATGTCGCCAGTGTCAGCAGGGCCAGGGTCAGTTGTCGGAGCATCTTCATGGGATTTCTTTCGTGCGGAAGGAGGGTGTAGACGGGTTCAACGGCGTGGCCCCTGCTGCGCCAGACGGTCGCGTTCGGCCTGCACCATGCGCTCATGCAGCCCGCCGCCAGCGATCAGGAACACCACCGCCCCATGCACCACCAGGCCGATGCCCCATCCCAGCGCGGGGTACACCGCCCAGTGCCGCCCGCTGGCGGCCGACAGGGTGATCAGCAGCAGGTTGACCAGCAGATAGACGCCGGCGTGCATGTACCAGCCGAGTTTGGCCCCGGCGCGCTTGCGGGCCAGGCGTTCGATGGGGTCTTGGGTGGGGTGGACGTAGTGCATGGTGATGTCTCCAGACAAGGTGAGTCAGTTCGATGGGAGGGCAGTGTTCTGGCGGGGCTCAGGCGCCCACGGGGGATGCGCCGTAGACCACGCTTTGCTGCGCCAGGCGCCACATCCGCAGGGCCCGGGCGGCGAACAGGCCGTTGAACACCCCATAAAGGGCCGAGATCTGCAGCGCGAAGGTGCCGTCCCGTGCCAGGGTGGGTTGCATGGCCAGCTCGACCCCAACGAAATACTTGGTCAGGAAGATGCCAACGATCAGCGCGAGCGGCATGGCGCTGCCCGGAATGTAAAAACTGCGCGAAGAGGCGCTGTAGAGCGTGCCGGTGGGCGCCGTGGGCTGGAACCACAGGGCCAGCGCCGTGGTCGCCGTGGCGGCTGCCAGCCAGAGACCCACTGCCTGTACGCCGGAGGAGGCCGAACCACCGAATGCCGACAGCAGGCCTGCCACCGAAAAGGCGGCCATGCCCAGCGGCATGAGCTGGGTTCGCAGCAGGCTGGCGCTGCGGTCGCGCAGCTGGCTGGCGCCCAGCCCCACCAGGCCGGCCAGCATGCCCCATACCCAGTAGGGGGTGTGACTGATGACCTGGAGCATTGCTTGGGGTTGGTGAACAATCAAATTGAGCAGCATGGAGATCTCCTGAGTGGAAAGGGCGGATGGAGAGGGAACGGCAGGGTCAGATCACGCCCAGTGCCGACCAGAGCGAATGGCCGAGAAAGCGATCAGGCAGCAGAGTGAAGCCACCGGCCACCACGCAGGCGCCGATGTAGGCGCGCTGCATGGTCTTGCGATGCCCGTCGATGTTGCGCCGGGCGAGGAAGACAAAAGACAGCACCAGCATCCCCAGCGTGACCGGTATCAGCAGGTGGATCAGCCCGAAGCTGCCCCAGCGCGGTCCCGGGCCCCCACTGATGAAAATGGCCGACACGGCTGTGGCCACCATCAGGGTTACCCAGGCATACCCGGCGGCGCGGTGCAGGCGCGGGCGTTGTGTGGCACCCTTGCGGGCCCACAGGGCGATGGGGCCGATGGCGGTCGCGGCGAGCGCTGCGGCGAGGTGGATGGCGATGACGGGGGTGAGTTGCATGGTGTGGCTCCGGGCTCGTTCTTCAATGGAGCGGACTGTGCCGACACCGCCCCGTCGCTGCCAGCGGCTTGCGACGAAATGCGCCAGGGCCACCGCGAAATGCAGGAGCGCGGCGTGACTTGCGGGGCATTTTTGGTGGTGGGCCCGTTGGCGGATGCGCCTTCCCTACAAATTGCTTTGACCCCAAGGTTTACTTTTCTTCGCACAGCGTTCAAAGCAACGCGTGAACTGAGCCTCTACGATCCGGTACGGTTGACCGTGCTGACACCCGCCCAGCACGCACCCCGAGAACACGAATCAAGACCGCCATGAACCCCCAAGAAGTCAACGCGCCCCCGCCATCGGCCATTCCTCCCGCTCCCCCCGGCAAACCGCCACGCCGATCCCGATGGGTAGGAAGCCTGCTGGCGCTGGTGTTGGTGGGGCTGGTAGGCGGTGCGGCGTGGTATCTCATCCAGCGGGCCAATGGTGAATCCAGCGGCGGTCCGGGCTTTCCGGGGGGCGGGCGCCCCATGGTCACGGTAGGGGATGCCGTGGTGCGCAAGGCTGAACTGCCGGTGATCATCGATGCGCTGGGCACCGTGATCCCCGCCACCACGGTCACGCTGCGGCCCCAGGTGTCGGGCATGCTGACCCAGGTGCTGTTCACCGAGGGGCAGATGGTCAAAAAAGGGCAGTTGCTGGCGCAGATCGACCCCCGCCCCTTCGAGCAGGCGCTGATGCAGGCCCAGGGCACCCGCCAGCGCGACGAGGCGCAGCTGGAGAACGCGCGCCTCACGCTGGAGCGCTACCGCACATTGCTGTCGCAAGACTCCATCGCCCGCCAGGACGTGGATACGCAGGCGGCGCTGGTCAAGCAACTCGAAGGCACGGTGATGACCGACAAGGCCCAGGAGGGCACGGCGCGCCTGAACCTGGACTACACCCGCATCACCGCGCCCGCGTCGGGGCGCATCGGTCTTCGCACCGTGGATGCGGGCAACTACGTGACCTCGGGCGACACGGCGGGCCTGGCCACCATCACGCAGGTGGCACCCATCGACGTGCAGTTCTCCGTGCCGCAGGACCGTGTGGCCGACATCCAGGCAGCGCAGGGCGCAGCGGACGCCCTGGCCGTGACGGCGCTGGACCGCACGCGCAAGGCCGAACTCGACAAGGGCCGGTTTTCGACGCTGGACAACCAGGTGGACACCACCACCGGCACCGTCAAGGCCAAGGCTCGGTTCGAGAACGCGGCGGGTGCGCTGTTTCCCAACCAGTTTGTGAACGTGCAACTGCTGCTGCGCAACGTGCCCGCGCTGGTGGTGCCCGTGACCGCAGTGCGCACCGGCGCCAATGGCGACTACGTCTATGTCATCAACGAAGACCGCACGGTGTCGCTGCGCAAGGTCAAGCGCGGTCAGGCCACGGTGGGGCTGATGGCGATCACCGAAGGCCTGAAGGAAGGCGAACGTGTGGTGACCGAGGGCGGGGACCGCTTGCAGGATGGCATGGCCGTGCAGCTGCCGGGTGCGCAGGCCGCCCGTGCACCGCGTGCGGGGGCCAGCGGGCCGCGAGGGGAGCGTGGAGAAGGTGGCCAGCGCCGCCAGCGTCCTCCTCAGAATCCCTGAGCGCGACACGACAACATGAGTCCTTCACGTCCATTCATTGAAAGGCCCGTGGCCACTGCGCTGCTGATGATTGCCATCGTGCTGGCAGGGCTGGTGGGTTTCCGCTTTCTGCCGCTGTCGGCCTTGCCCGAGGTGGATTACCCCACCATCCAGGTGCAGACCCTGTACCCGGGTGCCAGCCCCGAGGTCATGAGCCGCACGGTGAGTGCGCCGCTGGAGCGCCAGTTTGGCCAGATGCCCGGGCTCACGCGCATGGCGTCCACCAGCGCCTCGGGGGTGTCCATCATCACGCTGCAGTTTGGCCTGGGGCTGGCGCTGGATGTAGCCGAGCAGGAGGTGCAGGCGGCCATCAACGCGGGCAACTCGCTGCTGCCCGCAGACCTGCCCGCACCGCCGGTGTACGCCAAGGTGAACCCTGCCGACGCGCCTGTGCTCACGCTGGCCATCAGCTCTGACACGCTGCCGCTCACCGAAGTGCAGAACCTGGTGAACACGCGCCTGGCGCAGAAGATCAGCCAGGTTTCGGGTGTGGGGCTGGTGTCGCTGGCGGGTGGGCAGCGGCCTGCCGTGCGCATCCAGGCCGACACCAAGGCGCTGGCGTCGTACGGCATTGGCCTCGACACCCTGCGCACGGCCATCACCTCGGCCAATGCCAACAGTGCCAAGGGCAGCTTTGACGGCCCGCAGCGTTCTTACACCATCAATGCCAACGACCAGTTGCTGACGGTGGATGACTACAAGAACCTCATCGTGTCGTGGCGCAACGGCGCGCCGGTGCGCATGCTGGAGGTGGCGCGTGTGGTGGAGAGTGCGGAGAACAACCGGCTGGGCGCGTGGGCGGGGGTCAACGACCCCCTCCGCGCCGCGCCGGGCCGCCCCCAGCAAGCGGACGCTCACTCGGGGGGCAGCGAACCACACGAAGTGGGGAACGTGGGGGCTTCCATCACTCCAGCGATCATCCTCAACGTGCAGCGCCAGCCGGGCGCCAACGTGATCGCCACGGTGGACAACATCAAGAAGCTGCTGCCCGAGCTGCAGGCGGGCCTGCCCGCATCGCTCAAGGTGCAGGTGCTGTCGGACCGCACCACGGGCATCCGGGGCTCGGTCCACCATGTGGAGCTGGAACTGGCACTGGCCGTGCTCATGGTGGTGCTGGTGATCTTCTTCTTTCTGCACAGCCTGCGCGCCACGGTCATTGCCAGCCTGGCCGTGCCCATTTCGCTCATTGGCACCTGCGGCGTGATGTACCTGCTGGGCTACAGCCTCAACAACCTGAGCCTGATGGCGCTGACGATTGCCACCGGCTTTGTGGTGGACGATGCCATCGTGATGATCGAGAACATCGCGCGCTACCTGGAGGAGGGCGAGCCGCCGTTCCAGGCGGCGCTCAAGGGCGCCACGCAGATTGGCTTCACCATCATCTCGCTCACGGTGTCGCTGATCGCGGTGCTGATCCCGCTGCTCTTCATGAGCGATGTGGTCGGCCGGCTTTTTCGTGAGTTCGCGGTCACGCTGGCCATCACCATTCTCATCTCGGGCGTGGTGTCGCTCACCCTCGTGCCCATGATGGCTGCGCGCTGGCTGCGCGCCGAGCCCGCTGGGGGCCCGAAGGGCGTGGCGGGCCGTATCAACCGGGGTTTCGAGCGGGTGATTGGCGGCTATGACCGCTGGCTGCAGTGGGTGCTGCGCCACCAGGGCGCCACGCTGGTGGTGGCGGTGATGACGCTGGCCCTCACGGCGCTCTTGTATGTGGTCATCCCGAAGGGGCTTTTCCCCACGCAGGACACCGGGCAACTGCAGGCGCGCGTCGAGGCGTCGCAGGATGTCTCGTACGCCCGCATGAGTGAACTCCAGCAAGCCGCCGTGCGCGCCATCTTGCAAGACCCCGACGTGTTGTCGCTCAGCTCGTTTGTGGGTGTGGATGCGGCCAACAACACCATGCTCAACGCCGGGCGCATGCTGATCAATCTCAAGCCTGACCGCGACGGGCAGGAAGCCATCATGCAGCGCCTGCGCGAGCGTGTGCGGTCTGTGGCGGGTGTCACGCTGTACCTGCAGCCCACGCAGGATCTGACGATCGATGCGGAAACCGGCCCCACCGAGTACCGCGTGTCGATTGGCGGTGTGGATGCCGCGCAGGTCAACGACTGGACCCGCAAGCTCGCCCTGCGACTGCAGCGCGAGCCCAAGGTGCGCAACGCCACGACCGATGCGGGCGCGCAGGGCCTGTCGGCTTTTGTGGACATTGACCGCAACACGGCATCGCGCCTGTCGGTCACGGCCAGCAACGTGGACGACACGCTCTACAGCGCGTTTGGCCAGCGCATCGTGTCCACCATCTTCACCGAGACCAACCAGTACCGCGTGATCCTGGAAGCCCAGCAGGAAGGCATGAACACGCCCGAGGCCCTGGGCACCTTGCAGCTGCGCACAGGCTCCGGCACGCCCACGCCGCTGGCGGCTGTGGCCACCATCCGCGAGCAACTGGCGCCGCTGCAGATCACGCGCGTGGCCCAGTACCCGGCGGCAACCCTGGGTTTTGACAAGGCCGAGGGCGTGTCCTTGGGCAGTGCGGTGGACGCCATCCGCGCTGCCGCGAAGGAAATCGGGATGCCGCAGGGCTTGTCGATGGAGTTCCTGGGGGCTGCCGGGGCTTACGAAAAATCGTTGTCGAGCCAGCTGTGGCTCATTCTGGCGGCCATGGTGTGCGTGTACATCGTGCTTGGCGTGCTGTACGAGAGCTATATCCACCCGGTAACGATCCTCTCCACCCTGCCTTCCGCCGGGGTCGGGGCCCTGCTGGCGCTCATGGTGTCGGGCAACGACCTGGGGGTGATCGGCATCATCGGCATCATCCTGCTGATCGGCATCGTCAAGAAGAACGCGATCATGATGATCGACTTCGCCATCGACGCAGAGCGCCACCAGGGCATGGGGCCGCAGCAAGCCATCCACCAGGCTGCATTGCTGCGCTTTCGCCCCATTCTCATGACCACGCTGGCGGCGCTGTTTGCCGCGCTGCCGCTGATGCTGGGGTGGGGCGAGGGGGCGGAACTGCGCCGCCCCCTGGGGCTGGCCATTTTTGGCGGGCTGATCCTGAGCCAGATGCTCACGCTGTTCACCACGCCAGTGATTTACCTCGCGTTTGACCGGCTGGGCCGCCGCTGGACGGGGCGGGGCACGGCGGCGGCGCCGGTCCAGGCCGGGGAGGTGTCGTGAATCTCTCGCGCCCCTTCGTCGAGCGGCCGGTAGCCACCGTGCTGCTGACCATTGGCGTGGCCCTGGCGGGGATCGCCGCATTTTTTGTGCTGCCCGTATCGCCTTTGCCGCAGGTGGACTATCCGGCCATTTCGGTCTCGGCCAGCCTGGCGGGCGCCAGCCCCGAAACCATGGCCACCAGCGTGGCCACCCCTCTGGAGCGGCGGCTGGGGGTGATTGCCGGGGTCAACGAAATGACCTCGACCAGCTCCAACGGATCGGCGCGTGTGAGCCTGCAGTTCGACCTGAACCGCAATATCGACGCGGCCGCGCGCGAGGTGCAGGCCGCCATCAACGCGGCGCGGGCCGACCTGCCCGCCACGCTGCGCAGCAACCCCACGTACCGCAAGCGCAACTCGGCGGCATCACCCGTCATCATCCTGGCGCTGACCTCCAAGACGCGCACGCCGGGTGAGATCTACGATGCCGTCTCCAACGTGGTGAGCCAGCGCCTGTCACAGGTGGACGGTGTGGGCGAGGTGGAGATTGGCGGCGGCTCGCTGCCCGCCGTGCGGGTGGAACTACTGCCCTTTGCGCTCAACCGCTACGGCATCAGCACCGAAGACGTGCGCGCTGCCATCCAGGCCTCCAACGCCAACCGGCCCAAGGGCGCCATCGAAGGCGACGGGCGCCGCCTGCAGATCTACACGCCATCGCCCGCGCGCAAGGCGGCAGAGTACGAATCGCTCATCGTCGCCTGGCGCAACAATGCCGCCGTGCGGCTGGGGGATGTGGCGCGCGTGGTGGACGGGGTGGAAAACCGCCGCACCGTGGGGCTGTTCAACGGTGACCCCGCCATCATCGTGCTGGTCACGCGCCAGCCGGGTGCCAACATCATCGAAACGGTGGATGCCGTGCGCGCGCTGTTGCCCGACCTGCAGGCCCAGCTGCCGCAGGACATCCAGGTGGCCGTGGCGTCGGACAGCACCAACTCCATCCGCTCCTCCCTGCATGAGATCGAGCTGACGCTGATGGTGTCCATTGCCCTCGTGGTGCTGGTGGTGGGCCTCTTCCTGCGCAAGGCGCGGGCCACGGTGATCCCGGCGGTGGCCACTGTGGTGTCGCTGCTGGGAACCTTCGGCGTGATGTACTTCCTGGGCTTCAGCCTCAACAACCTGAGCCTGATGGCGCTGACCGTGGCCACAGGTTTTGTGGTGGACGATGCCATCGTGGTGCTGGAGAACACCATGCGCCACATCGAGGCCGGCATGGACCGCATGCAGGCCGCGCTGCAGGGTGCGCGGGAGGTGGGCTTCACCGTGCTGTCCATCAGCCTGTCGCTGGTGGCGGTGTTCATTCCGCTGCTGTTCATGGACGGCCAGGTGGGGCGGCTGTTCCGCGAATTCGCCATCACGTTGTCAGCGGCAGTGATGATTTCGCTGGTGATCTCGCTCACCACCACCCCCATGATGTGCGCGTGGCTGCTGCGGGCGCACGATCCGGCCAGCGACAAGCCTCCGTCGCGCCTGGCGCGGTGGGCAGAGCGCGGCTACCAGGGCGTGCTGCGCGGGTATGGACACAGCCTGGACTGGGCCCTGGCCAGCAAAGGCCTGGTGGTGCTCATCCTGCTGGCGGTGATCGGGCTCAACGTGTACTTGTTCGCGAAGATCCCTAAAGGGTACTTCCCCGAGCAGGACAACGGCCAGCTCAACGCGGGCCTCAGGGCCGACCAGAGCATTTCGTCCGAAGCCCTGGCGCGCAAGCTGCGCCAAGCCGTGGAGATCATCCGCAAGGACCCAGCGGTGGATACCGTCGTCGGCTTCTCGGGTGGCAGCCGGGCCGGGGGTGGGTTCATGTTTGTGAACCTCAAGCCTTTGAAGCAGCGCACGGACAGCACACCGGCCGTCATTGCGCGGCTGCGGCCGCAGCTCAACCAGATCACCGGCCTCAGGGTGTTTCTGAACCCCGTGCAGGACCTGCGCATGGGCGGGCGCTCCAGCAACTCCACCTACCAGTACACGCTCAAGAGCGACAACATGGCGGACCTCAAGCAATGGGCGGGCAAGCTGGCCGACCGGCTCAAGGACGAGAGCCTGCTCAAGGACGTGGATACCGACCAGGCGGAGAACGGCGTGGAGACCTATGTGGAGGTGGACCGCGACAGCGCTTCGCGCCTGGGCGTGAGCGCCTCGGCCATCGACAACGCGCTGTACAACGCGTTCGGCCAGCGTTCGGTGGCCACCATCTATGGCGAACTCAACCAGTACGCCGTCATCATGGAGTGGGCGCCGGAGTACACCCGGGGCCCGCCGGCCCTGAAAGATATCTACGTGGCCAGCAACCCGACCGGTGCCACGGGGACGGCCGCCAACCCGGGCCAGCGCGGTGCGTCCACGGGCAATGTCATCAGCACTGCGGCATCGACCATGGTGCCGCTGAGCGCCGTGGCGCGCGTGATGGAGCGGGCGTCACCCACATCCATCAGCCACCAGGATGGCGAGCTGGCCACTACCATCTCGTTCAACATCGACCCCGGAACCTCGCTGGCGCAGGCGCGCCAGGTCATCGAGCAGGCCGAGGCCGACATTGCCATGCCCACCAACGTGCGCGGCAGCTTCCAGGGCACGGCGCTCAGCGCCCAGCAGTCGCAGGGGCAGCAGCTGTTCCTGATCCTCACCGCCATCGTGGTGATCTACATCGTGCTGGGTGTTCTGTATGAAAGCCTGATCCACCCGATCACGGTGCTGACCACGCTGCCGTCGGCGGGGGTGGGCGCGGTGCTGGCGCTGCTGCTGTTCAACATGCAGTTCACCATCATTGCGCTCATCGGCGTGTTCCTGCTGATCGGAATCGTCAAGAAGAACGCGATCATGATCATCGACTTTGCGCTGGACGCCGAGCGCGCGCGCGGGCTCACGGCCCTGGAGGCCGTGCGCGAAGCCTGCCTGCTGCGGTTTCGCCCCATCCTGATGACCACGATGGCTGCTGCGCTGGGTGCACTGCCGCTGGCCATCGGCTTCGGGCAGGGCTCGGAGCTGCGCCAACCGCTGGGCGTGGCGATCATCGGCGGGCTCATCGCGAGCCAGTTGCTCACCTTGCTGACGACGCCGGTGGTGTATGTGCTGCTCGACAAGCTGCGCAAGCCCGCACCCAACGAACAACAACTCAGCCGCGCCGGATCCCCCGGTGCCGCTGTCTGATTGCGCACCATGACCCGTCCCTTCATCCCCCTCGCACCGGGTGCACGCGCCGCACGCTTGGCCAGCCTCGGGCTTGCGCTGACGCTGCTGTCTGCCTGCTCCGTCACTCCGCCGTACCAGCGCCCCGAGATGCCAGTGCCGGCCACGTTCAAGGAGGCGGGCGCCACCTGGGCGCCAGCCGCGCCTGCCGATGCGCTGGACCGTGGACCCTGGTGGGAGCTGTTCGGAGACGCCGAGCTGAACCGGCTGGCGGAGCAGGTGCAGCTATCCAACCAGAACATTGCCGCAGCAGTGGCTGCCTATGCCCAGGCGCAGGCCGTGGTGCGGCAGCAGCGCGCGGGGCTGCTGCCTTCCGTCAGCCTGTCGGGCGGTGCCACGCGTTCGGGTGGCGAGGGCGCCAGCCGGTCCGGCACCACGACCCAAGCCTCATTGGGGGTGGACTGGGCCCCGGACCTGTGGGGGCGGCTCGAAAGCGTCGTCAACAATGCCCAGGCCAGTGCGCAAGCCAGCGAGGCCGACCTTGCGTCGGCCCGCCTGTCCGCCGTGGGCAGCCTGGCCTCTGCCTATTTCCAGTTGCGCGAGGCCGATGCGGAAATCGGGCTGCTGCAGGCCACGGTGGAGGGCTACGAGCGCAGCCTGCAGATCGCCAGGAATCGTTATTCCGCCGGAGTGGTGGCCCAGACCGATGTGCTGCAGGCGCAGACCCAACTGGCAAACGCGCGGGCCGACCTGGCCACCGCGCGCCAGAACCGGGCACGGTTCGAGCACGCGCTGGCGGTGCTGACGGGGCAGGCGCCCTCCGACTTTGTCGTGCCCAGTGCGCCGTGGGTGGCCCAAGTGCCCGAGGTGCCACCAGGCGTCCCCTCAACCCTGCTGCAGCGCCGCCCCGACATCGCGTCGGCAGAGCGGGCCGTGGCCGCTGCCAACGCGCAGATCGGCATCCAGCGCGCGGCGTACTTTCCCAGCCTGAGCCTGGGCGCCACCCTCGGCAGCGGTGGCAGCAGCGTGGCGGATCTGTTCAAGGCGTCGGGCACTGTTTGGTCGCTGGGGCTGTCCATTGCACAGACTGTGTTGGATGCAGGTGCCACCGCCGCCCGCGTGGAGGAGGCGCAGGCTGCACGCGATGCCCGTGTGGCCGTCTACCGCCAGACCGTGCTGACGGCCTTCCAGAGCGTGGAAGACCAGCTCACCGTGCTGCGCACCCTGCGAGAACAGGAGCCCCTGCGGCGCGAGGCCGTATCGGCCGCCGAACGCACGGCGCAGCAGCTGCTCAACCGCTATCGCGAAGGCCAGGTGGGCTACACCGAGGTGGTGACCGCGCAAGTATCAGCGCTGTCTGCCCAGCGCGCCCTGCTGCAGCTGCAGGTCAACCGCCAGCTGGCCGTGGTGGCGCTGGTGCAGGCGCTGGGGGGCGGGTGGCAGGTGCCGTGGCAGCCCCCCGCCTGAAGGTTGCGCGGGGCTGCTCGGCATATACTCCTGTTTTGATAGCTGCTAGCGCTTGATAGATAAGCGGTAGAGCCTTGTTTGATTCAAATTTTCTCAAGGAGTGTGCGTGGACGTTGTATTGCTGGTCAAGGCTGCCATCATGGGCGTGGTCGAAGGCCTGACGGAGTTCCTGCCCATTTCTTCCACGGGGCACCTGATCCTGGCGGGCTCTCTGCTGGGATTTGATGATGCCAAGGCCAAGGTGTTTGACATTGCCATCCAGACCGGTGCCATCTTTGCGGTGATCCTGGTGTATTGGCAGAAGATCCGCGCCACGCTGGTGGCCTTGCCCACGCAGCGGCAGGCGCAGCGGTTTGTACTCAATGTGCTCATCGGGTTTTTGCCCGCTGTGGTGCTGGGCCTGTTGTTTGGCAAAGCCATCAAGGCCCATCTGTTTACCCCTGTGGTGGTGGCCAGCACCTTCATCATTGGGGGCTTCATCATTTTGTGGGCAGAGCGCCGATCTCCCGCGGCCACCCGCATCCAGTCGGTGGATGACATGACGCCGCTGGACGCCCTCAAGGTGGGCCTGGTGCAGTGTCTCGCCATGGTGCCGGGCACCAGCCGCAGTGGCTCCACCATCATCGGGGGCATGCTGCTGGGCCTGTCGCGCAAGGCAGCCACCGATTTTTCGTTCTTTCTGGCCATTCCCACGCTCATTGGCGCGGGGGTGTACAGCCTGTACAAGGAGCGCGCGCTGCTGTCGGTGGCCGATCTGCCCATGTTCATCACCGGGCTGGTCTTTTCTTTCCTGAGCGCCTGGCTGTGTGTGCGCTGGTTGTTGCGCTACATCAGTACCCACAGCTTTGTACCGTTTGCGTACTACCGCATCGTGTTTGGCATCGTTGTTCTGGTGACAGCATGGACTGGATGGGTGCAGTGGGCGGACTGATAATCCACCCATGAGCCGTTTTGCCCCCATTGCGCCCCTGGTTTCTTGTGCTTCGTTGCTGGCTTGCCTGTGCTCCTGGCCGGCGGCGCACGCCGCGGATGCGCCTGCGGCCGAAGAGCCGCCCAAACCGTTGTTCAACTACGCGCTGGGCGCCATCGTGGGCTCCAGCCCGGACTACGCGGGCGGTGATGGGCGCAAGAACAGCCTGCGGCCAGCCTGGGCCATCGAATATGGACGCTTCAGGCTCAGTACCTCGCGTGGCAGCGCCTTCATGGGGCATGGGCTGGGTCCGCGCGAATCGGGTGCCAGTGCCACGCTGGCGCAGGGAGATCAATTCAACCTGAGCGCCTCGCTGCGCATCGACAAAGGCCGTGACGGCTCGGACGCACCGATCCTGGTGGGGTTGCCCTCGGTCCGGTCCACGCTGCGCGCGCGGGTGAGCGCTGGGTATGCGCTGACGCCACGGTGGTCTGTGGGCGCCGGGCTTTCGCAGGACATTCTGGGGCGCGACGGCGGCGCGCAGTTGTCCACCAGCGTGGGCTACACCTGGCCCGTGACCGAGCAGACCAAAGTCACTTTCGGCGCAGGCGCGAGCTTTGGGGATCGCACCTATCTGCGCGGTCATTTTGGCGTGCCTGCGGGTGGTTCCGGGGCCTTGCCTGCCTTTGATCCGGGCGCAGGCCTGTACAGCGTGGATGCCGGTGTGGAGGTCATGTCGGCCATCAATCGCCACTGGGTGATTCTGGGTGCGGCGCGTGTATCGCAACTCAAGGGCGACGCCCGCCGCAGCCCCCTCACCGTCGAGCCTACAGGGTATTCCGTGTCCGTCGGCCTGGCATATCGTTGCTGCCGTTAGTCCACTGAAACCGAGAAATCGGCTGTGCGCGAGGGGCTGGCAGGGCCGCCCTCTAGGCGGCGGGCGCAGGCGGGTTGCATACCCGGCGAGCACGGCAACGACGAGGGCGGCCTTGCCAGGCCCTCACCCTTCGGGCCGGGGTGGCAGCAGGCGCATCGCGGCGTTGCGGGCTTTGCCAAGGCGGCCAGCCTTGGCCGCAGCCCGCGCCTTGCGCTGCACCCGCTGCCACCTCGGCGCACAGCCGATTACTCGGTTTCAGTGGACTAGCGTGCAACACCGTGCGGGAGCTGGCCTTTTGCGAAAGGCCCGTGGGGCCTGCGGGGGCACCATGGGCCGAAAGTGATAAGCTGGTGCTGACACACTGTTACCTGTAGCAGGGCGATGCAAAGCGGCCACCGTGAAGAAGGTGCAGCGTTGGATCGCCCCCTCTGTCGATGACCACCTCCCCGCCGGGGCTATCGCCGCATGATGCAAGACGAGCCTGAGTTGTCGCAGCCCCCCACAGCCTTCCATCAGGATTCCTGGTCCAAGGCTGAATTGCTGGATCTGATCACCCGCAGCGCGGGTGCCACCATGGCCGTGATCGACCGCAGTCTGGCCATGATCTATGTCAACGAGGAATACGCCCGCTGGTTCGGCGCGGTGCCCCAGCAGTTGGTGGGGAAAACCCTGGTCGAGGTGTATGGTGAGAGCGACTGCGTCCGATTCATGCCCTTCGTCGAGCGTGTGCTGCAGGGCGAGCGGGTGCAGTACCAGCGCCTTCTGCGCACACCGTATGGCATTGATGAATGGCGCACCATCTGCCTGACCCCCTGGCACAACCGGCAGGGGCTGGTGGACGGCTTCATCACCACGGCGCTCGACGTTCATGAACTGCAGGTCACCATGAATGCGCTGCGCGCTGCCAACCAGCGGCTTTCCTCGCACATGGAAAACAGCCCGCTTGCGGTGCTGGAGATGGACCACAACCTCAGGCTCCTGCACTGTTCGCAGCGCGCCGTGCAGCTCATGGGCTGGCTGCAGGTGGCGGGGCTGGAGGGGCGGTTGCTGACGGAACTTGTAGACCCTTCACTTCAGGACGAGGGGCTTCAGAGCGCTCTACAGCGCCTGCAGTCGGGGCAGGAGTCCCAGAACCGCGCGGAGACCTGCTTTGTGCGGGACGACGGTAGCGAAGTGCATTGCGAGTGGTTCAATTCAGCACTGACCGACGCCCAGGGGCAGGTCACATCGATCATGGCGCTGGTCCAGGATGTCTCGGCCAAGATCCAGATCGCCCGCCAGCAGCACTATTTGGCCAACCATGATTCACTCACGGGCCTGCTCAATCGGGCGGCTTTTCAGAGCCGACTGGAGCAGTCCCTGACGCAGGCGCGATGCAATGCCGGGTCTGTGGCCTTGCTGTTCATCGACCTCGATGGGTTCAAGGGTGTGAATGACGCCGAAGGCCATCGCGCCGGTGATGAAGTGCTGCGCATTGTGGCCCAACGCATTGCCAGCACGGTGCGTGCGGGCGACACCATGGCACGCCTGGGTGGCGACGAATTCCTGGTCATGCTCGACCGCGATGTCACCCGCGACGTGACCGACACCATCGGCCACCGCATCATCGAGGCATTGCACCAGCCCATGGTTGTGGAAGGGCGTGACCTTTTCATCGGCGCCAGCATTGGCGTGGCCGTGTATCCCCCGCTGGAGGGGGATATCGACGCCCTGATGAACCGCGCCGACCAGGCGATGTACTCGGCCAAACGCGCGGGCAAAGGCCGGCTCCATTACGCTGAAACGGCCTCTTCCTGAGCGCTGGGGCGGCTTCTCTCAGGACCTGCATTCCTATTTCTGTGGCAGCCGGACGCTCTGCTGAAAGTGGAAGAAGTTCCCGGGGTCGTACTGGGCCTTGACCTGCTGAAGCTGCGGGTATGCAGGGCCCCAATAGGCCTGGGCAAAGTCCTGCAGGCTTGCGTCGGGATAGTTCTGGTACACGTGGCCGTTCAGGAAGGGTTTAACGAGATTCATGAACCCATCGAGCCAGGCTTCCATCTGGGCCCGCTCGGTGTCATTGGTCCAGAACACGTCCACCACGAGGTCTGCATCCACGTGGCGGTGGATGAAAGCGCTGTCGGCCACCGGGTAGCGGTTGATGGCGCCGCCATAGGGTTCCAGATAAGCCAGCGACCAGGGGTTGGGCGATGTCTTGAAGTAGTCGATGATGCGTTGCCAGTCGGCTGTTGACAGCGGCGTGCTGATGTAGCCGCAGGCCTTGGTTTCCGCCACGCCGTCGGGCAGGTTGTCTGGCAAGGTGTAGGGGTGGTCTTCCAGCCAGATGTTCATGTCGGGGTAGGTGCCCGTCTTGTCCACCAGCAGCTGTGCGCTCGGTATCGCCATGAGGCGTGCGATGGCCTTCATGCCCTCATCGCGCGTGCCGCAGAACATGCCTTGCACCATGTAGACCGGCGTATTGTTCTGGTAGCCCAGATTCATCATGTAGCCCAGGGCATCGGGTGCGCCGGTTTTCATGTAGTGGGCTTGCATCGTCGTCAGGACCTCGGCGGCATGCGCGGCGTCCCAGCTGATGGCCCAGGCCCACACCTGGTTCAGCCGGTGCATGCGGTAGGTGACCTGCAGCAGCACACCAAAGTTGCCGCCCGTGCCACCGCGCATGGCCCAGTAGAGCCCCGGGTTCTCCTGCGCGCTGGCCGTGACGATGCTGCCGTTGGCAAGCGCCACCCGGAACGATTCCACCAGATCGCTCTGGATGCCGAAGGCCCGCGACGTGTAGCCGTAGCCACCACCCTGCACGAAGCCCCCCACGCACACGCTGCCGCACGCGCCCGTGGGCACATGCCAGCCGGTATGGTTCATGGCGCCGTTGAAATGGTCGAAGTCGGTGCCCGGCAGCACATGCACGCGTTCGCGGGGTGGGTCCAGCACCACGCCTTTCAGGTCGCTCAGGTCCACCACCATGCCGCTGTTGACGGAGTAGCCTGCCGTGCTGTGCCCGCCGCAGCGCACGGCCACCCACACGTTGTAGGTACGGGCCACGGCAAGGCATTCGAGCACGTCGTGTTCGCAGGCGCAGTACACGATGATCTCGGGATAAGCCTGAAACGCGGGGTTGGACTCCTGCCGCGCAGCGTTGTAGTCGGGGCTGGATGGCAGCACGATGCGGCCCACCAGCTTGGCCTCCAGCGCAGCCACGGCGTCCCAGGTCAGGGTTGCGCCCGGCGCGTTCGGTGCGGCCTGGCGTGTAGCCAGCGACTGAAAATGCGCAATGCGGGCGTCTTTGGCAATGCGGGCGGGACTTTTGCGATGGGCCATGGTGAACAATCCTTGGGTGGTAACGCGAAGCCCCGTGTTTAACGGAAGCCAGGCCGTTTGACCAGTTCGGAATGGCCCTTGGGGCTCAGCCGCAGGGTGCGGTGTGCACTGGTAGCGCTCAGGCCGACGACAGCGCCAGGTCCCCGGTGTTGCGGCGAAGGCAGAATTTCCCCCCTTGCTTGCCGCTGTACATTGCCGCATCCGCCAGCTTCAGCAGGCCCAGTGCGTCGTTGCTGTCGTCCGGTGCAATCGCGTAGCCGATGGTCAAGCCCACTTCCACCTGTAGATCGCCCAGCGAGAAAGGGGTGCGAAAAGCTTCCAGCAGTTTGAGCCCCAGCTCCTGGGCCTGCTGGCTGCTGCCAAGGTGGCCCGCCATCACCACAAATTCATCGCCGCCCAGGCGCGCTACCACGTCACTCTGGCGCACATGGCCTTGCAGCCGACGGGTCACGGCGATCAGCAGTTCATCGCCCACATCGTGGCCGTGCCGGTCGTTGACGGGCTTGAAACCATCGAGGTCCATCACGTACACGGCCAGCAGGCTGTTGGGGCCACTGTGGGGCAGGGCGGAGGCCAGGGCAATGCTCAGGCCACGCCGATTGGGCAAGCCGGTCAAGGGGTCGGTATGGGCCAGCGAGTGCATCGCGTCGCGCTCGCGGTTGGCATCCAGCGCCTCCAGCCGCAATGCCTTGGTGCGCAGGCCCAGCACGCGCATGAAGAGCAGCATGTCCAGCGTTGCACCAAACTGGAAGGAATGCAAAGTCCAGAAATTCACCGGCACCCAGCCGTTGATGACGCCGATGACGATCGCGGTCGCAATGAAGTAGACCAACCAGGCCAGCAGCAGGCTGGTGCCGACCCCATCACCCCGGATCGCACGGCGTGCCGCACCCGGGATGCCCATCAGGGCGGGTACCAGGCCCAGGATGCTCACAATGGCTGCAATGGCGCGGGTAGAGATGGCATCCAGTCCGTATGCCAGTGCAAGGAGCACACACAGTGCCGCTCCACAGCGCATGAAGCGCAGAAAGCGTTTGTTGGAGTCGGGCTCCGACAGGGCCTGTCCGATGAAGAGGAACGAACCACAGGTGGCGAGCAAGGCAGAGAGCCCTCCCATGTGGACTTCATGCCAGAGGCTGTCGCTCCAGAGGAACTGTCGACCCACGCCGAACAGGTGCATCGAAAACAGCAGGCTGCCGGATGTGAGCAATGCGTAGTAGATGAACAGGGGCTCGCGCAGGCTCAGCCACTGGCCCACGCTGTACACAAGCAGGCACAGGGCCAACCCGGTCAATACGCCCTGCAGCATTTGCTCGTTGACCGCCTTGCTGAGCATGGCCGCAGGCTTGTAGAACGAGATTGGCAGGATCATCGCCCCCCGGGTCTGGATGCGCACCAACAGTTCGTACTGCAACCCGGGCCTCAGATTCAGCGTGATCGCGTGGGATCGGCTTTGCAAAGGACGGTGCGCGTAAGGGTGCAGGCTGCCCAGGGTTGCTTGCTGGACCACATAGCCGCTGGTCGTGAGGTAGACGCCGATGTGGTTCAGGTCGGAGTGGTTGATATCCAGGATCCACTGGGCGTCAGACGTCGAGGCCACTTCGAACGGGATGCGCAGCCAGACTGCATCGGGCCTCACCCCCAACGTTGCGCCCACGCTGGGGGGCGGGGTGAACTTGTCGGACTGTTCCAGTACATCTTCCACTGAAAGCTGAAGGCTGGGATCGCTCAGTAGCGTGACGGCGGGCCATGCATCTATGGCTCCCCGCTCGTCGTTCAGCAGCAAGGGTGAGCTACCTGCCCACGCCCAGGGGCACACCATCAACGCCCAGAGCAAAGCCAGCCAAGGGAGGTGGTGGGGCCGGGGCCGGTTCGGCATGGGGTGACGGCGGGGCATGATCGGGCTGGTTCAGTATAGGCAAGGCATCACGGTGCAGGAGGCCTGTTTCATGGCGCAAGCGCCAGTTCGCCGCTGTTGCGCAGGATGGAGCGTTTGCCACGTTGCTTGCCCGCGTACATGGCCGTATCGGCCAAGCGGATCAACTCCGGGGGATCATTGCCGTCCAGCGGGGCCAGTGCATAGCCAATGGTCAACCCCACCTTCAGGTGCAGGTCGCCCACAGCCAGCGGTTCATCGAAAGCCCGCAACAGGGCGTGGCCCAGGTTGGCCGCCTGCTCGGGGGTTTCGAGTTGGCAGGCCATGATGATGAATTCATCTCCGCCCAGCCGTGCTACCAGATCGGTCTGCTGGCGGACACTGGCTTGGAGCCGCTGGCCCACAGCCACCAGCAGATCGTCGCCCACATCGTGGCCATGCGAGTCATTGATGGGCTTGAACCCGTCCAGATCGATCAGGTACACCGCGACCAGATGGCTCGGTGAGCGGGAAGACAGCGCAAGCTGCAGTGCATGCTGCAGCCCACGCCGGTTGCTCAGGCCTGTCAGTGGATCGCTGTGCGCCAGCAAGTGCATGATGTCGCGCTCGCGCAGCGCCTCCTGTGCTTTCATCCGCATGGCTTTGGCGCGCAGCCCCATGACGCGCAAGAACAGCAGCATGTCCAGCGTGGCGCCGAACTGGAACGAGTGCAAGGTCCAGAAGTTCGCAGGCACCCAGCCCTGAACCAGGCACACCATGACTGCGGCGGCCACCCCATAGGCGCCCCAGGCCACCAGCAGGGTCGTACCTACGGGGTCTTTCTGACGAACCCGTGCAACAGCGGCGGGAACGCTGAAAAGGGAAGGCAGGGGGCCGACCAGGCTCATAAAAGCGATGGCGACGGGCACGCTCAGCCAACCGAGTACGAAGGTGGCAAGGACCACTGCCGTGATGGCGGCGCCCACTTCCATGGCGCGCGCGTACCAGCTGCTCTGCGTGTTGTCCGTCAGCGCGTGGCCCAGGAAGAGAAACGATCCCGCAAGGGCAGTGAGCCCCGCAGCGATGCCCATGATCCGCTCCAACACCAGGTTGCCAGGCCACAGAAACTGCGCACCGATGCCAAAGAACTGCAGCGAAAAGCCGGCACTGCCCAGCACCACCAGCGCATAGAAACCGAACAGGTGGTCGCGCTGCATGATCCACTGGATCAGGCTGTACGCCAGCAGGCAAAACGCTAGACCGTTGAGCAGGCCCTGCAGCATCTGCTCGCGCAGCGCTTCGTTCATCTGGTAGGGCATTTCCCCGACCGTGATGGGCAGTATCAACGGCCCGGATGCCTGCACCCGTATCAGCAGGTCGTACGGCTGCCCAGCCTGCAGATTGAACATCATCGTGGGTGTGCGGCTATACCGCTGCCGCTCGTCGGTTGGCGTCGCGCGAACGTGCTCAAGCACCTGGCCGCCGCTGGTCAGGTATATGTTGGCCTGCAGCGAGCTGTAGCCGATATTGACCAACCAGGGCGTGCGCGGTGTCTCATTCGCGATGATAGGAATCCGCAGCCACATGGCTGCCTTGTGCACACCCAGCGAGCCGCCGCGCCGGGCAGGCGCCTCGAACTCGTCCAGGCGGGCCAGCATGTCCTGCACCGAAAGCTGGTACGTGGGATCGGCCTTGAGCGTGATGGCTTCCCAGGCATTCATCTGCGGCCGATCCTGCGTCAGCACCAGAGGCGCGTTCGCCTGCACGCCCGCAGGCAGAGCCATGAGGACGAGCAGCCAAAGCAGGCTGGACGCCACGCCGCAGCGCGCACGACCAAGCCGGGCGATCGTCAGGAGGGCACGGGCCAGCGGGGACATTGGCGTGGGAACAACGGCTATGTGGGTTGCTGCGCCTGGGCGGGGTGTGCGGCAGGGGCCTGGGCGGCCAGGCCCGCGCTCCAGCTGCCGCGCGTCGTCAGCCGGTCTTCGATCCGGTTGATCCAGCCCGGCGCGTGGGGGTCATCGCTCCAGCTGTGCACCACCTCGTCCACCTGGTTGAGCAACTCGGTGGGCAGTTGGAGGGGGCGGGTCTGGCTCATCAGCACGCGGCTCATGAAGTGGTAGCCCAGGATGCGCGTGAGTGTCCTCACGATCGAGAACCGGGGCAGCACCAGGCGCAGCACGGTGTCGATGGCACGGGCGAGCAGCAACATCCCCCAGAACAGCAGCGCCGATGGCCACGGCACAGGCTGGGTTAGGCCCAGGTCGCTGGCTGTGTCGCGCCCGCACAGGTAGCGGGTCATGAGTTCGGGAAAGGGTTTCACAATGTTCCAGGGCAGCGAGTTCTCCATGGTCTGCATCAACGCCCGGCCCAGGGCAGGGCGGGGGTCCGGTGTGACGGGCTCGGCGCGGCCCCGGGCCTGCATGCGCGCCATCAGGGCCTGGCCCTGGTCCATGGTGTCCACCATCAAGGCCCGGTCGATGCCCAGGATGTGGCCCACCACGTTCCAGGCGTGCAGGTAGGCCTCTTCGTCGGCCGTGCGCAACCTCAGCCCCAAGCGGCGCAAGCTGCGCAAAAACACATAGCCAAACGTTAGCAAGGTGTAGGCCAGCTCTTCCTGGTTGCAGGGCAGTCCATCGCCTTTCAGGTTCCAGCCGCGGGCGTACAGCGTCTGGAACATGGCCTGACGCCCGCCCCCGCTGGGCAGGGCTTGTGGTGCCACCTGCCCGCTGCCCCCGGCCAGCAGCTGTTTGACGGCACTTTGCGGGCTGCCGTGCAGGATCAGGTTGCGGATGGTGGCGTGGATCAGCCGCACCTTGAGCACCTGCGCCACGCCCGCGCCGCGCTGGCTGAGGCCACCGTGCAGCATCACGGGGAAGATCATCGCGGCCGTGGACCGGATGCGGTACTCGGCGTTCTGCTCCAGCTGGCCCGAGGTGTGCAGCACACTGGAGAGGTCGGGGATCACATAACACTCGGGCAGGCTGGCGCAAAACAGCAGGATGCACGACAGCGCCCCATGTTCCATGAACAGCTTCTCGGCACGCTCGATCTTTTTCGCATCGGCCCAGGACGGCAGCACTTGCGCGGTCTGCACGTAGTGGTTCAGCGCCCGGGCCATGGCTGCATCCACCCCGTCGCCTTGGGCGGTCCAGCCCACCAGGCTCTTGTTGTCCGTCCATTGGCCGAACAGGCGGTTCACGGTGTCGATGCGCGCCCATTGCGGCGCATCCACCGCGACGTCCCCTTCAGGCCAGTCGCCCAGGATGTCGGCGATGGTCTGGTCGGCCAGGGGGTCGGCGTGGTGCTGCATGCTCGCCAGTTCGGCGTCCGATACGGTGTTGGAGTGTGACGTGTTCTGGTTCATACGCTGGCCTTTGCGGGGGCTGCCCAGCGCTGGTACCCGGCCAGCGCGCACAACAAGGGGATGCCCATCGCAAACGGCGCAATGGAGCGGATTTCCACCGGATTGCCCAGGATCATCTGAAACACCATATTGCTCCCATACAGTGCCAGCGGAACCAGGGCATGGTGGCGCAAGAACGGGCTGGATGGCTGCAGGGCCTGTTTGCGAACCGACATGCGGAAACCGAAGATGATGACGAAGGACACGAACACCCAGCCAAAAAACCCCTGCACCGTCTCCCCAAACCATGCGCCATCGGTCTTGGTCATGATCCAGGCCTTGAGGGTGTACACCATGTAAGGGTCGGCGCCCAGATCAAACGCCGTGACGATCATCGCTGCCAGAAATGACAGCATGGCGGCATTGCCCAGGCCCCGCGCGCCGTCCACCGCGCTTTGCCAGACGATGAGGTTGCAGATCACATACCCCGCATAGGTCAGCGAAAACCACATCAGCGGGATGACCAGGGGCACGTCCCCCAGACGGGGACCCAGCACGTCGGTGTAGGTGTACTGGCCAAAGAACCAGCCGCGCGAGGAGCCCATCTGCTCGGCAAACCAGCCAAAACTCACGGCAATCAGCACAAACTGCAGCGCTGGCCGCGCGCCCAGCAAATGGGTGGCACTGGCCCAGCAGCAGGCAAACATCACGACCGAGGCAATCACCAGGGCAATGGTGGTGTCGTTGTGGGTGCGGACTGCGAGGATGACCAGATAGACGGCCAGCAGCACATAGCTGAGCACAGGCAATCGCGAGGCAAAGTGAGGCAGGGTGGGCATGGGGGTGTATCACACTGTAACAACTCCCCCAGTGTAGGGGATTGCTCCACTCCGGGCGAACCTTGTTTGCCCTGATCGAAGGCCGTCTTGGCGGGGCTTTTCGGCGCTATTCGGGGCATTGCAGGAGGTATTGGGTGCTATGCCGCCCCAAACCCCGCAGCCCCCCAACACTGCGGGTGGGTCGTCAGTGCTTGACCGGGTTCAGCGCCGCCAGATTGAGCAGCGCCGCCTCAATGGCCGCCGCCGTGGCCATGGGTTGCTCCATCGGAAACAGGTGGCTGCCGTCCAGCATCATGGTGCGGCCCTGGGTGATGCGCAGCGTCATCGCCATGCCCACCTGCCGCATCTCGTCCGAATCGCGCCCGCCGATGAAGGCGGCCGGGCACTGCAGGGGGTGGGTGCTGAGCAGCCGTCCCAGGTTGTGCGGCAGCGTGTTGTAGATGGCGGTTTCCACCGCGCGGTCAAAGCCCAGCACGCGCTTGCCGTCGTGGTCCACCAGGCCGTGGGTGATGTAGTCGCCCAGCACTTCGGGGTCCCAGTGCGCAAAGGCCTTTTTCTTGCGAAAGTGTTCCAGCGCCTCTTCGTTGCTGGCCCAGCTGAAGCGCCGCTGCCGGCTGACCTTGCCCGGCGAGATGGAGCCCACGACCTGCGTGCGCTTGGCCACATCGACCGCGTTGGCCTTCCATCCGCCCAGCAGGGGCGAATCGATCAACAGCACACCGCGCACCAGGTGGGGGTGGCGGGCGGCGGCCATCACGCTCAAAAAGCCGCCCAGCGAATGCCCCACCAGAAACACGGGCTGACCCAGGCGCTCCACCTGCGGCGTGGCGAAGTCCGCCAGCTGCTGCACCAGATGGGGCCAGTTGTTGGTCACCGGGTACTTGGGGTCGTGGCCGTAGCGTTCCACCGCGCTGACCTCAATCCCCCGGGCCTTGAGATGCTGGAAGAGCACGCGGTACGTGCTGGCCGGGAAGCTGTTGGCGTGCGAGAAAACGATGGGGAGCATGGGGATACCGGCGGGGCAGGGCGAACCCCGCCGTCAGAGAAATCAGATGAGCTTGTCGGTGTGGTTGGTGATCTTCTTGAGCGGCTTGCTGCGGGCCGGGTTCACCATGATGGGCACGGTGGTGGCGCCACCCCCCCAGGCCGGGTCTTCGATGCTGTCGAACACCTGGCGCAGTTTCTGGCCCCAGCTGTCGTGCAGCATGCGGAAGTAGGGGTTGTTCTCGTCGATGCAGACCACCTTGGAGGTCGAGAAGCTGTCAGCCTCGTACACGACCAGGTCCAGCGGCAGGCCCACCGACAGGTTGGACTTGAGCGTGCTGTCCATGGACACCAGCGCGCACTTGGCGGCTTCGTCCAGCGGGGTTTCGGGGGTGAGCACCCGGTCGAGCACGGGCTTGCCGTATTTGGATTCGCCGACCTGGAAGTACGGTGTCTCGGACGTGGCCTCGATGAAGTTGCCGGCCGAATACACCTGGAACAGGCGCATGCCTTCACCCTTGATCTGGCCGCCGAACACCATGGACACATTGAAGTCCACGCCCGAGCGCTTGAGCGCTGCGCCGTCGCGTTCGTGCACATGGCGCACCGCAGCACCGAGCACGCGGGCCGCGTCGAACATGCTCTTGGCGTTCCAGATCGAGATCGTCTCGCCCGAGTCACCGTCCTTGAGCTGCTCGGTCTGCAGGATCTCGCGCACCGACTGTGAAATGGACAGGTTGCCTGCCGACAGCAGCACCATGAAGCGGTCGCCCGCCTTCTCATAGACCATCATCTTGCGGAAAGAGCTGATCTGGTCCAGGCCGGCATTGGTGCGCGAATCGGACAGGAAAACCAGCCCGGCGTTGAGTTTGATGGCGACGCAATACGTCATGGAAGAAGTGGGGTCGTTGGAAGAGGGGAACCCGCGAGTTTAGTCCGGCGTGGGAAGGCACCCTTGGGCAGGGTGCGGGCCAGCAATCGCGTGTGCCGTAGCCGGTGTCCTGTATTGATAGCAACCAAAGCTTGGTGGGCAAGCGCTGGAGGCCATTTTTACTCAAAAATTGGCAGGTCCCAACCTTTTGCGTTCACCCGAAGTTCCGGCGGCAGCCAAGGCAACTGCCGCCCCGGGGGTAAAGGGCTATTGCTTGCGGGCCAGGCAGTGTGTGCCCGTCGCTCCTATCATCCGCCGCTTCACCTGGAGGGGCCTTGCCGTGTTGAACCCACTGATTTTGTCTGGAACCCGCCGCGCCTGCGCGCTGGCCTTGGTGGCATTGCTGGCGGCCTGTGGCGGGGGCAGCGCGCAAGACCCCGGCGATGGCGGCAACCCTCCGGAGCCACCTCCCGCCCCGGCGCGTTCCGGCCAGCTCGAATCCGCCGCCTTGCTTGGCACCGTGCCGGCCGCTGATATCGCTGCAGCGCTGGCCGCCAAGGAGTCGCTGGCCCAGGACGTGGTGCCGCGCTACAGCGTCACTTCTTACCGGATCGAGTACCTCACCACCGATGCCGACGGCAAAGAGGTGCGCGCCTCGGGTCTGGTCAGCGTTCCGCAAAAGGCAGCGGGCGCCAAAAGCCCGGTGCTCAGTTACCAGCATGGCACCCTCTTTCGCGATGCCGAGGCGCCCAGCAACAACGCGGTTGCGTCCGAGGTGGCGGTGGTGCTCGCGTCACTGGGCTATATCGTGCTGGCGCCCGACTACGTGGGCTTTGGCGCTTCCAAGGGCACGCCCCATCCCTACCTGCTGGCGGCGCCGTCCGCAGCCGCCACGGTGGATTTTCTGACCGCCACCCGCACCTGGCGCGGCCAGGCCAACGTGGCGGACAACGGGCAGCTCTTTCTGACCGGCTACTCCGAAGGCGGCTACGTCACCATGGCCACACACCGCGCGCTGCAAGCAAGCGCTTCGCCCCACCTGCAACAACTGCGTTTGGTGGTGCCGGGCGCGGGGCCTTACAACGTGCAGACCACCATGGATGGCCTGGTGGACCTGGTGCGGCAAGAACAGCCGGTGATCGGTGCGCTCATCAACCCGGGCTTCCTGCGCTACCTGGGCGGTAGCGTGCAGCGTGAGGTGCGCCGCCTGCTGCTGCGCGCGCTGATCCCGGGCGATGCCGATGTGGCCTACGACACACGTTTCATCGACCACTTCCTGGCCGACGACGTGTTGGCCCTGGCCAGCGCCAGCAACGTCTACGACTGGAAACCCAATGTGCCAGTGCGCCTGTACCACGGCCGCGATGACCGCACCGTGCCCTACGCCAGCTCGGTCAGCACCGTGCGCGCGATGCAAAGTCGCGGCGCGGGCGATCTGGTCAGCCTGACTGAATGCCGCGCACAACCGGTGGCCGGGCACCTGCCCTGTGTGCCGCCGTTCATCACCTTCATGCTGGGGCAGCTGGCGCCGGTGGCGCAGGATTTGTAAATCCAGTCACCGCTTTGATCAGACCTCCCAGAACGCCTCGATCAGTTCACCCTGCGCGTCCAGCAGCCACCACTCGATCACCACATCCCGCTGGCCCACACCCAGAATGCCCAGCCCCCGCGTGGTGCCGACAGGCGGGGGCAGCGCCACAGCTGGTCGCCGGGCTGGGCCATAGCCAGCACCTGGGTGCGGATGGAGTGCGGCACCTCGGGGCTGTGGACATCCACCAGCCGGTCCTCGCCGTCTCCAACTTCCTCGGGTGTCGCAGGGATGGGGTGCACGTCAGGCTCCTTCAGATGTGCTGCGTTGCAGGTTCAGCGCCAGGAGGCGGCGCAGGATTTCATCATCGGGCATGTTCGCCGTGTAGTCGGCCCAGCCGTAGGCCGCTGCCACGGCTGCGTCCAGTTGCGCGTGCGCAGCGGCCAGCCAGGCGGGGCGTTGGTTATAGAGGTTGGTCAGCGTGCGTTTGGCCAGCTCTTTTTCGAACCCCGGCTTGGGCACGATGCGGTCGGGGTAGGGCGATGTGCTCAGACCCAGCGGCACCACCTCGGGCACCGTGTGCGTCCACTCGGGCGGGTTCAGCCAGGCCTGGCGCAGGGTGTTCAGGCGCTGGGCGGCCTGGGCAATGGCCATGGCGGCGGGTCGTGGTGCTATTGGTGTGATAGCTGCTTGCGCTTGATGGACAGGCGCTGGAGGCTGATTTGGCTTGAAGTTTTCGGCAGACAGGGTGTCGGGCAGGTCGGCCGGGATGAGCGCGCCGCCCTCCAGTGCCTCGGTGCGCTGGTGTGCGGTGTCTGCCGGGGTGAGGCCTGCGGGGAAGGGGAAAGGGCGAAAGCAAACATTTGTGTTGTAACCCGGACGGTTTTCCAACGTGCTTCCCATTGCCAAAGACCAAATGACATGCATGCGGGACGACAGAACTCCGAATGTCGTGTCGTCAGCGCGTGCGACTACTACTAATCGATGTTCAGCCGAGACACCCGAGGGCAACCAGACGAAGAATCGGTGTTTGGCTCGTTCGACGGTCGCAATTGTTCGGTGCAGCGACTCTACAGCCTTACGCAACCCGGGTCTGCTTTCGCCATGTCTGAACCACCATTTGCTTCGACTGACCCTATTGTTTGTTTGGCGTACGGGGAGGACGTGGGCTTGAACGTGAGCAAAGGGCAATTCGTATAGGGCTGCCTCAGCCTCAGTCATCTTGTTTCCGAAATCAATCGCCCAGCGGTCTGCCGATCTCTCGGTGATGTCTTTTCCATTCCAGATGGGAGTCAAAACATTTGAATTTGGTTGTCCATTGGGATTGGGCAACCGGAGCCACCTACGGGCGTCCTCTGCGGGAATGGTGAAGGGGCCTGCCAAACAAAGGCCAAAAAAGGACGTATCGTCGTTCTCTGTAAGTGGCGTGGCTTTAGTGAGGTCCAGACTGTTGGTTCCGTCGGACTGTGGCCGGAGATTCGTGAATATGCCCTCCACGTCTTGACCATCCAAACGCGCTTGTTGATTTGACTGCCCAAAGCAAACCAGCGAAACATTCAGGCTGGCACCTTCGTTCACCCACGGTTCATCGCTCCAAGCCTCAAAAATGGGGGCTTCCTGTACCAGCCGCGCAAGCACTTCCCTATTCGTCGGCTGGCGGATAGAGTTTGTCGCTACCAGCCCCCCTCGCTTAAGGTAACCGGATGCGATCTGCGCGCGGGCCTTGTCAAACCAGTAGCACACTAGGTCGGCACCGCCGGGAACGCGGCCTTCGTAGGTGCTGCGCAGTTGGATGGTGTACGCGTCGCCCAGTTCGGCGCGCATCTTTTTGTCACCCAAAAACGGCGGATTCCCCACCAGTACATCTGCTTCAGGCCAGGCGGCCTCGGCGCCGCCCTCAGTCAATAGCGCATCGCGACATTCGATGTGTTCCAAAGTGTCGAGCACGGGGTTAGTTTTGAACTCGTAGCCGTGCGCCAGGCGCCATTGCAGTTCGCCGATCCACACAGTCACGCGAGCCAGTTCGGCGGCGTATTCGTTCAGCTCGATGCCCAGCACGTTGTGCGGCCCGGTCACCAGGTCGGCCTCGCGGTCCAGGCCCAGTTCGGCGGCCTGCAGGTGGCTGTGGTGTTCCACATCCTTCAGGCACTTGAGCGCGAGGTACAAAAAGTTGCCGCTGCCGCAGGCCGGGTCGAGGGCGCGGTAGTTTTTCAGCTCATCGAGCCAGGTGATGAACAGCGCGTGGGCTGAGCGGTAGTGCCTGTCGCCTTTTTTGGCGATTTTGGCCGCCAGTGCTTGTATCTGCTGCGCTATAAGCTCCCATTTTTGTAGCAATGGGCGACGGATGACGGGGCCAATCAGGCGCTCAATCGTGGCGGGGTCGGTGTAGTGCGCGCCCAGTTGGCTGCGTTTGGCAGGGTCGAGCCCGCGCTCGAACAGGGTGCCGAAGATGGAAACGTCGATGGCGCTCCAGTTCAGGTCGGCGGCGCGGCGCAGCTCGGTCAGGTCGGGCGCGCTCAGGGGCGGCACGGCAATGGTCTGGAACAGGCCGCCGTTGAACCACGGAATGTCGTCCACGCCATACAGCCCACCGCTTTGCATGGCGGTAAAAAGCTGCGTGAGGCCCTGCGTCAGCCGCTCGGGCGTGGCTTGTTTGTTGTTCACCAGACGCTCGAACATGCGACCAGGCAGCAGGCCTACGTCTTCCGCAAAAAAGCAGAACAGGCACTGCGTGAGAAAGTGCGCCACTTGGTTGGCGCGCTGTTGCTGGCTTGCGATGCTTTCGCCGGGCGTGGCGCCGCGCTGGCGCAAACCTTCTGCCAGGGCGGCAAAGCTTTGGGCTGCGGCTTCGGTGATGTCGCGGTTGGTTTGCTGGGGTTTGAAGCTCTCGGGCGCGGTCCATATGCGGCGCAGCAGGGCCAGGTTGGCTGGCTGGTCCATCTCGGCAATGCGCACCTCTGCGTGGCACTGGGGTGGCCGGTGAACTGGGTGTGGATGCGAATCGTGAGCCGGTCAGACACCACCAGAATGGGCGGGTTGGAGAGCGCCAGGCTGTAGGTGAGCAGCTGCTTGAGCGCGGTGTCGAGGTTTTTGCCCGGAGCTTTGTTCTCCCACGCAAACACGCCGCGCATGAAGACGTCGGCATAACCCGTCTTGCCGCCAATGACGGTACTCTTTTCTTCAAACCGGTAACCCTCTGAACTGCCGGGCTTGGGCACACCAAGCAGTTCGCACAGGTCCAGAAAGTGGCTTTGCGCGCCTTGCTCTTCGTTGAGTGCGTAGGCCGGGCCGGGCACGCCGCCGGGCGCGCCCCATTTGGCGATGAAGTCTTGAGGGGTCATGGAATAGGGTGGTGAGTCCGCTGAGGTGCAGGTGGGACGGGAAGGCTGCTACTTTGCCTCAAGCCCCCACCATCTTCTTGAGCTGGTACAGCGCATCCAGGGCCTCGCGCGGGCTCAGCGCGTCGGGGTTGATGCCTGCCAGCGCAGCTTCCAGCGGGCTGGCGCCCGCACTCTCGGGCACCTCGGGCGCAGCGAACAGGTCCACCTGCAATTCATCTTCGCCCGCCCGCTCTTCCAGCGCCGCCAGCGCATGCCTTGCATGGTGCAGCACGGGCGAGGGCATGCCCGCCAGCTTGGCCACCTGAATGCCGTAACTGCGGCTGGCCGGGCCGGGTTGGATCTCGTGCAGGAAGACGATGTCGGTGCCGCTCTCGGTGGCGCTCACATGCATGTTGATCGCGTGGCGCGCCTTGGCGGGCAGCTCCGTCAGCTCGAAGTAGTGCGTGGCAAACAGCGTGAAGGCGCGCGTCTTGTCGTGCAGGTGCGTGGCAATGCCACTGGCCAGGGCCAGGCCGTCCAACGTGCTGGTACCCCGGCCGATCTCGTCCATCAGCACCAGGCTGTGCGGCGTGGCGGCGTGCAATATTTGCGCGGCCTCGGTCATCTCCAGCATGAAGGTGGACTGCGCATTGGCCAGGTCGTCGGCTGCGCCGATGCGGGTGTGGATGGCGTCGATGGGCCCCAGGCGGCAACTGGCGGCGGGCACGTGGCTGCCGATGCTGGCCAGCAGCACGATGAGCGCGACCTGGCGCATGTAGGTCGATTTACCGCCCATGTTGGGGCCGGTGATGACCTGCATGCGCGTGTTGGCGTTCAGCCGCGTGTGGTTGGCGATGAAGCTGCCGCTGGATGTCTCGGCCAGACGCGCTTCGACCACCGGGTGGCGGCCGTCTTCGATCTCGATGCAGGGCTCGGGCACAAACTGTGGGGCGCACCAGTTGAGCGTGAGCGAGCGCTCGGCCAGCGTGCACAACACATCCAGCGTGGCCAGCGCCTGGGCCAGGCGGGTGAGGGCGGGCACATGCGGTTGGAGCTGGTCGAGGATCTGTTCGTACAGCCACTTCTCGCGAGCCAGGGCACGCTCGTTGGCCGACAGGGCCTTGTCCTCGAAGTTTTTCAGCTCGGGCGTGATGAAGCGCTCGGCGTTTTTCAGCGTCTGGCGACGGCGGTAGTCGTCGGGCACGCGGTCGAGGTGGCTGCCGGTCACTTCAATATAGAAGCCGTGCACCTTGTTGAACTGCACGCGCAGGTTGGGGATGCCGGTGCGGGCTTTCTCGCGGGTTTCCAGGTCGAGCAAGAAGGCATCGCAGTTGGTCTGGATGGCGCGCAGCTCGTCCAGCTCGGTGTCAAAGCCGTTGGCGATCACGCCACCGTCGCGTACCAGGGCGGCGGGCTCCTCGGCAATGGCGGCCTGCAGCAGGTCGGTGCAGCCCTCGGGCGGCTGCAGGTGGCCAAAAATCTGAATTAAATAGGGCTCTAGCGCTTGTCCATTCAGCGCAAGCAGCTCTGCTTTTTGTAGCGTTTTGCCCAGGCCCACCAGTTCACGCGGGCGCACCTGGCGCAGGGCGATGCGGGCGGTGATGCGCTCCACATCGCTCACGCCTTTGAGTTCGCCGCGCAGCGTGGACCAGGGGCCTGCACCGCCACCAGCCCCCCCGGCGCCCCGCAGGGCGATGGTGGCCGACAGGCGCTGGCGTGCCTCGGCGCGGTCGCGGCGCGGCTCCAGCAGCCAGGTCTTGAGCAGGCGGCTGCCCATGCCGGTCATGCAGGTGTCGAGCAGCGAAAACAGCGTGGGCGCATCGTTGCCGCGCAAGGTCTTGACGAGTTCCAGGTTGCGGCGCGTGGTGGCGGGCAGGTCGATGAGGTCGTCGTTGCGCTGCACCTGCACGCTGTGCACGTGGGTGAGCGTGCGGCCCTGTGTGTGTTCGGCATACGTGAGCAGCCCGGCGGCGGCGGCGTGCGATTCGCCCAGGTCTTGCGCGCCCCAGGCCTGCAGGCTGGCGGCACCCAGGTTTTCGAGCAGCTTGCGTTCGCCCAGGGAGCTGTCGAACTGCCAGTCGGGCCGGGGGCTCATGGGGCAGGTGAAGGCGCCGCTTTGGCGCAGCACCTGCAGTTGTTGCTCAAAGCGCTCTGTCACGCCCGCGCTGTAGATCAGCTCGCTGGGCGCCACGCGCGCCAGCCAGGCGCCCAGTTCGTCCAGCGCACATTCGGCCAGGAAGACGCGGCCCTGCGTCACGCTCAGCCAGGCCATTCCACAGCGCGCACGCGGCGCCTGGTGCACGGCCATCAGCAGCGATTCGGATTTGTCGGACAGCAGTTCAGTGTCGGTCAGCGTGCCGGGCGTGACCACGCGCACCACCTTGCGTTCCACCGGGCCCTTGGTCGCACCCACCTCGCCCACCTGCTCGGCAATGGCCACCGACTCGCCCATCTTGATGAGGCGCGCCAGGTAGTTCTCCAGTGCGTGGAAGGGCACCCCCGCCATCACCACCGGCTGACCGCCCGACTGGCCGCGCTGCGTGAGCGTGATGTCGAGCAGTCGCGCGGCCTTCTCGGCGTCTTGCCAGAAGACCTCGTAGAAGTCGCCCATGCGGTAGAACAGAAGCGTCTCGGGATACCCGGCCTTGAGGGCCAGGTATTGCTGCATCATGGGGGTGTGGTGTTCGAGCGTGTCGGACATGCTGGGGGCCGAGAAATGAGGCGTGGACTGTAGCAGTTCGCTCCACGGGCCTGCGCTGCATGCGGCAGGGGATGGAGCCCGTTGGCCCAGGCTGATACGGTCATCGCCGTGCTGCACGAAGGGCTCCGGGTTTTCCCTTGGGCAAATGCCACAGGTTTTTATTGTTCGTTACGTTTTGACATACTCTTGCCTGTATGCTGGCACATTGGCTGTGACCCTCGGCCCCGCCATGCGCAGGCGGGATTCCTACCCACCGCAGGCTTCAAAGGTTTCAGAGCGACCGTGATCTCGTCCGAACTGTTGACCGATCTCCTTGCCCCCGCTGGCGAGGGCCACATAGAGCCGATGGCGCAGGCGCGTCTGCAGGCGCTGGTCGATGCCGTTCCGGTGGCCTTGATGGAGTTCCGGTTGCAGCACGGCCGTCTGCTGCTGCTGGCCGCCAACGCTGCCGCACGGCGCATGCCCGGCCTGGGGGCGGTGCGCAACCCCGGAGCGGATGCCTGCGAGGTGTTTGACCTGCTGGCGGGCACCCCCCTCATGGACCAACTGCAAGGCGTGGCCCGCGTGGGTGCGCCGCTCGAATGCCGCCAGGTGGTGCGCGAGCCGGGTCGGCTGCTGCTGGCCTGGGATCTGTCAGCGCGCCGTGTGACCAGCGACTGCATCGTGGTCACCGTGCGCGATGCCACCGAGGCCGAAACCCTGCGTGCCGCGCTGGCAGCGTCCGAACGCGCCCTGGAAGAAGTGCGCCGCGAACTGCGCGAACAGACCGAGGTCTTCAACACCATGGAGAGCCTGGCCCGCACGGGCCATTGGCGCCGCATCGAAGACCCGGGTGAAACGGTGCTGCTGTGGTCGCCCGGCCTGTGCGACATCGCTGGCTTCGAACAGCAGGAATGGGTCGACCCAGAGCGCGCCGTGAGCGGCATCCTGCCCGAGGACCGCCATGTGTTCGACAAGGCCCGCATGCCAGGTGCCGGCCTGGATGTGGAATACCGCTGGCGCCGGCCCGATGGCGAAGTGCGGTGGATGCGGTCGCGCGTGCAGCGCACGTTGCCGCGCGACGGGGTGCAGGTGGTGATGGGCGTGGTGCAGGACGTGACGGACGAACACCGCGCGGCCGAACAGCTGCGCGAGCAGCTGCTGTTCATCCAGCGCATTGCCAGCCGCATCCCGGGCTTTATCTACGAGTACCGACTGCATGCGGATGGCGGCACCAGCGTGCAGTACATCAGCGATGCAGTGCGTGACTTCATGGGCGTGGAGCCGAGCCAGGTGACCGCCGACCACGGCGTGCTCATGCACCGGGTGTTGCCCGAAGACCTGCCGCAGGTGCAGCGCTCGGCGATCACGTCGGTGCGCAGGCTGGTGCCCTGGCAGTGTGAGTACCGTGTGCGCATGCCCGACGGCAGCGTGCGCTGGCACATGACCAATGCCATTCCGCACCGCGAGCCCGATGGCTCGGTGGTGTCCCATGGCTTCACCATGGACATCACAGACCGCAAGCGCGCAGAACAAGAAATCGAGCGCCTGGCCTTCTTCGACGCCCTCACAGGCCTGCCCAACCGCCGCCTGCTGCTGGACCGCCTGCAGCGCTCCATCGCCGCCTGCCAGCGCACCAAGAACCTCGGCGCCCTGCTGTTCATCGACCTCGATAACTTCAAAGACCTCAACGACACCCTGGGCCACGACATGGGCGACCAGCTCCTGTCCCAGGTCGCCACCCGCCTGGTGGGCAGCGTGCGCGAAGCCGACACCGTGGCCCGCTTTGGCGGCGACGAATTCGTCGTCATGCTCGAAGCCCTGGCCCCCGACCTGCAAGACGCCGCCACCCAGGCAGAAACCGTGGCCGAGAAACTCCTGGCCAGCCTGAACCAGCCCTTTGAACTCGACGGTGCCCAGCACTACAGCACCCCCAGCATCGGCATCACCCTCTTTGGCGACGAACGCCTCACGGTGGACGAACTCCTCAAACGCGCCGACCTGGCCATGTACCAGGCCAAGGCCGCAGGGCGCAACACCCAGCGCTTCTTCGACCCCGACATGCAAGCGGCCGTCAACGCCCGCTCCAACTTGGAAGCCGACCTGCGCCAGGGCCTGGCCCGGGGAGAACTGGTGGTGCACTACCAGCCCGTCGTGGACCACCAGTCCCAGCTCATGGGCGCAGAAGCCCTGGTGCGCTGGCGCCACCCCCAGCGCGGCATGATCAGCCCCGGCGACTTCATCCCCCTGGCCGAACAGACCGGCCTGATCCTCCCTTTAGGCCAATACGTGCTGCAAACCGCCTGCGAACAACTGCAGCGCTGGGGCCAGCACGAAGCCACCGCCCACCTGTCCATCTCGGTCAACGTCAGCGCCCGGCAGTTCAGGCAACCGGGCTTCGTGGCCGAAGTGCTGCAGACCCTCAAGAACCACCACGCCGACCCCCGCAAACTCAAGCTCGAACTCACCGAAAGCCTGCTCTTGGGAGACATCGAAGACACCATCGCACGCATGGTGCAGCTCAAGAGCGAAGGCGTGGGATTTGCGCTGGACGACTTTGGCACCGGCTACTCATCCTTGAGCTACCTCAAGCGACTGCCGCTGGACCAGGTCAAGATCGACCAGAGCTTTGTGCGGGACGTGCTGACGGACCCCAACGACGCGGCGATTGTGCGCACCATCCTGGCGCTGGCCAAGAGCCTGGACCTGGAGGTGGTGGCCGAGGGGGTGGAGACGACGGGGCAGCTGAGTTTCCTGAGGCTGCATGGGTGTGAGGGGTTTCAGGGGTATCTGTTTGGGCGGCCCGGGCCGGTGGGGGACATTGATGCCTTGCTGTATCCCGCTCGGTAAGAGCCGCTCGCTGGTTGGCCAGGGCTTGGACGGAGGTTCCGCGTGACGCGGGTGGGTGAGGGCGTGGGCGGGTTTCTGGACAAGGTGCTGGACCGCAATGCCCCGGGCGTGCGCGGTCTGGTGCTGGTGGTGGCCGCGGCACTGGTGGGGGCCTGGCTGGTGGTGCTGGGGGCCATGCACTGGCAAGGTGCCCAACGTGCTGATGAGCGTGCCAAGCTGCTGCAGCAGACCGTGGACACGCTGCAGGCCCGGATTACGGGTGGCGGCATGCTGGGCGCGGTGTCGTTGCTGGGCCTGAGCGAGCCGCTGCTCAAGGCGATGGCCCTGGGGCAGCTGGCACCGGACGACCCTGAAGCCCTGGCGCGGCTGGGGGTGGCCCGGGGGCGGTTTCTGGTCAACGGCGTGTATGTCATGGCGGCCGATGGCACGGTGGTGGCGCACGAGACGCCGGGGGGCCGATCCACCGGCATCAACTTGGCGTTTCGTCCGTATTTTCAGCAGGCCATCAAGGGCGCCATCAGCGTGTATGCCGCCATTGGCAGCAACTCGCAGGAGCGTGGCCTCTATTACGCCGCGCCGCTGTATGAAAACGACACGCCTTCCAGCTCCATCATCGGTGTGGTGATGTTCAAGGTGGGGTTCGAGTTGTTTGACGAGGTGCTCAAGAGCACCCAGTTGCCCACCGTGCTGTTGTCTCCGCAAGGCGTGGTGTTCGCATCGACGCGGCCCGAGTGGCTGTTTGCCGTGGCGCCGCCGCTCACGCAGGCGCGCATTGATTCCATCCGCGCTTCGCGCCAGTTTGGCAACCACTTCGACAAGGGCCTGGCTTCTTCACTGCCCTTTGCGCCGGATGCGGGCGAGGTTGTCATCGACGGGGTGAACTACGCAGTGGAGCGCCGCCAGGTCGATTGGAGCGACCCCGGCGGCCAGTGGCAGCTGGCGATGCTGGATGACGTGAGCACCCTGATGACGGGGGCTGAGCGCCTGAAGGTGGGAGGGGCTGCCTTCGTGCTGCTGAGCCTGCTGGGGCTGCTGCTGCTGGAGCTGCTGCGCAGCCGGGCGCGGGTGAGCGCTGCGCTGGAGCGCTTCAGGGTATTGGGCGCTGCGCTGGGGAGCAGCCCGGTCTCGGTGGTCATCACCGATGGAGACGGGCGCATCGACTGGGTCAATCCGCAGTACGAGCGCAACTCCGGCTACACACTGCAAGAGGTGCGTGGCAAGAAGCCGTCGGTGGTGTCCAGTGGCCAGACCCCGGCGCAGACCTACCAGGAGATGTGGTCCACGCTGCTTTCGGGCCGCTCGTGGCAAGGGCAGTTTGTCAACCGTCGCAAGGACGGAAGCCTCTACCACGACGAGGCTACGCTCTCGCCCGTGTTTGACGAGCGTGGCAAGCGCATTGCCATCGTCGGCCTGCACGAAGACGCCTCGGGGCGTATCCAGGCACAGAAGGAGCTGGAGCGGCGTGAGCGTCTGCTCAACGAGCTGCTGGAGCAGCAAACCGCCATCTTTGACAACGCGCCCCCCATTGCGCTGGTGGGGGACGGGAAGTTCCGGCAGTTCAACCCGGCGTTTGTGGAGCTGATGGGCAGCACGGCGTCCGAGCTGCTGGGGCTGGACGTCGGGGTGTTGCTGGGTGGGGAAGACCGCGCAAAGCAGTTCTACGGCCAGGTCGGTCCCGTGCTGAACGCCGGGGGCGCCGTGCGGCAGGTGTCGACGCTGTTTCGCCTGGATGGCCACAGCTTTGAGGCACGCATGGCAGGACGCAGCGTGCAAATGGAGGGGTTCAAGAACGCATCCCTCTGGGTGATCGAGGACGTCAGCGAGCAGCGCCGGGCCGAGATCGCCATGCAGCAGGCCAAAGACCGGCTGGAGCTGGCGCAGGAGGCCGGCAAGATCGGTGTGTTCGACATTGACCTGCTCACCTCCCAGGTGCTGTGGAGCGAGAAGCTGCTGGCGTTGCTCGGCCTGGCGCCGGGCACGGAGGTGCGCTCCCAGCGTGACTGGCAGGCGGTTCTGCACCCCGATGATCGCGCCCGCGCGGTGGCCGCCTTTTCGAGTGCCCTGGCGGGCGGCGAGACCCACCTTCGCGATTCCTGGCGCATCGTGCGGCCGGACGGTGAGGTGCGATGGTTCCTGTCGGCGGCCCGCATATTTCGCGATGGCAACGGGCGGGCGGTGCGGGTGGTGGGCGTCAACGTGGATATCCACGAACAAAAGCTGCTGGAACAGCAGGTGGCCGAGCAGCTGGATTTCCAGCAGGCACTGATTGACGCCATCCCCGTGCCGCTGTTCTACAAGGGCGCGGACGGCCGGTACATCGGCTTTAACCGTGCCTACGAGCAGGCCTTTGGGGTGCAGCGCGAGGCACTGATCGGCAAGACCGTGCGGGACCTAGCGTTCCTGCCCGAGACCGAGCGCGAACGCTTCGATGCGGACGCGCAGGAGGCCTTACACGGGGTTCAGTCGGTGCACAAGGAGGTGGACCTGCCGTATGCCGATGGAAAGGTGCACCACACGCTGTTCTGGCTGCACGGCTTTTCGCGGCCCGACGGCTCGCCGGGCGGGGCCATTGGGACCTTTGTCGACATCACCGACCGTCAGCGCGCCGAGCAGGACCTGCGCCGCGCCAAGGAGCTGGCCGAGGAGTCCACCGCACTCAAGTCCAACTTCCTGGCCAACATGAGCCACGAGATCCGCACGCCGATGAACGCGATCATCGGCATGTCGCACCTAGCGCTCAAGTCGGGCCTGACAGCACGCCAGCACGACTACGTGAGCAAGATCCAGCAGGCCGGCCAGCACCTGCTGGGCGTGATCAACGACATCCTGGATTTTTCCAAGATCGAGGCAGGCAAGCTCATGGTGGAGAAGCAGCCCTTTGTGCTCGACCGCATGCTGGAGAGTGTGTCCGACGTGGTGGGCTACAAGGCCGGTGCCAAGGGGCTGGAGCTGGTTTGCGATGTGGCGGCCGACGTGCCCCCCAATCTGGTGGGTGACTCGCTGCGCCTGGGCCAGATCCTCATCAACTTTGCCAACAACGCCATCAAGTTCACTGAAACGGGCGAGATCAGCATTGCCGTGCGGCTGCTGGAGGCAGAGGGCAACCGGGTGATGCTGCGGTTTGAAGTGCGTGACACCGGTATCGGACTTACGCCGGAACAGATGGGACGGCTGTTCCAGAGCTTCCAGCAGGCGGACACCTCCACCACGCGCCGCTATGGCGGCACGGGCCTGGGCCTGGCTATCTGCAAGAGCCTGGCGGAGCTGATGGGCGGCGAGGTGGGAGTGCAGAGCACCTTTGGCCAGGGCTCCACGTTCTGGGTCACTGTGCCGCTCGAACGCGGTGCGCCCGCGCGCGTGCTGCTGCCGCCCCCGGACCTCCGGGGCCGCCGTGTGCTGGTGGTGGACGACAACCAGACAGCGGCCACCGTGTTGTCCGACATGCTGCTGGCCATGGGTTTTGAGGTGGAGCAAGCCCACTCCGGCCTCGAGGCGCTCGACCGGCTGCGCGAGTCCATGGCACGGCACCAGCCGTTTGGCCTGCTACTGCTGGACTGGCACATGCCGGGCATGGACGGCGTGGAGCTGGCGGGCCACATCCGGGGCCTGGGCATGGCGCAGGTGCCCAAGATGCTCATGGTCACGGCCTACGGCCGCGAGGACGTGATGCGTGCCGCCCGCGTTCAGGGCATCGACACGGTGCTGATCAAACCCGTCAACGCCTCGCTGCTGTTTGACACGCTGATGCAGCCGCTGGAACACTCCACCTACAGCCCGCGCCGCGCCGTCACCCCCGCGCCCGCTGCCGACGAGCTGCCGCTGGAGATCCGGGGAGCGTCGGTGCTGCTGGTGGAGGACAACGAGCTCAACCAGATGGTGGCGGTCGAACTCTTGCTCGAAGCCGGTTTTGCCGTGGATGTTGCCGAGAACGGCCAGATCGCCCTCGACCGCATCGAGCGCAAGGCCTATGACGTGGTGCTGATGGACATGCAGATGCCTGTCATGGACGGTGAAACGGCCACGCGGCAATTGCGCAGCAATCCGCGCCATGCCCACCTGCCCATCGTGGCCATGACGGCCAACGCGATGGAGTCTGATCGCCAGCGCTGTTTTGCGGCCGGCATGAACGACCATGTGGCCAAACCCATCGAGCCTGCGGCGTTGTGGGCCGCCCTGAGCCGCTGGATTCGACCCCGGCCGGGGCTGGGCAAACCGCCTGTGGAGGGGGGGCCCCGCGCAGCAGGCGCTGGTGCCAGTTCGGATTGGGGAGCTGATGGGATGGCGCCGGAGGGGGCTGACGCTGCGGTGGCAGCGGCTTTTCCCGCAGTTGCCGGGCTGGACACCCGCCTGGGTCTGCAGCGCGCCTTGGGCAAGCCGGGCTTGTACGCCGAGATGCTGCGGCGATTTGTGCAAGGCCAGTCGTCGGTGATTGCGCATCTGGAGCAGGCCGTCGCCAGCGCAGATGTGGTGCTGGCCGAGCGGCTGGCCCACACCCTGCGCTCGGTCGCGGCCAACATTGGCGCGCAGGAGGTGTCGGCCCATGCACAAGCGCTGGAGCAGGCCTTGCGCAGTGGGGCGGGTGCCGAAATGTCCGCGGGACTGACGGCCACCCTGGGCGCTGCGTTGCAGCCCCTGCTGACGGGATTGCAGGCGTGGATGCAGGGGCAGCAAACGGGGCGGCCGGAAGGCCTGGAAGCCCCTGCTGGGACCGCGCTGCAGGGAGTGGGCGCCACGGCGGTCCTGCAAAAGCTGCGCATGCTGCTGGAGCAGGACGACCCTGCAGCCCCCGAGTTTTTCCAACACAATGTTCAGGTGCTCCAATCCGCGCTGGGGAGCAGCTTCACGGTGGTCGAGATGCACACCCAGAATTTTGATTTTGAGCAAGCACTGTCGGCAATGGCCGCCGTGTCAGGCCCCGAACACCCTGCCGTTCACACCCCTTGAGCGGCACAACACCCAGGAACTTCCATGGACAACGCGCCCTTTGCCTCCCCACAGGCCGCTCTTGTTGACAAGCCGATCGCCACGGTGCTGGTGGTGGACGACACGCCGGACAATCTCACCCTCATGGGCAGCCTGCTGCGCGAGCATTTCCTGGTGAAGGTGGCCAACCATGGCGAGAAGGCCCTGAAGATCGCGCAGTCCGACACCCCTCCCGACCTGATCCTGCTCGACATCATGATGCCCGAGATGGATGGTTATGAGGTGTGTCGGCGCCTGAAGGCTGCGGCGGCCACGCGCGACATCCCGGTGATCTTTCTCACGGCGCGTTCCGACACCGACGACGAGCGCGCGGGCCTGGCCCTGGGGGCCGTGGACTACATCACCAAGCCCATCAGTCCGCCCATCCTGCTGGCGCGGGTCAACACCCATCTGGCGCTCAAGGCCACGGCGGATTTCCTGCGCGACAAAAGCTCCTACCTGGAGCGCGAAGTAGCCATGCGCACGCTGGAGGTGCAGGCCATCCAGGACGTGACCATCATGGCCATGACATCGCTGGCAGAGACGCGCGACAACGAAACCGGCAACCACATTCGCCGCACCCAGCTGTATGTGAAGACGCTGGCCGAGCGGCTGCGCCACCACCCGCGTTTCGAGCCGGTGCTCAACGACCGCATGATCGAGCTGCTCTACAAGTCCGCTCCGTTGCACGACATCGGCAAGATCGGCATCCCCGACAGCATCTTGCTGAAACCCGGCAAGCTAACGGTGGAAGAGTTCGAGATCATGAAAACCCACACCACCCTGGGCCGCAACGCCATTGACGAAGCCGAGCGGCGCCTGGGCATGCGCGTGGCGTTCTTGAGCGTGTCCAAGGAGATCGCCTACAGCCACCAGGAGAAGTGGGATGGCTCAGGCTACCCGCAGGGCCTGGCGGGCGATGCCATCCCGGTGTCGGCGCGCCTCATGGCCGTGGCCGATGTGTACGACGCACTCATCAGCAAGCGCGTCTACAAGCCCGCGTTTTCACACGACCAGGCCTGCAACACCATCATTCGCGGCAAGGGCACGCACTTTGACCCCGATATGGTGGATGCGTTTGTGGACATTGCGGAAGACTTCCGCAGCATTGCCCAGAAATACCCCGACCCTGGATAAAGGACAACCCCCTGAGTTGCTTCGCGCCTCGGCACCACCGCCAGAGGCGGTGGCTCTTCGTTGGTCATCGTGCGCTGCCTTCACTGCTGGCCGCGGTAGTTGAGATCAGAACGGCGCGTCTTCGCTCTTGGGAGCGTCGGCCTGTGGGGCGGCACCCGTGGTGTCGGACTCCACATCGGCTGCAGCCTCGGCTTCAGCGCTGACGGGTGCGTCTGCCGCAGCCGCCTGGCGCACAGCCGCCTTGTCGCCAGCGCTCGCAAACTTGCTGTACTTGCCCAGAATAGGCACCAGCTGGCCGTAGATGCGGGGGCTGCCGGCCAGGCACTCGCGCTGCTCCAGAAAGTCCGCTTCGCCCGTGAAGTTGCCCACCAGGCCACCAGCCTCGGTCACCAGCAGCGAGCCCGCAGCCACGTCCCAGATCGACAGGCCGGTTTCAAAGAAACCATCGGTGAAGCCCGCAGCCACATAGGCCAGGTCCAGCGCGGCGGCGCCGGGGCGGCGCAGGCCGGCGGTGCGCTGCATCACGTCGGCCATCATGTTCAGGTAGCTCTTGAAGTTGTCGCCCGGGCGGAAGGGGAAGCCGGTGGAGATCAGGCAGTCCTTGAGCTGGGTGCGCTTGGAAACGCGGATGCGGCGCTCGTTCAGGTAGGCGCCACGGCCCTTGGTGGCGGTGAACAGGTCGTTGCGCGAGGGGTCATAGATGACGGCCTGCTCGACCTTGCCGCGCACAGCCAGCGCGATGCTGATGCAGTACACGGGAAAGCCGTGGATGAAGTTGGTGGTGCCGTCCAGCGGGTCGATGATCCAGACAAATTCCGAATCCTTGGCGCCGTATTCGCTGCCCGACTCTTCGGCCAGGATGCCGTGGCCGGGGTAGGCCGTCAGCAGCGTCTCGATGATGATTTTTTCGGACGCGTGGTCCACTTCGGTCACAAAGTCGTTGATCTGCTTTTGCGAGATCCGCACCGATTCCACGTCAAGGGCCGCGCGGTTGATGATGGCGCCGGCGGCGCGTGCGGCCTTGATGGCCACGTTAAGCATGGGGTGCAGGTTGGACGACATAAATTGTGGTGGTGAGCAGGGCGCCGTGCGTCAACAATGAAGCGAGGCAGCCTGCGAATCAGGAGCGGTGCGATCCGACCCGGCGATGCGGGCGGCGACAATGAGGGCAGGATTTTACCCGCAGAGCCTCTTTTTCGCCTAACCGCTTGCCTTTTCCCTTGTCCTGCACCTCCCCATGAAGACCCGTTTTGTCCTGATCAACACCAGCCACGCCGGCAATGTGGGCGCTGCCGCCCGCGCCATGAAAACCATGGGTTTTGATGACCTGGTGCTGGTGGCCCCGCGCTGGGCCAACGTGCTGCGGCGCGAGGAAACCATCCAGCGCGCCAGTGGCGCGCTCGACGTGCTGGAGAACGCCCGCATCGTGGCAACGCTCGATGAGGCGCTGGACGGCATGAGCCACCTGTGCGCCACGGCGATGACCCCGCGCGACTTCGGGCCGCCCACGGCTGCGCCGCGTGCCCATTTCGAGTTGCTATTAAAACAAGAGCTGTTGGCGCTTGATGGAAAAGCGCTAGAGGTCAAAAACACCTCAAATCCAGAAGATCCATCGGCTGCGGAAGCCGGCCAGGCCGGTGTCGCCTTCCTGTTTGGCTCCGAGCGTTTTGGCATGACCAACGAGGATGTGTACCGCTGCCATGTAGCACTGTCGATTCCCACCAACCCCGGCTTTGGCTCGCTCAACCTGGGCGCCGCCATCCAGGTGATTGCCTACGAATGGCGCATGGCGCTGGGCGGGTTCCCGGTGCTGGATGCCACACCACAGCGCGCCCTGGCCGACGCCGCGCAGGTGGCGGGCATGCTGGGCCATTGGGAGCAGGCGCTCACCTCCATCGGCTTTCTGGACCCGGCCGCGCCCAAGAAGCTCATGCCCCGCCTTAACCAGCTTTTCAATCGCGCGCAGCTGAGCCCTGAAGAAATCCACATCTTGAGAGGTGTCGCCAAAGCCATGATCGAGGCCGCTGAGGCGAAACGCTAGACTGTGCGGCCATAAACACATAACGAAAAGAACCGATGTTCGCCCGCCTGCGCTCCGATATCCAGTGCATCCTCGACCGCGATCCTGCCGCGCGCAGCACGTGGGAGGTGATCACCTGTTATCCGGGCCTGCACGCGATCTGGCTGCATCGCCCCGCGCACTGGTGCTGGCACCACGGCCTGAAATGGCTCGGTCGCTTTATTTCGCACTTTGCGCGCTGGTTCACGGGCATCGAAATTCACCCCGGCGCGAAGATTGGCGAGCGCGTGTTCTTCGACCATGCGATGGGCGTGGTGGTGGGCGAGACCGCCGAGATCGGCGACGGCTGCACCATCTACCAGGGCGTCACGCTGGGCGGTACCTCGCTGTACAAAGGTGCCAAGCGCCATCCCACGTTGGGCAAGGACGTGGTGGTGAGTGCGGGCGCCAAGGTGCTCGGCGGCTTTGAAGTGGGTGACGGCGCGAAGATCGGCAGCAATGCCGTGGTCATCAAGCCGGTGCCTGCGGGCGCCACGGCGGTGGGCATTCCGGCCCGCATCATCCCGTCCAAAGAGGGCCAAAGTGCGGACGTGACCGAGCCGCAGCAGGCGCGCAAGTTCACGGCCTACGGCATCACGCAGGAGGACGATCCGCTCTCGCAGGCCATGCGCGGGTTGATCGACAACGCCTCGTCGCAGGAGCACCAGATTGCGCTGCTGTGGCAGGCCATTGAGAAGCTGTCTGCCAACCCGCAGAACAAGGATTGCGTGCCATGTGACGCGGCGCTCAAGGAGCAGTTTGAGGCAGGCAAGCTCAACGAACTGGTGGGCAAATAGCGGCTCACCCGCTCTGTATTCAAGAATCAGTCTGCTATAAAAAATATAGCTGCTAGCGCTTATAAAACAAGCGCTAGCAGCTATTTTCGCTTTGAACCTCTAAGAATCAGGCCGAGCGAGGCGCTCGCACTGCATTCTTGGGCCGAAACGCCTTGCAGACCTCGTCACGCGCCTCGATGTACGGCCCGCCGATCAGGTCCACACAATACGGCACGGCCGCAAAGATGCCCGGCACGACCTGCTTGCCATCCGCATCCTTCAAGCCCTCCAGCGTCTCGGCAATCGCCTTGGGCTGGCCGGGCAGGTTGATGATCAAGCTTTGATCCCGCACCACGGCCACCTGGCGCGAGAGGATGGCGGTGGGCACGAACTTCAGGCTGATCTGGCGCATCTGCTCGCCAAAGCCCGGCATCTCCTTGTGCGCCACGGCCAACGTGGCCTCGGGCGTCACGTCGCGCAAGGCAGGGCCCGTGCCGCCGGTGGTCAGCACCAGGCAACAGCCTGCGTTGACCAATTCGATCAGCGCCGCGCTGATGCCTTCCTGCTCGTCGGGGATCAGGCGCGATTCGAAGGTGATGGGGTTGTGCAGTGCGCGCGTGAGCCAGTCCTGCAGCGCGGGCAGGCCCTTGTCTTCATAGACACCGCTGCTGGCGCGGTCGCTGATGGAGACGATGCCGATCTTCACCGGGTCGTGCAGGGCGGAAGGCTCACTCATCGCCGTGGTCCTCATCGATATCGCTGGCGTCGTCTGCACCCGTGCCGCCCAGGTGCTCGCGCACCAGCTGGAACAGCTCGCGGTAGGCGCGGCCCTTGCGCGGGGCCAGGCCTTGCGAGACCTGGGCATTGGCCTCCTTGCCCGCAGGCTGTGCGTCCTTGCGGGCTTGGCGGATTAGCGCGCGCAACTGCTGCGTGTCGGTGGTGGGGTGCTCGGCCATCCAGGGGGCCAGCGCGTCATCGTCGGCAATCAGGCGGTCGCGCCAGTGTTCGGCCAGGTGCAACTGCATCTTTTCGGTGGCCGAGCCCTTGTGCTGCTCTTCCAGCGCCTGGCGGGCGGCCTGCACCAGCTCGGGTTCGAGCTTGCGCATGATCTTGCCCACGTACTGCATTTGGCGGCGCTTGCCTTCAAAGTTGGTGATGCGCTTGGCCTCGGCCAGCGCGTCCACCAGCTTGTCGGGCAGACCTACCGCCTCGAACAGGTCGGCGCGCAAGCTCAAAAGCTCTTTGCCCAGCTCCTGCAGTTCGTCGCTTTCGCGCTTGAGATCGGTGCGGCTGGCATCGGGCGTGCCTTTGAGTTCGGCCTTGAGCTGAATGTCCATTTCGCTGCCTTCGGCAACGAACTGGCCTCGCACAAAGTAGCCTTTTTTGGGTTTGCGTGACATGGGTGGGGGCAAAAAGAGAAGCGGCGCAGAGCGCGCCACAGCGGCAAGTATCATAGCTGCCGCTATGAATAAACCCTCCACCCGCGCCGCGCGCGCCCAAAGCGCGGCTGCCGCTGCGCCCGCGCCTGCCACCTCCCGCACCCCTGACAACGGCTTCAGCTACAGCCGCGCGTTCTTTGAAGACCTGGTGGACCGCGCCCTGTCCCATGCCAAAAAGCTCGGCGCCACCGACGCAGGTGCCGAGGCGTCCGAGGGCTGCGGCCTGTCGGTCAGCGTGCGCAAGGGCGAGCTGGAGAACGTGGAGCGCAACCGCGATAAATCCCTGGGCGTGACGGTGTACCTTGGCAAACGCCGTGGCAACGCCAGCACGTCCGATTTCTCGAACAAGGCCATCGAGCAGACCGTGCAGGCAGCCTACGACATCGCCCGTTTCACGGCCGAAGATCCCATGGCAGGCTTGCCGGACGCCGATGACATCGCCCCGGCCGACACGCACCGTGACCTGGACCTGTTCCACCCCTGGGCCATCACCAGCGAAGCGGCCGCTGAAATCGCCAAGGCCTGCGAGGCCGCCGCGCTCAAGACGCACCGCCGCATCACCAACAGCGAAGGCGCGGGCGTTTCAGCCCAGCAAAGCCATTTCTTCAGCGCCCACACACGCGGCTTTCGCGGCGGCTATGCCAGTTCGCGCCACAGCTTCTCCGTCGCACCCATCGCCTCGCTGCCCGGCCGCAACGCCGAGATGCAGCGCGATGCCTGGTACAGCTCCATGCGCGACGCCACCGAACTGGCATCGCCCGAGGCCGTGGGCCGCTACGCCGCGCAGCGCGCGTTGAGCCGCCTGGGCTCGCGCAAGATCCCCACCACGCAATGCCCGGTACTGTTCGAATCCACCCTGGCCGCCGGCCTGCTGGGCGGCTTTGTGCAGGCCGTCAGCGGCGGCTCGCTGTACCGCAAGAGCAGCTTCTTGCTCGACTCGCTGGGCAAGATGGTCTTTCCCAAACACATCGACATTTTGGAAGACCCCTTCATCTTGCGCGGCAAGGGCAGCTCGCCCTTTGACGAAGAAGGCGTGCGCGTGGCGCCGCGCAAGGTGGTCAAAGGAGGGCGCGTCGAGGGCTACTTCCTGTCCAGCTACTCGGCCCGCAAACTGGGCATGAAGACCACGGGCAATGCGGGCGGCTCGCACAACCTGGTGATGACCTCGCGCCTCACGCAAGCGGGCGACAACCTGGACGCCATGCTGCAAAAGCTGGGCACGGGCCTCTTTGTGGTGGAGCTGATGGGCCAGGGCGTGAACTACGTGACCGGCGACTATTCGCGCGGTGCGAGCGGCTTCTGGGTGGAGAACGGCAAGATCGCCTACCCGGTGCACGAGATCACCATCGCGGGCAACCTCAAAGACATGCTCAAGGGCATCGAGGCTGTGGGGGCGGATGCCTACAACTACGGGGCCAAGACCGTGGGTTCGATCCTGGTCAATCGCATGAAGGTGGCGGGGAGCTGACGCCCACGGATACGGTATGCCGTGGGGGCAGCCTGCCGGTGTGCATCGTGGGACTTTAGTCCTCTGTCTCTCACAAAGGCCCTCGCCATGGTGAGGGCCTTTGTAACTTCAGGTTCTCTGGGCTTGCCGCTAGCGTGATGGCGGGCGGTAAGCCCAGCCATCACTCCGCGAAGTCTGCAAATTCGGCCAGTACTTGCAGCACGCCCTCCACGGCCGGTGAGGGCGGTGGCTGGTGGCGGTGCGCCACGGCCATGGGGCGCATGAGTGGGGGCTGCAGGGGGCGGATCTGCACGTCGGTTGCCCCCTTCAGGTCCTCCACCTCCTCCATCGGCAGCAGCGCGGCGCACTGGCTGGCCACCGCCAGGCTTTTGAGCGCGCCGGGGTAGCTCAGGGCCAGAAAGGGGCGGGGGTGGTGGCCCGCCTGGCCAAACCAGTTCGCAATCAGCCCGTGCATTTGTGTGGCGGGGGCGAACGAGGCCCAGCGGCGGCTGGCCAGCCAGTCGGGACCGATGCGGTCTGGCGCGTCCCACGCGGCAGGAAGCAGGGCCACCATGGGGTCGTTGCGCCAGGGCGTTTGCTTCACCTCGGCCAGCGGCGGCTGGGGGCTGGCAACGATGGCAATGTCCAGCGTGCCTGCCTTGAGCCGCTGCATCGAATCGGCCGAGCCCACGGCCTCCAGCCGGATCTCCACACCGGGGCAGCGCGCTGCCAGCGCCTCCAGCATGCGGGGCAGCAGGCGCGTGCTTACGCCCGCCGACACCCCCACGCGCACGATGCCCTCGCGCCCCGAGGCGCGGCGGCGCACGCGCTCCACCAGGTCGTCGCTGGCCAGCAGCAGTTGGCGGCCCTCGCGCACCAGCACCTCGCCCGCAGGCGTGAGGTCTGCCTGGCGGCGGCCACGCACCACCAGCGCGGCATCCAGGCGCGACTCCAATTCCTTGATGTGCATGCTGACCGTGGGCGGCGCCAGGTGCAGCGCCTGCGCGGCGGCGGCAAAGGTGCCCAGGTCGGCGATGGCGATCAGGGTTTGCAACTGGTCGAGGTTGAGGTTACGCATCAGGTTTTGTGAAGTGAATCGTCATTGAATTCAACTTTACAGATGGTAAGCCCGGCGCGAGCATCGCTGCGCTATGAAACACTCCTACCGCCGCGTCACACATCCGTCTGTCCCTGCCCACCCTGCGGCGCGAAACGCAGGGCTCGCACTTGCTGGCGTGCTGCGGTGGTGTTGGGCGCGGGTACAGAGCGGTTCGGCGCGGGTCGCCGCTGCGGCAGAGCGCGCCGAACACCGCATCAGCGAACATTACAAGGTCCCGCCAGGTGGTGGCTGATAGCCAATTCTTAGTGAAATTGGCTGCTAGCGCTTTATTAGAGAGCGCTAGCAGCTATTGAATCAGGAGCGCTGCGCAAGATCGATCAAACGGCTGCCACCCGCGCCGCAATGGCCTCGCCCACCTGCGTGGTGCTGGCCGTGCCGCCCAGGTCCGGCGTGCGCGGGCCGCTCTTGAGGGTTTCTTCGATGGCCGTGACGATGGCATCGTGCGCCTGGCGCCCTGCACCCTGACCTTGGGTCAGGAAGTCCAGCATCAGCGCGCCCGACCAGATCATGGCAATCGGGTTCGCAATGTTCTTGCCATAGATGTCGGGTGCCGAGCCGTGCACGGGTTCGAACAGGCTGGGGAAGTTGCGCTCGGGGTTCAGGTTGGCGGAGGGGGCCAGGCCAATGGTGCCGGTGGTGGCCGGGCCCAGGTCGCTCAAGATGTCGCCAAACAGGTTGGTGGCCGCAACCACGTCAAAGCGGCCGGGCTGCAGCACAAAGCGGGCGGTGAGGATGTCGATGTGTTGCTTGTCCAGCGTGACCTCGGGGTAGCCCTTGGCGACGTCGTCGGCGCGCTGGTCCCACCAGGGCATGCTGATGGCAATGCCGTTGCTTTTGGTGGCCAGGGTGACGTGCTTCTTAGGGCGGCTTTGGGCCAGCTCGAACGCGAACTTCAAGAGGCGGTTCGCACCGTGGCGCGAGTAGACAGACTCCTGGATCACGATCTCGCGGTCGGTGCCTTCGTACATGATGCCGCCGAGCGATGTGTATTCACCCTCGGTGTTTTCGCGCACCACGTAGTAGTCGATGTCGCCGGGCTTGCGGCCAGCCAGGGGGCAAGGCACGCCTTCAAACAGGCGCACGGGGCGCAGGTTGATGTACTGGTCGAACTCGCGGCGGAATTTGAGCAGCGATCCCCACAGCGACACATGGTCGGGCACGGTGGTGGGCCAGCCCACGGCGCCGAAGAAGATGGCGTCCATGCCCGACAGTTGCGCCTTCCAGTCGTCGGGCATCATTTTTCCGTGCTGGGCGTAGTAGTCGCAGCTGGCCCATTCGAATTCGTGCAACTGCAGTTCAAAGCCAAAGCGGGCTGCAGCGGCCTGGATGGCGCGCAGGCCTTCGGGCATGACTTCTTTGCCGATGCCGTCTCCGGGCAGGACGGCGATGCGGTAGGTCTTGGTGGTGGGGGCGTTCATGGTGCTGGGTAGGGTGGGGGCAGGGTAGAGGGAAGCCGCAGGTGGGTGCGGCCGGTGTGTGCACTGCATTATTTCGAGAGCCATCAAAAACTACAATCTGCCAACTGTGGCTCCATTTTTCACACATCGTGCATAAAAACCCCTCAGCCGACGATTTGCGCGTTTTTACGGCGGTGGTTCGCAAGTCCAGCTTTGGCGCGGCCGCTGCAGAGCTCGGCACGTCGCCCGCCTATGTGAGCAAGCGCATCCGCCTGCTGGAGCAGGACCTGCAGGTCATGCTGCTGCATCGCACCACCCGCCGGGTGGCGGTGACGGAGGAAGGCGAGCGCGTTTTCCACTGGGCGCTGCGCATCCTGGACGACATGGAGCAACTCATGCAGGAGGTGGCCATCACGCGCAGCGAGCCGCGCGGGCTGCTGCGCGTGAGCAGCAGCTTCGGCTTTGGGCGGCAGATCGTGGCGCCTGCCCTGTCGCGTCTGGTGGAGCAGCACCCGGGGCTGCAGGTGCGGCTGGAGGTATTTGACCGGCTGGTGGATGTGGCGGGCGAGGGGTTTGACCTGGATGTGCGCGTGGGCGATGAAATTGCCCCACACCTGATCGCGCGCCGCCTTGCCGACAACCACCGCGTGCTGTGCGCAGCGCCCGCCTACCTGCAGCGCAAGGGCGCTCCGCGCACGGTGGCGGACTTGGCTGCGCATGACTGCCTGGTGATCAAGGAACGCGACCACCCGTTTGGCGTGTGGCGCCTGCGCTGCGGCGCGCAGGAAGAATCGGTCAAGGTGCGCGGCCCGCTGTCGGCCAACAACGGCGAGATGGCCGTGCAGTGGGCGGTGGACGGGCGTGGCGTGGTGCTGCGCTCGTTGTGGGATGTGGGCGCGCACCTGAAGACCGGGCGCCTGGTGCAGGTGCTGCCGCAGTGGCAGCAGGAGGCCAATGTGTGGGCCGTGTACCCCACGCGGCTGGAGCGGTCGGCCAAGGTGCGGGTGTGCGTGGAGTTTCTGCAGGAGCATTTCCGCGCCGGGTGGATGGCGCGGGATGCCGACGCGGGGGGAAGCACCCAGGTTTGAAGCAAAAATAGCTGCTACCGCCCGTCTGGCAAGCGGTAGCAGCTATCAAAAAGATACTGACTGGGTGGTGGTGAGGGGGCGGTCAGCCCGCCAGCGCCGCCTTCACCGCAGCCGACACCTGGCCCATGTCGGCCTTGCCCGCCAGGCGGGTCTTGACCACGCCCATCACCTTGCCCATGTCGCCAGGGCCTGATGCGCCGATTTCGGCCACGATGGCCTTCACGGCGGCCAGCGTTTCTTCGGCCGACATGCGCTCGGGCAGATAGGCCTGCAGCACAGCCATCTCGGCCTTTTCCTTGTCGGCCAGGTCCTGGCGGCCCGCGCCTTCAAAGGCGGTGATCGAGTCCTTGCGCTGCTTGATGAGCTTGTCCACGATGGCGACCACGGCCACATCGTCCAGCTCGATGCGCTCGTCCACTTCCTTTTGCTTCATCGCAGCCTGCAGCAGGCGGATGGTGCCCAGGCGCTCGCTGTCCTTGGCGCGCATGGCGGTCTTCATGTCTTCGGTGATCTGGTCCTTGAGGCTCATGGCGGCTTCCTTTTTTTGGGTTTCAAACAGGGACAAGGGTTTGCCAAAAGGCTTTCTGGCTAGGCGTCAACGCCGCAGACAGTAGTCTCGCTACGGCAAGGCGTTGCAACGACGCCAGAAAGCCTTTTGGCAAACCCGAAAAACAAAAACCCGCGCTTGGCGTCCCTAGCGCGGGTTTTGGGACCCAAGCAAAAGGCTCGGGGCCGAAGATGGATCAGTACATCTTCTTGGGCAGTTGCATGCTGCGAACGCGCTTGTAGTGGCGCTTCACGGCGGCTGCCTTCTTGCGCTTGCGCTCGGCGGTGGGCTTTTCGTAGAACTCACGGGCGCGCAGGTCGGTCAGCAGGCCGAGCTTTTCAATGGTGCGCTTGAAGCGGCGCAGTGCAACGTCAAAGGGTTCGTTTTCTTTTACGCGGATCGTAGTCATTAGCTAATGGTTTTCCAAATGGTGCCTGCAGAGGGGCTTGGGGAGATCGGGCCTCAAGTCCGTACAGAGCGGTTTCCCCGTCTGTAACTAGTATTTGGCCGACGGGGCATTGCCAGCAAAGCCGGAGATTATAGCCTTTGTGGCGCGGATGGGAAGTACCCCCTGTGCAGCTCCCTGCGTCCCGTCTCTCGCTGCGGGGCGCCGCCACTGGTGGCCTGGCTGGGCAAGGGCCATGTGGCACTGCTGCGGGCCGCGCCCGAATAAGGACTGAGGTCGTGCTCACCGGAAGCACTGCCTCCGTCCATCCTCAGGCCGCGCAATGGCGTGGAAATTGCTTCACGTTGTAACAATCACTTACCACCGTCGGTGGGTTGCCCAGGTCATCCGCCCGGGTGGGCCTGCCGCCACAGACACCATGGCATTCATGCACCGCGTTTCGGGCTGGCTGGGCCGCCTCAGTGTGGGGCGCAAGCTCATGCTCATCTATCTGCTGGACCTGTCGGCGGTGATCTATGTGTCCAGCATCCTGATCCACGAAAAGTACGTGGCCATCGATTTCACACGCAAGGAGATCGTGGGCACCACGTATGCGGCGGTGCTCCGCGACGGGCTCATGGGGCAGTTTCTGGATGCATCCCAGCAGCCGCCGCTGGCGGGCGATGTGATTGCACGGCTGACGGGCGTGCGCAAGGCGTATGACGAGCAGTTGCGCACGCAGGAAGTGGGCGAACGCTTCAGCATGGTGCTCGGGCAGCTGGCCGCCAGGCCGCCGTCTGCAACGGATGCGCAGGTGCTGACCGGGATGCGCAGCCAGCTGCTGCGCGAGGGCCGCGAGCTGCTGACCACGGTAGGCAACCAGTCCAACCTGATTCTGGACCCGGATCTCGACAGCTACTACGGCATGTCGCTGGTGGTGCTGCGGTTTCCAGAGCTGCTGCAGGCGGTGCACGACACGGTGGTGTTCTTGAACGCGGCGCAGACCGGGCGCGGTCCGCAGTGGTCCTTTGAGCTGCTCACGCTGGTGGGGCGGCTGGATGCTGTGATGCAGGGCATTGAGGCGGACTACAACCAGGCATTCATCGCAGGCTCGCCCGAAATGCGGGCGGCCTTGCAGGGGCCGCGCGAGGCGCTCCACCAATCCCTGGAGGGCTTCCAGGCGTTGCTGCAGGGCGTGGCGGCGGGGGAGTCGCGCCTGACCATGGCGCAGGTGGGCACGCAGCAGATGCAGGTGCTGGGTGCGCTGCGCGATGCCTGGACGGTGGGCATCGTGGACCTGGAGCGGCTGCTCAACCGCCGTGTGGATGGGCTCTTCGCTCGCATGTGGCTGCATTTGGGCACCGCGCTGGTGCTGCTGGGCTGCATCCTCTCCCTCGTGACGCTGGTGGCGCGGCAGATCGCCAAGCCGCTGCAGCAACTGGCGCGGGTGGCCGACGAGGTGCGCAAGAGCGGCGACCACACACTGCGCGCGCACTGGGTCAGCCGTGACGAGATCGGGCGTCTCGTCACGGCTTTCAATGAAATGCTGTCCCAGCTTGACCGCGACCGCGTGCTACAGCAGGAACTGGCCGCCAGCGCCCGCGCTGCCGAGGCCCAGCGCGAGCTGGTGGAGGCCTTCCCCATCCCCATGGTGGTCACCTCGGTGCCCGAGCACGAAGTGCTGCACTCCAACGCCCCGGCTGCCCACTGGCTGGGTGACCGCAAGACCGACCCGTGGGCCGTGGGGCTGGAGCCCGGCGTGCGGGCGCGCTTCTTCCAGCGCCTGGCGGACCAGGGCTCGGTCGATGAGTTCGAGGTGCGCTGGAAGGGCACCGCCGAGCCTTCCTGGGCCGTGTTGTCGGCGCGGCGCCTGCAGTTCCAGGGGCGCGATTCGGTGCTCACCGCGTTCACGCCCATCAATGTGCTCAAAGTGATGGAGCAGCGGCTGGAGCTGTGGGCCAAGGTGTTCGAGGCCTCGTCCGAGGGCATCATCATCATGAACGCCGATCAGCAGATCATCAGCGTGAACAAGGCGTTCTGCCGCAGCACGCACTACGACTTTTACGAGGTCATCGGCGAGGACCTGGGCTTTCTGCTGGAAGAGTCGGGTGCCGAGCCGCTGTCGGCGCAGATCCACCGCACCATGCTCGACAAGGAGTCGTGGCAGGGCGAGGTGCGGTTTCGCCGCCGCTCGGGCGAGACCTATCCGGCCTGGCTCATGGTGTCGGCCGTGCGCGAGACCAAGGGTGGTACGTTGGCCAACCACATCGGCATCGCCATCGACATCACCGACCGCAAGCGCAGCGAAGAGCGCATTCAGTTCCTGGCGCACCACGACGTGCTCACCGAGTTGCCCAACCGTTCGCTGTGCGTGCAGCGTCTGCAAATGGCGCTGGCGCAGGCGCCGATCACGGGCGAGAAGGTGGCCGTGCTATTCATCGACCTGGACCGCTTCAAGGCCATCAACGACACGCTGGGTCACCACATCGGCGACGGCCTGCTGCGCTCGGTAGCCGGGCGCCTCACGCAGGCCGTGCGCAGCCGCGACACGGTCAGCCGCCTGGGCGGCGACGAGTTCGTGGTGGTGATGCGCGACGTGGCCGGGCGCGAGGATGTGCAGCAGCTGGTGGAGCGGCGCCTGATTCCGCTCATCCGCCAGAGCCACCCGGTGGAAGGGCACGAGCTGAACGTGTCGTGCAGTGTGGGCATCGCCGTCTACCCCGAGGACGGCAGCGACATCGACGAGCTCATGCGCCGTGCCGACGCCGCCATGTACGAGGCCAAGACCACGGGCCGCGACATGGCGCTGTTCTATTCGGCCGAGACCGACCAGCGCGCGCTGGCCCGCCAGACGATGGAGCAGCAACTGCGCCGCGCGCTGGAGCGCCAGGAACTGAGCCTGCATTACCAGCCGCGTCTGGCCGCCAAGGGCGGCGGCCTGCTGGGCGTGGAGGCCCTGCTGCGGTGGAACAACGCCACCCTGGGCCACATCCCGCCCAGCGAATTCATCCCCATTGCCGAGGAGACCGGCATGATCCGCGCGATCGGCGGCTGGGTGCTGCAGCAGGCTTGCGAGCAATGGGTGCGATGGCAGGTGCCGCTGTCGGGCCCATCCGCGCGCGCGCTGGTCCATCCGCTGGCGCATGTCTCCATCTCGGTCAACCTCTCGGCCGCGCAGCTGGCTGACCCGCTGCTGGTCAGCGACATCGAGGCGCTGCTGGCGCGCACCGGCATGCCGGCCCACCGGCTGGAGCTGGAGATCACCGAGTCACAGCTCATGGACAACGCCCACGCGGCCGAGCAGCAACTGGCCGCGCTCAAATCGCTGGGCGTGCAGTTGTCCATCGACGACTTTGGCACCGGGTATTCCAGCTTGGCCTACCTCAAGCGCTTTGACATCGACCGGCTCAAGGTGGACAAGTCCTTCGTGCACGACATGCTGAGCAACCCCGCCGACATGGCGATCACGCGCGCCATCATCGCGCTGGGCCACACGCTGGGCCTCAAGATTGTGGCCGAGGGGGTGGAAGACCTGGCCACGGCGCAGGTGCTGAGTGCGCTGGACTGCGAAGAGCTGCAGGGCTACCACTTCAGCCGCCCGCTGCCTGCCGACCAGTTAGAGGCCTGGGCCCGACAGCATCGCGGATTGTTGACGCGAGAGGTCGCGGCAGCGTAGCGAGAGCGGGGGGAAGGCCCGCAGGGCCTCAGGGGGGTGTCACTGCCAACGCCTGCGCGCACGCCGCAGCGCTGGCCCAGGCCCACTGGAAGTTGTAGCCCCCCAGCCAGCCCGTCACGTCCACCACTTCGCCAATGAAGTACAGGCCGGGCTGCGTCTTGCACTCCATGGTCTGCTGCGACAGCGCCTTGGTGTCCACGCCGCCCAGCGTGACCTCGGCCTTCTTGTAGCCCTCGGTGCCCGTGGGCGTCAGCTCCCAGCGCGCCAGCTGCTCGGCCAACCGTGCCAGGGCCTTGTCGCTGGCCTCATTGATGGGGCGCTGCCAGTCGGCCTCGCGCTGCGCCCAGGCATCGGCCAGGCGGCTGGGGACCAGGGTGGCCAGTTCGTTGGCGATCAGCTTGCGGGAGCGGGCCTTGCCCTGCGCCAGCGCGGCGGGCAGATCCACCGTGGGCGCGAGGTTGATGGCCAGCGGCGTGCCTTCCTGCCAGTAGCTGGAGATCTGCAGCACGGCCGGGCCCGAAAGGCCCCGGTGGGTGAACAGCAGGTCTTCGTCGAAGGCCATACGGGCTTTCTTTTTGCCGCCGGGCCGCCCCAAGGCAAAAACGGCCCCCTCGGGGGGCAGCGATCCGCGCAGCGGTGGGGCGTGGGGGCCTTCATGGACACCGGTGCTGATTTGCACCGGAAGCGCCAAGCCGGCCAACTGTGCATACGGCGCCCAGCCCGTGCCATCAAAAGTCAGCGGCACCAGGCCTGGGCGGCGCTCGACAAGCGGGATGTTGAACTGCTGCGCCAGTCGGTAGCCAAAGTCGGTGGCGCCGATCTTGGGAATGGACAGCCCTCCCGTGGCAATGACCAGCGAGCGCGCTTGCACCGGGCCACGGTCAGTATCAATTTGATAGCTGGTAGCGCTTGATGGATAAGCGCCAGGGGCCAAAAACTTTATATTTTTGACCGCACAAGGTTGCCAGTGCGTCACCTGGCCCGCTGCGCACTCGGCCAGCAGCATGGCAATGATGTCCTCGGCCGAGCGGTCGGCAAACAGCTGTCCCTTGTGTTTTTCGTGGAAGGCAATGCCGTGCTTTTGCACCAGCGCAATGAAGTCGGCGGGCGTATAGCGTGACAGCGCCGAGCGGCAGAACTGCGGGTTCTGCCCCACAAAGTGTTTATGGGGCGCGGCGGGGTCCAGGTCGCGGTTGGTGAAGTTGCAGCGTCCGCCGCCCGATATGCGGATCTTTTCGGCCACCTTTTCGGCGTGGTCGATCAGCAGCACCTTCAGGCCCCGCTGGCCCGCCTGGCCCGCGCAGAACAGGCCGGCAGCACCGGCGCCGATGATGACGACGTCAAAAACAGGGGAAGTGTGGGACACAGTGATGAACAGGCAGCGGTGACAGGGCCGCCATTGTCGCCGCAGCGTTCATCGGGCCCTCACGCCATCACTGCCGGTACACCCCGCCAGAGCCCACCACCGCGATGTCCACGTAGTTCGAGCCGTGGTGGTTCTGTGGGCTGAACTGGTAGCTGTAGCCGCCCAGGTCAAGGTTGCCCAGGCCTTCCATGGCCTGGACCAGGCTGGCCCGGGTGACGCCAGGCCCTGCTGCGCGCAGGCCTTCAATCAGCACGCGCGCATCCATGTAGCCGGTGTAGCGGTCGTAGTCCACAGGCTTGTCGTGGCGCTTCATGGACGCCTGGAAGTCCCGCGTGAGCGCAATGGTGGGCTTGGTGGGCGAGGGGCCGGTGCGTGCAACGGCCAAGCCGCGCGCGTCGTCACCCAGCGCCTTGAGCACTGCGGAGCCTGCGCCCAGCGACAAGGTGTAGACCGGCACTCCGAGGTGCGCGCGGTTGGCCCGCACATAGGCCACCACGGGCGGCCCCGCCGCCACCAGCAGCACGGCTTGTGGTTTCTGGGCAGCCAGGGCCTTTGCGGCGTCGTTGGCGTCTGCCCCGGTTGGCGCGATGGCATGCGAGCCGGCCAGCCTCGCGCCTTCGGCGGCAATGGTTTTTTCGACCAGCGGCAGCAGCAGCTTGCCAAAGTCGTTGTTCTCGTAGGCCACGGCAATGCGGGAGGTCTGCACTGCCACCAGGTTGCGCACGATCTTGACCAGCTCGTCGGCATAGCTGGCGCGTGTGGTGAAGAGGTAGGGATGCTGCTGCGCCCGGATGGCAGGGCTTCCCGTGTACACCGAGATCAGTGGCAGCTTGGCTTGCACCAAGTAGGGCAGCAGCGCCATCACCTGAGAGGTGCCCGACACGCCAAACAAGGCCAGCACGCCCTCCTTCTCGCTCAGCTGCCTGGCGTTCTCCAGCGTGCGGCGCGGATCGAACCCGTCGTCGAGCGTCACCAGGCGAATCTTGCGTCCGCCAATGCCGCCCTTGGCATTGGCGTCTTCCACTGCAGCGTCCTGTCCTTCATGGATGGGCGCAAGAAAGGGGGCCATGCCACCCGACAGCGCGGTAGGCCGGCCAATGAGAATGTCGCCCTTGCCCGGAGCGGGTTGCGCCCTGGCGGACAGGCTGGCCAAGGCCGCACCGCCTCCCAGTGCCAGCACGAGGCTGCGGCGGCGCGCCTGTGAAAGCCGCTGGCTAACGGGCAAGGCAACGTGGGTCTTCATCAAACAGCTCCTCCTGGTCGTGGCCACCGTGGCCTCAAGGTGCGGCGATGGTAGGAGTGCGGTAGCCGCGCACCCACCGGGTTTTTACCGGGGGTGCGTCAAGTTAGGGACAGGCGTCTATCCCAATCCCTTTTTGAAACTGGAGCGGCTACCCCCAGCCCTGGGGCACGCCTTGTTGGTGTCGGTCAAGGCCTCGATGCCACCAAGGAGGCTCTGAACCGGTCGTGCGCGGCGCGGTAGCATGTGGCATCCACCCGCCGAGGACTATTCCATGAATCCGATACGCTGTGCCGCCTGCGCCCTGGTGCTGGGCTTTCTGGCCCCGGCCTGGGCCGTCAACAAATGCACGGATGCCGATGGCAAGGTGTCGTTCCAGGATGGCCCTTGCCTGGGCCAGGGCGAGAAGATCGAGGTGAAGCCAGCCATGCAGGGCGCCACCCCTGTTCCTCCCGGCCCCTCCACCGCGAAGGAGGGCGCCTTCGGCCCCACCTGGCAGCGCAAACACTATCTGCAGAACCAGGGCGTGCCTCAGGCGCGCGCGGCCCTCGAACGCAACCAGCAGGAATGCGCGGCAACGGCACCGGATGCCGCAGTGGCCCATGCAGGCCCGCTGCGGCGCAGCACCCTGGCACAAGGCTCCCAGTTCGCGCAGGAACGCGCGGCTGCAGCGGGCAAGGACAAAGCCGCGTGTGAGGCCCGAACCGAGGAGCTGCGCAACCAGCTCAAAGCGCTCGAAGCCGAACTCGGCAAGCTGTAGCCCTCTTAGGTGGGGAGGGGGAGGCGAATCAGCCTCTCAGCCCTTCCATGTGAACGGAAACTTGAACTGCTTCACAAACCCGTTGGGCACGTAGTCGCCCAGCACGCCGTAGTGTTCGGGCCAGAGCTTGGTGCTTTTGACGGCGGTGCCAAACAGGTAGTCCAGAAACGCAAAGTGCGCCGCGTAGTTCTTGTCCAGCGCCTCCTGGTCCTGGCTGTGGTGCCAGTGGTGGAAGTTGGGCGTGACGAGCACGTAGCGCAGCGGGCCCAGGCGCACGCTCACGTTGGCGTGGTTGAAAACGGCCTGGAAGCCCACGATGACGATGTAGGCGTCGATCACTTCCTTGCTGAAACCCAGAACGTAGATGGGCGCCAGCACCAGTGTGCGGGTGATGAGCAGCTCCAGGATGTGCTGGCGCGAGCCGGCCATCCAGTCCATGCTTTTCACGCTGTGGTGCACCGCATGCAGGCGCCACAGCAGCGGCACCTCGTGGTAGGCACGGTGCGTCCAGTACTGCACCAGATCGGCCACCAGCACGATGAGGAACAGCGCCACCCAGAAGTTCAGGCCCTGTACCCAGCCGCGAATACCGTCGTTGGCCGCCCAGCCAAAAAATTTGTGCACGATGAGGTTGGTGGCCAGGAGCACAAAGCCCACCACCATGTGGTTCACGATGAAGTGGTGGAAGTCGGTTTGCCACTCGGCGCGGAAGATGGGCTGGTCCTTGCGCAGTGCAAAGAGTTTCTCGATGAAGATGAAGATCAGCGAGCTGCCCAGCAGGTCGAGGATGAACCAGTCCAGGCCGATGTACGGTGTGTTGTCAGGGAAGTTTGGGTCCACCTCCACCTTGTGGCCGCCCAGGAACGCCGCCAGCGCCACCATGGCAAAGGCAAACGTGGCCAGCCAGCGCGAACGGTTGAAGAGGATGTTGACGAGGGAGATGCCCCCCGCGATGGCCATGGCGGTCAGCATGATGGTGCGAATCACCGTCACGTCGTAGCTCTTGCGCAGCTGTGGTGTCGTCAGGTACTCGGGGAAGTGGAAGGCCAGCACGCCCAGAAAACACAGGATGGCCAGCGTGAGTGCAATCACGCCCGACACCAGCCCGCGCCCGGTACGCAGCGCGCCATGGCTCTCGGTGAATTCATTGAGCTTGTCGATTTCGAGCATGGTTTCCCCTCTGGCCTCCCGGCCTGCTTGGCTTTTTTGATGGGCCGTGATCTGGCTTGTGTGGCGCGAGTGTAGCGGCCCGCAGCGTTGCGCCTGCGACACGGGGGAGCCCTAAAATCGCGGCATGAACATCCCTTCACACCAACTCAGCATGACGGTGCTGATGTCCCCCGACATGGCCAATTTTTCGGGCAATGTGCACGGCGGGGCCATTCTCAAGCTGCTGGACCAGGTGGCCTATTCGTGCGCAAGCCGCTATTCGGCCTGCTATGTGGTGACCTTGAGTGTGGACCAGGTGATGTTCCTGCAGCCCATCCATGTGGGAGAGCTGGTGACCTTCCTGGCCAGCGTGAACTACACCGGTTCCTCATCGATGGAGGTAGGTATCAAGGTGGTGGCCGAAGACATCCGCTCCCAGGTGGTGCGGCATGTGAACAGCTGCTTCTTCACGATGGTGGCGGTAGACGAGGCGCGCAAGCCGGTGCAGGTGCCGCCGCTGTCGCCTTCCACGCCCGACGAACGCCGCCGCTGGGATGCGGCACTGCTGCGCAAATCCTTGCGCAAGGAGTTGGCGGAGCGTTTCCGGCAGGTGCGCGAGACCGCCGGGGGGTAGGTCGAGAACCCGGAACAAAAAAAAGGGCCCCTGCATGGCAGGAGCCCTGGTTCCATGGGGGCGAAAGTTGCCTAGGAGTGTGGGCAGCAGAAGGAGCATCGGCTGCAACGCGCGATAAACCGGTCTCGCGTGGTACCACCTCCTGCGCCCAGGGGCCCACCCTGGGCTTGTCGGTAGCACCACGCGATCCTCGGTTTTCGCACGTTTCGCTTCGATGCCTTCTGCCGCCCACACTCCTAGTGCGCGGCGCAGAAACCGAATTCGGCAGCTGCCCCGGGGGCGAGGGTCTTGTTCCAGTCCACACCGGACGCGTTCAGGTTGCTGCCAGCCTGCGTCCATGTGGCATTCCAAAGATTGTTGATGGTGCCGCTCACCGGGATGGTGATCGCCCAGTTGCCAGCGGCGGTGCCCTGGTTGGTGACGCGGACCCGCTGGCAATAGCCTGCGTTCCAGACGCTGTCCATCATTTCCTGCACCGAGAAGCCACCGGTAGGCGTCGGTGGGGTGGGCGTTGTCGGCGTTGTGGGAGTGGTTGGCGTCGTAGGTGTTGTTGGCGTCGAACCATCGCCCCAGAGGCGCTGCAGCAACTGGACCTTGTCGGTGCGCACGGTGGTCCAGTCATCGTCCAGAATGCCGCCGGTGTCGCCGCTGTTGGGGTTCCACGACCAGTAGAAGCCGCTGCGCATGCCCTTGCCGACCATGTAGTCCACCAGCGCGTTCTGCCACTGAACATCCCGCGCATCGCCCCGGCCAAATTTGCCGCCGAACTCGCCCAGCATGACGGCATAACCGGCCTGCACGAACTGGCCAAAATGCTGATCCCAGATGGCCGGCATGTTGCTCGGGAAGTTCGAAGCATTGAAGTAAGGCTGCACGTAGACATCCGGCCCGTAGGTGTGCGGCGCCAGCAGCAGGCGGTTGGCGGGGATGTTCAGGGGCGTGCAGGCCAGAGGTTCGAGGTTGCCACCCCAGAAGTGCGCGTTGCTGCCCGAGCAGCTGGGGTTCTCGCCGATGCCTTCCACGGCAATTAGCCAATGGGGAGCCAGCGGCAATACGGCAGCGGCTGCGCGCTCGGCGGCGCGGTTCCAGTCGGTGGCGTTGTTGCCCGTGCCCCAGGTGGCGGCGCCGTGGGGTTCGTTCTTGATATCGATGCCGATGACGCCGGGTACGCCTGCGTAGCGCTGGGCGACAAAGGTCAGATCACTGATCCATTGCTGTTCGCTGTAGCTCTGGGTGTACCAGAGTTCACTGATGGTCTGGCAATCGGGGGTGTGATGGTCCAGCAGCACATACATGCCACGGTTGCTCAGTTCCGTGACCACCTTGTCCATCACCTGGATGGCCGAGAGGCCCTGCAGGTCGGCATTGCGGCCGTAGTCGATGCTGCTGGGCGGCGCCGAGCCGTGCAGGGTGGCGGGGCAGAACGGCAGGCGCACGGCGTTGAAGCCCTGGGCCTGCATTTGCGTGATCATTTCAGTCCAGTTGCGCGCCCACAGGCCATGCACCACATGGTTGTTGGTCTCAAAGCCAAACCAGTTGACGCCGCGCAGCTGGATGGCCTTGCCCGCACCGTCCAGCACCTTGCCTGCATTGATTTCGTAGCTCCAGGCCATGCTGGTACTTGCCAACAGGCAACCGGCCAACGCCAGGCTCTTGCACAGGGTGGTGATCTTCATGGCTTACGCATCTCCCGAAAGTGTTGTGTGTCTGGCGTGAAAGAGGACAGGCCCGCTGCAGCCGGGCTACGGCCCGGTGGTGGGCTGAGTGTGGGCGCTCTGCCCATCGGCCACCGTTTCCAATGGCTGTCAATTGTAAGTGCCTGTTGCGCCCTTTTCAGGCTGCGCCACGGCTGCGTCCAGCCAGCGATACTGCCTGTAGCGAAAGGCCGTCTATTTCGTTGGTGATACCCGACAGTACGTTGGCCACCACCGCGAATTCCCGTCCGTGCTGGCCTGCGCGGGCGGCCATGACCTGGGCATTGAAGCTGACCACCTTGGCCTCGCGGGCCACTGTCTGGATGGAAGCCACGATGCCCGCCAGTTCTTTCATGAGGGTTTCGGACTTGGCCTTGCCCACTTGATCAAACACGGTGGTGGCGGCGTTGAGTGCTTCCAGCACGCTGTCGGTGGTTTGCACCAGGCGGTCCAACACTTCCTCGACACGTGGGCTGCGACGTTCCGTGAAGTCCAGGACGGTGCCCACCTGTTGTGCAAAGGCGTCGATGGTGGCGCCTACGCCGCTGGGGCCTTGATACACCTTGCGGATGCGTTCGGCGTCGGCGGCTTCAAGGTGGCGAGGCGTGTCCACCAGCCGCGCCTGGCTGGCGGTGAAGAGGGCCAGTGAACTGCGCGCAGCTTTTAGGTGCAAGTCGCTGCCGCCCGCTGCCAGCACGGTCTGCAGAACCATGCGCTGGGACAACATGCGCTGGCGCGCGGCGAGGTTGACCAGCGACATCTCGTTGTCACGGGGTGCCAACGATGTGGCCATCGACGGGGTGAAGGGCGCTGGAGTGGTGCCGGTGCGTGGGGAAAGGGAATAGGCTGCCATGGGGGTCCTTTCGCTCATTGCATTCAGATACATGTTTCAAGCAATACCCGGGCCAATGTGCAGGATGCGCGCGGCAAACAAGACTTGTGCGCGCGCCGCCTGTGTCGTTGGTGCATCCGTGCAGGGCGGGGCACGCGCCAGGCAGCAAGGAGCGCAAACAGGGAGCCTGTCCGTCCTGGGGTAGTGGGGGATGTGGGACAGAGGGCACCGGCATGGCGCACCCCGTGCACCAGAGTTGCCGGTGCGCCGGAAAACCCTGCCTTGTGGAGTTCTAAACAGCGCGGCGCGCCAGCGGGGCGCCAGCGGGGGCATCCTGCGACGCCAGCGCCACACCCCGCACCACATCCCCCACAACGATCACCGAGGGGCTGGCGAGCCCGTCGCGCGCGATGGTGGCGTGCAGGGCTCCCAATGTGGTGACCGCGTGGCGCTGATGGGGCAGGCTGGCGTGCTGGATGATGGCCACGGGCGTGCTGGCGGGCAGGCCGGTGAGCAGCTCCTGCTCGATGGTGGCAGCGCCGCTCACACCCATGTAGATCACGAGCGTGAGCTTGGCGTCGCGGGCCGTGGCGGCCAGTTGGCGCCAGTCGGTGCCAGCATCGCCGGGCTTGGCGTGGCCGGTGACGAACACCACGCCGTGGGCATGCTCGCGGTGGGTGAGCGGCGCGCCCAGCGAGGTCAGGCCCGCCAGGCCCGCCGTGATGCCGTTGATGACGGTGACCGGCACGCCTGCCGCGCGCAGGTGCTCCACTTCTTCACCACCCCGGCCGAAGATGAACGGGTCGCCGCCCTTGAGGCGCACCACGTTCTCGCCCTCGTTCACCGCCATCAGCATCAGCTTCTCGATGAAGGCCTGGGGCGTGCTCTTGCAGCCGCCGCGTTTGCCCACGTAGACGATGCGGGCTGTGGGCGAGGCGTGCGCCACGATGGCGTCGCTCACCAGGTCATCCACCAGCAGCACGGTGGCGGCCTGGATGGCCTTAAGCGCCTTGATAGTGAGCAGTTCCGGGTCGCCGGGGCCAGCGCCCACCAGCGTGCAGCTGCCGCCCGTTCCGAGGTGGGGCTTGGAAGGGGGCAGGGTGTTGGTGTGGGTGGGGCGGCTCATGGGGATGTCTCCGAATTGGTTTGTTCCGCAAGTCGCAAGATATGTTCCACCTGGCGCTCAATCGCAGGCGGAATCGGCAACTCGCCCGCCAGCACGCAGCGGGTGTAACTGGCCGTTGTGGCCACGTCGATCTCGGTGGGTAAGCCGGGCACCTCGCTGGCGGTCCCGGGCTGCTGTGATTCCAGCACCGCGTGCACGCCGTGCACAAAACCGTCGTATCGCGGTGTGCGGCGCGGATCAGTAGCGACCTCGCCCTCCAGCCCGCGCGAGAGCAGCGCGCTCACGCCCAGTGTGCGAAAGGTGGTCTGCAGCATCTCGAAATATTCGGGGTGTGTGTACGCAGTGACCACCACCGACGGCCCCGCGCACGGGCTCATCAGCTTGACCACGCTGTGCCCCGGGTTGCGCAAGCCCACCACCTCGCGCACTGAGAGCAGGCGCGCCAGGCCTGCGTGCAGGTGTTGGGTGTGGATATGGCGCACGGTGCCGTTTGCTATTTTTTCAGGAGCTGTTAGCGCAGGTACATCAAGCGCTAGAAGCACGTCGGATGCCAAAATGCGCCGCGCCTCGGTGCGCATGCCGTGCAGCAGCACGGGCAGCCCCTCGCGCGCCAGCAGCAGCGCCAGCAGCGGCGTCAGCACCGGCAGCTTGCGCGCGCCGTTGTAGCTGGGCAGCACGATGAGTGGGCGGTCGGTGGCGGGCAGCAGGGCCAGGCGCTGGTGCGTGGCATCCAGAAAGCCACACATCTCTTCGGACGTCTCCCCCTTGATGCGCATGGCCAGGCAGAACGCGCCGATCTCCAGGTCGCTCACCTGACCGTCCAGCACCTGGCCGAACAGGTCGGTGGCCTGCTCGCGCGACAGTGGCTTGGCGCCGCGCGCGCCGCGGCCGATTTCCTTGATGTACTGGGCGATGGCCATGGTCTTTGGTGGCGGGACTTGTGTAACAGGGCTTCAGCGTCGTTGTTTCGGCTTGCCGTACAGGCGTACTGTCTGTGCCGAAAGCGCCTGGCTGCAGCCCTGTTGCACAAGTCCTGGTGGGGTTTGTTGGTTTGAAGGCTATTTTCTCGCAACCCAGAGAACTTTTGGTTATATGGTGGCCTGCGCCAGGGGCTTGGACGCCAGTGGCCCCGTAGCGCGCACCATGCGCTTGAGTTCGGGCAGGCACGAGCCGCAGTTGGTGCCACAGCGCAGCTTGCCCTGTAGCTGGGCCAGGCGGTCGTCGTCGGTGCCGTGGCAGTGGGCCAGCTCGGCGGTGATGGCGGTGTCCGTCACGTTGAAGCAGGTGCACACCGATTTTCCGCGCGACTGCACTGCCACTGGGGCCTTGGCGCCGGGCACCAATAGCAGACGGCCATAAGTCTGCGCGGGCAGTTCTTCCTGCAGCAGGGTCTTGAGCCAGCCCTCGGCGCTGGTGTCGCCCGCGAGCACAATGCCTTCGAGCGTGGTGGTGTCACCGTGGCGTGCCAGCCGCGCGGCGCGGCGCTGGCCGCGTTTCTTGTCGGCATAACGCAGCGTGTCGGCCGTGGCCAGGCCCATCAGGGCTTCGATGCGCTCCACAGTGGCGTCGGGCGGTGCCTCGTGTGCAGCGGCGCGCAGCAGCACACCCACGCGCTCGCGCCCGGGTTCGCCCAGCGGCGTGTTGTTGCTGAAGGGCACGCAGCTCGCAAACGGGAACTGCGCCATCAGCGCAGACAGCGCCTCGCGCGTGGCCTGGGCGCTGTCGGCGGGCAGCCACGCCATGGCCAGCAGTGTCCACGGCAGTTCGGCCTTGAGCACCTTCACGGCCGCGTGCTTGAGCTCGGGCTGCTTGGAAGTGGGGCAATACGCCGAGGTGGTGAGCGCATTCACGCCCGCCAGCCGCTCGCCGGTGGACGAGCAGCCGCTCAAGAATTCGCTGCCCCAGTGCATGGCCATGAAGGCCTGCGACAGCCCCATCGTGGTGTCGGCCTGCGCGGGCACCACGATGCTGCCGCGCTTGCTCGTCACATAGACCAGGTCGCCGTTCTTCAGGCCGCGCCGCTCCATGTCCTGCGGGTGCAGCTGCACGCTGGGCTCGGCCACATGGCCAAACAGGCGGCCCAGCGTGCCGGTGCGGGTCATGCCGTGCCACTGGTCGCGCAGGCGGCCCGTGGTCAGGCTGAAGGGGTAGCGCGATTCGCGTTGTTCGGCCGTGGGCAACCAGGCATGTGCTGCAAAGCGGGCGCGCCCGTCGGCGGTAGGGAAAACGCCATCCTCGTACAGGCGGGCCTTGCCGGTGGTGCTGCCTTCATGCAGTGGCCACTGCTGGGGGCCTGCAGTTTCAAGCATGTCCCACGACAGGCCGGTGATGTCCAGGTCGCGTCCGCGTGTGCTTTCGCGGTGCTCGTTCCACACGGTTTCTGCGCCCTGGTCGGCATGGTCCGTGGTGTAGGGGAACAGCGTGGGCTGGCCGGGCCGCAGGCGTGCCTCCAGATGGTGCGCAACCTGCACCGCAATGGCCCAGTCGTGGCGTGCTTCGCCCGGTGCGGGCACGGCAGTGCGCACGCGCGAGATGCGGCGCTCGCTGTTGGTCACCGTGCCGGTTTTTTCGCCCCAGGTGGTGGCGGGCAGCAGCAGGTCGGCATAGGCACAGGTGGCGGCGGTGGCAAAGGCCTCCTGCACGATCACAAACTCGGCGCGCTGCAGCGCGCGGCGCACGGTGGCCTGGTCGGGCATGCTCTGCGCGGGGTTGGTGCAGGCAATCCACAGCGCCTTGATCTCGCCGTCGGCGGCGGCCTGGAACATCTCCACCGCCGTCTTTCCCGGCTTGCTCGGCACATCGGCCACGCCCCACAGTGCGGCCACTTCGGCGCGGTGCTGGGGATTGGCTAGGTCGCGGTGGGCGCTGAGCAGATTGGCCAGGCCGCCCACTTCGCGCCCGCCCATGGCGTTGGGCTGGCCCGTCAGGCTGAACGGGCCCGCGCCGGGCTTGCCGATCTGTGCGGTGGCCAGGTGCAGGTTGATGAGCGCTGCGTTCTTGGCCGTGCCGCTGCTGCTCTGGTTCAGGCCCTGGCAGTACAGGCTGAGCGTGGCTTTGGACTGCGCAAACCACTTGGCGGCGGTGGTCAGGTCGGCCACGCTGATACCGCAGGTCTGCGCCACGCGTTCGGGTGTGTAGTCGCGCACCAGGGCCTTGAGCTCGTCAAAGCCCGTGGTGTGCGCGGCGATGTACTCGGCGTCCGTCCAACCCTCCCACAGCATCAGGTGCAGCATGCCGTTGAACAGCATCACGTCGCTGCCGGGCTGGATGGGCAGGAACAGGTCGGCCATGCCGGCCGTGTCGGTGCGGCGCGGGTCGGCCACGATGACCTTCATGCCGGGATTGGCGGCGCGTGCGTCTTCAATGCGGCGAAACAAGATGGGGTGCGCCCAGGCCGCATTGCTGCCCACGATGAACAGGCACTGGGCATGTTTCACATCGTCGTAGCAGGCAGGCGGCGCATCGGCGCCCAGGGTCTGCTTGTAGCCCGCCACCGCGCTGCTCATGCACAGGCGCGAGTTGGTGTCGATGTTGTTGGTGCCGATCAGGCCCTTGGCGAGCTTGTTGAAGACGTAGTAGTCCTCGGTGAGCAATTGGCCGCTCACGTAAAAGCCCACGGCATCGGGGCCGTGGTTCTGGATGGTGTTTGCGAATTTTTCGGTGGCCAGGTTCAGCGCGGCGTCCCACGGCAGGGGCTGGGGAGCATCGCTGCGTTGCGCTCGGTGCAGGGGCTGCAGCAAGCGGGTCTGCAGCGTGATGGGGCTGCTGGCCGTGAGGTGCAGGGTCGAGCCCTTGGTGCACAGGCGGCCAAAGTTGGCGGGGTGGGTGGGGTCGCCGCGCACGCCGGTGATTTGCGCGCCTTCGGATTCGATGATCACGCCGCAGCCTACGCCACAGTAGGGGCAGGTGGATTTCGTTTCTTGCATGGCGTGGATTCCAGATGTTTTTGGGCTCTAGCGCTTGATGGAAAAGCGCTGATAGCTATGTATTTAATAGCTTTGGTGTTCGATGGACGTTGCGGGGTGTTCAGGCCGCTAGGCCGCGCCGCACCGGGCCTGCCATTGGCCGTGCCAGGTCGAGCGCATGCTCGTCCAGCTCCAGGGCATCCAGATACACCGCGCCATCTTCCACCTTCACGGCGAACTTAGGCGTGCAGCCTTCGTCGGGAGCCGACGCCTGCCCATCGCACAACCCAATCGTCCAGTTGTGCAGCGGGCACGCCACCTGCGTGCCAAACACAATGCCCTGCGACAGCGGGCCGCCCTTGTGAGGGCAGCGGTCGAGCAGTGCGAACACGCCCCCGGCATCGTTGCGGAACACGGCCACATCCAGGCCCTGTGGGCGCGCCACACGGCGCGAGCCCAGCACGGGGATGTCGTCCACGCGGCAGATCAGCTTCCATTGCGGGGTGGGTGTTGTGGTCATCGTGGTTCCTTCGGTGTCTTTGGATGTTGTCGGCGAGCCTGCCAGGGTCATCGTGGGGCGGCTCGTTATTTTTTTGAGGAAGTCTCCGGGTGGGCTCAGGCCGCCAGCGCCGCATACATGCCGGTCACGCGGTCCATGCTGGAGAGCAGGTTTTCGCTGGCCACGTACACCTCGGCCACTTGGCGGTTCACGTTGCCGCCGCCCTGCATGCGCTGCAGCGCAGCGTCAAAAAACACCCACTGGCCGTCGGCCAGCTGCAGTTCCTGGCGGATGCGGTTGGTGGCCTGGGGGGCATTGCGCAGCAGCTCGGTGGCTGCGATGAATTCACTGCGGGCCTTGGCGATTTCGGTGGTGGCGGTGGACGCGTCCACTGGCAGCATGGCGGCCAGGTAGAACTTGGCCATGCGCTGGCTCAGCATGCGCTGGCGGCCTGCAATGTTCACCAGGTGGCCCACGGGCTTGCCCGAGGCCGCCTCGTACTGCGTGGTGCCCAGATGGGCCAGGGCCAGCACCTTGGCATCGGCTTGCAGCATGGCGCTGGCATTGTCGGTGGACGATGTGGCGGCAGCCAGCGTGGTCTTGTGGGCGGCCCAGGCGGTTTCCAGCTTGGTGTACGTTTCGCGGATGGTGGGCGAGGGCGCATAGGCCTTGAGTTCCACCAGCTGGCGCTCGAACAGCGCGATGGACTGCTCCATCACCTGGCGTGCCGTGGGCGTGTCGGCCTTGTGGGCAAGGGCCAGCCAGGCCTTGCCCACACGCTGGCTCAGCATGCGCTGGCGCCCGGCCTTGTTGATGGCGTCGTTGAGGTCGGTGACCTGGGCGTGGGCGCTGCCCAACGGGGCCAGGGCGCTGCAGGCAGCGGCGCAGCTGGCGGCGGTCAAAAGGGTTCTGCGGTGCATGGTGGGGTTCTCTCTGGACTTGGGCGATCAGGCGCTCAAGGGCGCGAACTGGCGGGTGTCCACAGCCGCCTTGTCAAAGTCGACCCAGGGATCGGGCTCGCCGTCCAGCGCAAACTGCAGCTGCTCCCACAGCGCCTTGCGGCCTTCGTGGTCTTCCAAAATGCGCTTCTTCACGTAGTCCAGGCCCACACGGTTCACGTAGTGCACGGTGCGCTCCAGGTACCAGCCTTCCTGGCGGTACAGCTCGCAGAAGGCGCCGGTGTACTCCAGCACTTCCTCGGCGGTTTTGAGCTTGGTGAAGAAGTGCGCCACCTCGGTCTTGATGCCGCCGTTGCCCGCCACGTACATCTCCCAGCCGCTGTCCACGCCGATGATGCCCACGTCCTTGATGCCCGCCTCGGCGCAGTTGCGGGGGCAGCCGCTCACCGCAAACTTCACCTTGTGCGGCGCATACATGCGCCACATGGCGCGCTCCAGATCCTTGCCCATCTGGGTGCTGTCCTGCGTGCCCATACGGCACCACTCGCTGCCCACGCAGGTCTTCACGGTGCGCAGCGCCTTGGCGTAGGCGTGGCCGCTGGGCATGCCGATGTCCTTCCACACATTGACCAGGTCTTCCTTCTTCACGCCCAGCAGGTCGATGCGCTGGCCGCCCGTGACCTTGACGGTGGGGATCTTGTATTTGTCCACCGCATCGGCAATGCGGCGCAGTTCGTCGGCCGTGGTCTCCCCGCCCCACATGCGGGGGATCACGCTGTAGGTGCCGTCTTTCTGGATGTTGGCGTGGCTGCGTTCGTTGATGAAGCGGCTTTGCGGGTCGTCCTTGGCTTCTTTCGGCCAGGTGCTGATGAGGTAGTAGTTGACCGCCGGGCGGCAGGTGGCGCAGCCGTTGGGCGTCTTCCATTCCATGAACTTGAACACCTCGGCAATGCTGACCAGCTTGCTGCCGCGGATCGCGTCACGCACGGCCTGGTGGCCGTGGTCGGTGCAGCCGCACATGGCCTTGGTCTTGGGCGTGGCGCTGTAGTCGCCACCGGCGGTGAACATGATGATCTGCTCTACCAGCCCGGTGCACGAGCCACAGCTGGCGCTGGCCTTCGTGTGCTTGCGCACTTCATCCAGCGTGAACAGGCCTTTGTCCTTGATGGCCTTGCAGATGGCGCCCTTGGTCACGCCGTTGCAGCCGCAGACCTCGTCGCTGTCCTGCATGACGGCAGCCTTGCTCTGGCCCTGGTGGCCGGTGTCGCCCAGGTGCGATTCACCAAACATCAGCTTGTCGCGGATGTCAGTCACGCTGCGGCCGTCGCGCAGCAGCTTGAAGTACCAGCTGCCGTCCACCGTGTCGCCATACAGGCAGGCGCCCACGAGCTTGTCGTCCTTGATGACGAGCTTCTTGTACACCCCCCGAAGGGGTCGCTCATCACGATCTCCTCGGTGTCGTCTCCCCCTTGAAAGTCTCCCGCCGAGAACAGGTCGATACCCGTCACCTTTAGCTTGGTGGACGTGAGTGAACCCTGGTAGCGGCCGATGCCGAATTCGGCCAGGTGGTTGGCCAGCACCTTGCCCTGCTCGAACAGTGGGGCCACCAGGCCGTAGGCGATGCCCCGGTGCGCGGCGCATTCGCCCACGGCGTAGATGCGGGCGTCGGTGGTGGTCTGCAGCGTGTCGCTGACCACAATGCCGCGGTTCACGTGCAGGCGCATCTTTTCGGCCAGGGCGGTGTTGGGGCGGATGCCCACGGCCATCACCACCAGGTCGGCGGGCACCTCGGAGCCGTCCTTGAACTTCACGCTGGCCACGCGGCCTTCGGCGTTGCCCACCAGCTCTTGTGTTTGTGCTTTCATCAAGAACTGCATGCCGCGCTCCTGCAGCGACTTTTGCAGCATCTTCCCGGCCACGTCGTCCAGCTGCCGTTCCATCAGCCAGTCGCCCACATGCACCACGCTCACTTGCATGCCGCGCTTCATCAGGCCGTTGGCGGCCTCCAGGCCCAGCAGGCCGCCGCCGATGACCACGGCGTGTTTGTAGGTGGCTGCCGCGTCGATCATGGCCTGTGTGTCGGCAATGTCGCGGTAGGCCAGCACGCCCTGCAAGTCCTTGCCGGGGATGGGCAGGATGAAGGGGTTGGAGCCCGTGGCGAGGATCAGTCGGTCGTATTCGGCGGTGACCACCGTGCCATCCTTGCTGGTGGCGCTGACCACGCGGCGCACGCGGTCCACGTCGGTCACCGTAAACCCGGTGTGCAGCGTGATGTGGTGGTCGGCGTACCACGACCAGTCGTTGAGGATGATCTCGTCAATCGTCTGCTCGCCCGCCAGCACGGGGGACAGCAGAATGCGGTTGTAGTTGGGGTGGGGCTCGGCACCGAATACCGTGATGTCGTACAGATCCGGGGCAATCTTGAGCAGCTCTTCCAGCGTGCGCACACCGGCCATGCCGTTTCCTACCATCACCAGCTTGAGCTTTTTCATCGTGACTCCGTCGGTTCTATCGCCTGGGCGATTCGAAAAACAAAAAAGGCGTCCACACGATGCCGTTTCGAATTCCTGTCGAAACCGCATGTGCGGACGCCTTCGTCCGGGCAATCCACCCCTGCGCCATTGCACGGGTGGATTGCGTGACCCTGTGGGGTCGTTGCTGGAGTTAAGCAATGCTTGTGCCAGTCGATTTGCACTGAGGTGGGGCGGCCTCTGGGGGTGTTTTGAGGCCCACGTGTGGGGGGTGGCGCAGTGCTGCCCCGGCTCTGCGCAGGCGCCACGGGGGCATGCCCTTGTCTGGCGCGGGGCGCACCACCTTGGGCACGGAACCTGCAAGGAGCTGGTGCATGACTTTTGAACTGGATTTCGGCCACACCTCGCAGGCCGGGCGCAAGGAGGTGAACGAAGACTTCGCCGCGCTCGTGTTGGGCCGGGGGCGCGACCGTGAGCGCGGAGCCATCGCGGCCATCGCCGACGGCGTGAGCACCGGCGGCAATGGCCGCGAGGCCGCCCAGACTTCAGTGAACACGCTGGTGAACGACTACTTCGCCACGCCCGACACCTGGGACACCACGGTGGCGCTGGACCGCATCCTGTCCGCCCACAACGGCTGGCTCGCCTCCATGAACCGGCGCCGCCAGCCTGCGGTGGGGCTGACCACACTGACCGCGCTGGTGCTGTGTGGCCAGTCGTACACGCTGGCCCATGTGGGAGACACGCGCGCCTACCTGGTGCGCGAGGGCCGCCTGCAGCAGCTGACCACCGACCACGTCATGGCGCAGCATGATCTCAGGCACCAGCTCACCCGCGCCATGGGCCTGGACGACCACGTGGTGGTGGACTACAGCCAGGGCGAGCTGCGCAGCGGCGACCTGTTTGTGCTGCTGTCGGACGGCGTGCACGGCAGCGTGCCCGAGCGCGAACTGCGCCAGCTGCTGCGCCAGGAGATACCGGCCCAGGCGCTCACCGACGAGCTGGTGCAGGTAGCCCTGCGCCGTGGCAGCAGCGACAACGTGACCGCGCTGGTGGTGCGGGTGCAGGGCGCTGTCGAGGCCACGCTGCAAGACGAATCGCGCCGCGCCCAGGACCTGCCCGTGCTGCCCCTGCTCAAGGTGGGCGACACCGTGGACGGCCTTACGGTGACAGCCATCGTGGCCGACAACGGTATCCACCGGCTGTACCAGGTGCGCGACGGAGCCACGCAGCGGCTGTATGCCCTCAAGACCCTGCTGCCCGCGCGCGCCCACGACGCCGAAGAACGCGCCACGCTGGCGCACGAGGCCTGGGTGGCGCGGCGCATGCAGTCGGGCCAGGCCGCCGCCCATCTGGCGCGGCTCAACGACTGGCCGGTGGGGGACGGCGGCTTTGGCGATGGCGCCGCAGCCAGCGCGTTTTACCTGCTGTACGACTGGCATTCCGGTGACACGCTGGGGCAGCGCCTGCGCCATCGCCAGCACCTGGCCGTGGGGCAGGCTGTGACGGTGACCGTGCAGGCCGCGCGCGTGCTGGGCTGGCTGCACCGCCAGCGCGTGGTGCACCGCGACATCAAGCCCGACAACTTGCACCTGGGCGACGACGGGGTGCTGCGTGTGCTGGACCTGGGCGTGGCCCTCTCAGGCCGCGAGCCCGAGGCCACCCGCCGCCTGCACGCCGGAACCCCCAGCTACATGAACCCGGAGCAGTGGCCGGGCTATGAAAAGGGCGGCGACCCCTCCGGTCAGTTGCCCGACGCGGGCAGCGACCTGTTTGCGCTGGGGGTCACGCTGTACCAGCTGCTCAGCCACGGGCGCCTGCCCTATGGCGAGGTGGTGCAGTACCAGCTGGGCCGCTACCACCGCGACCCGGTGCCCCCCAGCCGCCACAACCCGGGCGTGCCGATCTGGCTCGACCAGATTGCCCTGAAGGCCGTGGCCCGCAACCGCGCCCAGCGTTTTGAAACTGCCGAGGAACTGCTGCTGGCCCTGGAGCGCGGCGCCTCACGCCCCCTGTCGGCGACCGGGCCCCAGCCGCTGATGCAGCGCGATGCCACGGCCCTGTGGAAGATCGCTCTGGCCGTGAGCGTGCTGGTGAATGTGCTGTTGATTTATTGGCTGCTGTTTTTGCCGCGGTGAGCTTTCGCGGCGATTTGCTATTAAAAACATAGCTTTTAGCGCTTATGAGATAAGCGCTGGGGCTTGTTTTGGTCAAAAACCGTGCATGCACGACGCCCATTGAGCGAGTGCCCTTTTGCTGGAAGTGTGGCGAGCGTTTGCGCGCTCATCGGCTACGCCGGTCATGCGCTGCGCGCACGTCCACTCTTCTAGCGAAAGCGCGGGCAGCGCTGCGCGTTGGCTGGCTGCGCCAGCTCAGGCGCTGCGTGCCCGACCGCCCTTTTGCTGGAAGTGTGGCGAGCGCTTGCGCGCTCACCGGCTACGCCGGTCATGCGCTGCGCGCTCACCGGCTACGCCGGTCATGCGCTGCGCGCTCACCGGCTACGCCGGTCATGCGCTGCGCGCTCACCGGCTACGCCGGTCATGCGCTGCGCGCACGTCCACCCTTCTAGCGAAAGTGCGGGCAACGCTGCGCGTTGGCTGGCTGCGCCAGCTCAGGCACTGCGTGCCCGACCGCCCTTTTCCGCCCACGTGCGCGTCCAGCGGATCTGCATCACCCGCAGTAGCACCAGCATGGCCAGCGCGCACACCGCAATGCCCACAAAGCCCCAGAGGTAGGTGCCGGTGTACTGGCGCGAGATGCCCATGCCATTGGGGATGAGGCCGCCGCCCAGCGCGCCGATCTCGCCGATCATCGAGCCTGCCACCGCCGTGGCCAGTGGCCAGCGCAGCGGCACCAGCTGGAACAGGGCGCCGTTTCCTGCCCCCAGGGCCGCAAAACACACCAGGAACAGCAGCATGGTCACGGGCAGTGATTTTTCGGCCAGGCCACACAGCACCATGCTGGCGGCGGTGATGGCCAGCACGCCGGTCAGGGTGTTCACACCGCCCCAGTGGTCCGACAGCCAGCCACCAAACACGCGCAGGGCCGCGCCCAGGAATGCCGCCATCATCGTGAGTTGGCCGGCTGCCACCTTGCTCACGCCGAACTGGTCATAAAAGTAGCTGGGCAAGAAGGTGGTCAGGCCAATGAAGCCGCCAAAAGTCACGGCGTAGATCAGGCTGAAGGCCCAGCCGTCTTTTTCAAACAGGCAGGCGATGTGTTCACGGAAGCTGGCGTGGGGTGCCAGGTCGGGCGGCTCCTTGGCATACACCGCCATCACCAGCGCGGGTATCGCCACACTCACGGCAGCAAAGCCATACACGGCCTGCCAGCCAAACTTCTGCGCCAGCATGGGCGCGAGCAGGGCTGCCACCGCAGTGCCCACGTTGCCGGCTCCCACGATACCCATGGCCAGGCCTTTGTAGCGCGGCGGGAACGAGCCCGAGCCCAGTGACAGGGCCACCCCAAAGCTGGCACCCGCCACGCCCAGCAGGATGCCCATGGCGAGCAGGTCGTTGTACGAATGCACGAACAGGTAGCCGTAGCCCATGGCCACAAAGATCCCCGCCATCTCGACCAGCGTGGCGTTCTTGCGACCGATGTACTGCGCCAGGATGCCCAGCGGAAACCGCATGAGGGCGCCCGCAAAGATGGGAATGGACAGCATCATGCCCATCTGCGTCGGCGTGAGCTGGAAGGCATCGCGGATGAACGGTGCCATGGCACCGTTGATCACCCAGACTGCGCACGAGAAACCGAAATACAGAAAGGACGACCACAGCGTGGGGGCGTGGCCGGACTTGAGAAACTCTCGAAATTGAAGCATGGCGATCTAGCGCAAAGAGGCTGCTGTGCTGCTGCAAGCACACCCACAACCGGGCAGAAAAACAAAAAGGCGCCAACACGGGCCGCGCGGGCTTGCTGGTTTGTTTGCAAGCCCCACACATTCCATGAAGACGCCAACGTCTTGTTCGCCCAATCCGCCGTTGCACCGGGCTGACACACGGCCAGCGTTGACCGTGGTGCTGAACATGCAAAGGATGTGCCAAGTTCTGGTGGCACTTGGTTTGAGTAAAAACGGCAGCTGGCGCTTGCTTATCGAGAGTCTTTTGCTATCAAATTTGAAGTTAAAATTGCCTGCCAGCCCAAGTTAGTGCAGCGTGCTCCGGTGTGATGCACTTTTTTGGCGCGATGCACCAATTTGGTGGCTGCAAACCAGCAGAGCCACTTAGGTGTTTCAAATCATAAAAATTCAACATAGGATGTATTCGGTTCATCCGTTGCCGTGTTGCCCGGTTATGAGGTGACGAGGCATTCCCTGAGGAGGGTCCCCATGCGCGTCAATCTCCCGATCAGCACGCAGGAATATGCGTTCCCCAAAGGCCAGACCCTGGTGTCCACCACCGATCTCAAGGGCCGCATCCTGTACTGCAACCCGATGTTCATCGAGGTCAGCGGGTACGAGAAGGAAGAGCTGCTGGGCCAGCCCCACAACATCGTCAGACACCCCGACATGCCCGAGGAGGCCTACCGCGACATGTGGGAGACCATTGCCAGCGGCAACCCGTGGTCGGCCCCGGTCAAGAACCGGCGCAAGGACGGCACGTTCTACTGGGTGATGGCCAACGTCACCCCGCTCATGCAGGGCGACCAGCCCACGGGCTACATGTCCGTGCGCACCGAGGCCACCCGCGACCAGATACAGGCCGCCGACCAGCTCTACCGCCAGATGCAGGCCGAAAAACAGGCTGGAACCCTGGTGCACGTGCTGCGCGAGGGGCAGATCGTCAAGAACACGCTCTGGGGGCGCATGGCCCGCGCAGTGCAGCTCGGGCCGCTCGGCAAGATCATGCTGTGCACGCTGCTGCTGGTGTTCGCGTCGTGGGGGGCCGCGCTGCTGGGCGGGCACACCATGACCGTCGCGGCTGGCGCAGCCTGGCTGGGCGTGGTGCTGCTGGCGCTGGGCATGGCGGTGTACCTGCACCGGGCCACCGTGGCGCCGTTGTCGCAGATGCTGCGCTGGGCCAACCGCATGGCTGCAGGAGACCTTACCCAGAAGATTGCGGCGTCGCGCAGCGACACCGTGGGTCAGCTGCAAAAGGCGCTGGCCCAACTCAATGTGAACCTGTTGTCCATCGTGCGCGATGCGCGCCAGGAGAGCGAACACATGCAGCTTTCCACCCGCGAGATCGCGCAGGGCAACCAGGACCTGTCGGAACGCACCGAAGCCCAGGCCAGCAACCTGGAGCAGACGGCGGCGTCGATGGAGGAAATCACCGGCACCGTCAAGCAGACGGCCGAATCGGCCCGCCAGGCCGCCGTGCTGGCCACCCAGGCCACCCAGGTGGCTGAGCGCAGCAGCGAGGCCGTGGACGGCGTGGCCAGCACCATGAAGCAGATCCAGACTGCCTCCGGCCGCATCAGCGAGATCACCCAGCTCATCGACTCCATTGCGTTTCAGACCAATATCCTCGCGCTCAACGCCGCCGTGGAGGCCGCGCGTGCGGGTGAGCAGGGGCGCGGGTTTGCGGTGGTGGCCTCCGAGGTGCGCAGCCTGTCGCACCGCACGCTCTCGGCCGCCAAGGAAATCCGCCAGCTCATCGACGACTCGGCCACCAAGGTGAGCGAAGGCCACGCAAAGACCGACGCAGCGCAGAAGACCATGACCGAATCGCTGGAGCTGGTGCGCCGCGTGAACACGCTGATCGGCGAAATTCACAGCGCGTCCAACGAACAGCTCAGCGGCATCTCTCAGGTCAACGCCGCCGTGGCGCAACTGGACACCATCACGCAGCAGAACGCCGCGCTGGTGGAGGAAAACGCGGCGTCGGCGATGGAGCTGAGCGGCCAGGCCCAGACGATGACCGAGACCGTGAAGGTGTTCCGCGTCGATGCCTCGGCACTCAGCCAGGCGCGGGACGCGGTGCAGTTGCGCAAGGAGATGAAGGCGTCGTCGGAAAGGGCGCTGGCGCGCGCCTGACACGGCCAAAATTTTGGGGTTTTTTGGATGCTAGCGCTTATGGGGTAAGCGCTGGAAGCTATGGTTTTGATATTTTCGACGTGTTGTGGCGACGTATTTCGTCGGTGCGACAGCGCACAGATGCCGTGCGTTCTCGCGGTCACGATGTGTGCAGCGTGTATTCGCATGCGCCAGTGACAAAAGACTTGGAGAGCCCCCATGCCAAGCGTCCAAGCGAACGTATTGCCCCTGGACCACCGGTTGCCCCGCGTTGATCCGCAAAGGCCCGCCAGCCGGGCTGTTTTTATTCCAGTGGACGAACTGCTCACGCCCGGTTTTGTTGCCAGGCACACCATGTTCCCGGACTTCGGTGCGCTGCTGCGTGCCAGCGCGTTTGTTCCTGAGCAGGTTGTGTTTCTGGAGAAGACATCGGACGACGACTGGGAGAAGTTCATTCGCCGCGTGTCCAGTTTTTCGACCTGGAACGCGATGCTGAAAGACGCGCGGGGCGAGTGGATCATGCGCCGGCTGGGCGTCTGCACGGCGGCATACCCTTCTTGCAGCGTAGCCCCGACAGTGCTTTAACGCTTTGCAAAAACAATAGCTGCCAGCGCTTGTCCATCAAGCGCTGGAGCCTGAAAATACTCAAAAATCAACCTGGTGTTTTCGAGTGGACGCCCGCCGCGGCGTCGCTTGGTCTGCCCGGTTTGGCTCAGGTGCTTTCCCGTACCGTCAACTCAAATCCCAGATTCACCGAGTTCTTTGGTGGCACCTCGCCGCGCATCAGCGCCAGCAACATCTGCGCACTCGCTTCGCCGATGGCCGAGCGCGGAGTGCGCACGGTGGTCAGCGGCGGCAGCATCTGGTCGCTGCCCGCCAGGTCGTTGAACCCTGCAATGGCCACGCGGCCGGGTACAGCCAGACCGAGGCGCTGTGCGGCCAGCAGGCCACCCTGTGCAAGGTCGTCGTTACAAAAGAACACGGCATCCACCCCGGGGCGGGTGCGCAGCACTTCCTCCAGCAGCTCTGCGCCCAGGCGGATGGAAGAAGGCTGGGGGCTGAGCAGCTCCAGCCGCGGGTCGTACAACCCCGCCTCGCGCAGGCAACGGCGGTAGCCTTCGGCGCGCTGCATGGTGCGTGGGTCCAGCTGGGCGGCAACGAATGCGATGTTCTTGTGGCCGCGCGACAGCAGGTGGGTTGTCATCGCATGGCCCGCGTCCTGCTGCGAAAAGCCCACGCAGAACACGCCGGGTGCGGGCGTCATTTCCATCAAGTGCACGCAGGGCACGCCGCTGGCGGCAATCATGTGGCGGGCGGCCTCGGTGCGGTCAAAGCCCGTGACGAGCAGGCCCGCCGGGCGGTGGGCCAGGTAGGTGCGCAGCAGCTGCTCTTCTTCCTGCGGGTCGTAGTGCGTCACGCCAATCAGGGCTTGGTAGCCGTGCGGGAAGAGGGTGCGGTGCACGGCCTCCAGCACGTCTACAAACAGTGCGTTGGACAGCAGCGGCACCAGCACCGGCACCTGCACACTGCGCTGCGAGGCCAGTGCGCGGGCGGCGGGGTCAGGCACGTAGCCCAGTTGTGCGGCGGCGTCTTTCACACGCTGCACCAGTTCTTGCGCCACGCCGCGCTCGCCGCGCAGGGCACGCGATGCGGTGATGGGGCTGACCCCAGCGGCCTTGGCCACGTCATTCAGCGTGATGCGGCCGCTGGAGCGGCGTTTTGTCTCGGGTTTGTTCAAGGGTTAACCCTCATGGGGGTTGAGATTGATCTGGTTAGGATAGCGCTGTCCAAACAATGGGGCAAGGCGATGCCCGCCATTTTGGATGAAGTTGCAGAAGTTGCCACAGTTTGGGCGGCATCCGGGACCGGATGCCTTTTTTACGGATCGCTGGGATAGCGCTACCAATATGAGTGTTTTACCGTCAACGGTGTATCTGGTGGTCATGGGGGTGGCCGGGTGTGGCAAGTCCAGCCTGGGTTCTGCCCTGGCGCAGGCCCAGGGCCTGCCCCTGATAGAAGGGGACGACCACCACAGCCCGGTCAGCCGCGAAAAGATGCGCCAGGGCATTGCCCTGACCGACGAAGACCGCGAGGGCTGGCTGGCCACGTTAGGGCAATTGCTGCAGGTGCACCCGCGCGGTGCGGTTTTGACCTGCTCTGCGCTCAAGAAGGCGTACAGGAACCGGCTGCGCAACGCCTGTTCGGGACTGCTGTTTGTCTTTCTGGAAATCGACCGTGCCAGCGCCGGCCAGCGTGTAGCAGCGCGTGCGGGCACCCATTTCTTTTCCAGCACGCTGGTGGACAGCCAGTTCGCCACGCTGGAGTCGCCCGTGGGCGAGGCGGGCGTATTGCGGCTCGATGCGCTGCTGGATCTGGCCACGCTGCAGCAACAGGCTTCGGCCTGGATCGCCGCCCAGGAGTCGGCATGAATTCCCCTGCACAACAAGCGCAACCGCAGCCGTCGCTCAGCCGGTTCGCCAGGATCTCCCAGCTGCTGATGGCCAGCTGCCTTGGCGTGATGGCTGTGGCGGTGTTCATCAACGTGGTGCTGCGCTACGGCTTTGGCAGCGGCGTGGCGGCCAGCGAAGAGCTGTCGCGCCTGCTGTTTGTCTGGATGGTTTTTATCGGTGCCGCAGCGGCCTACCCCGCCGGTGAGCACATGGCCTTTACCAGTCTGGCGGGCTTGTTGGCAAAGCGGCCGGTGGCCTTCGGCCTGTTGACGGCCGTGATCCGGCTGCTGGTGATCAGCGCCAGCGCCATGTTGGCCTGGGGCGCCTGGCAGCAGGTAGTGGTGGGCATGGGCAGCCGCTCCGTCGTCATGGCCTACCCGGCGGCGTTGCTACCACTGCCGGCCTTTTTGTGCGCGGTGGCCATCGGAGTGATGGCGGTCATCGAGTTGATTCAACGCAAGCCGCTGGACCTCGGTCACGGTGCCGAGGTGGAGTAAGTGATGATGGCCATGGGACCCGAAGCGCAGGCTTTTATCGTTTTTTCGCTGGGCATGCTGGTGCTGATGGGCACCGGCATGAACATGGGCCTGGCCCTGGTGCTCACTGGCGCTGGCATGGCCTGGGTGCTGGATTTTTTCGACACGCAATTGCTCGCGCAGAACCTCGTGGCCGGGGTGGACAGCTTTCCGCTGCTGGCCGTGCCGTTCTTCATCCTGGCGGGTGAGCTGATGAACTCAGGCGGCATCAGCCGTCGCATCATCGACATGGCGCAGGCATGGGTGGGGCATATCCGGGGCGGCCTGGGTTATGTGGCCATCGGCGCTGCGGTGCTGATGGCCAGCATGAGCGGCTCGGCCCTGGCCGACACGGCCGCGCTGGCCACCATTCTGCTGCCCATGATGCGCCAGCAGGGCTACCCGATGAACACCTCGGCAGGGCTGATCGCCTCGGGCGGCATTATCGCGCCCATCATTCCGCCGTCCATGCCGTTCGTGATCTATGGCGTGACGACCAACACCTCGATCTCGGCGCTGTTTGTGTCGGGCATCGTGCCTGGCTTGATGATGGGCGCGGGCCTTATCTTTGCCTGGCGCTGGGTGTTGCGCGGCTTGGATCTGCCTAAGGGCGAACCCTTGCCCGCCAAGGACCGCTTGCGCGCCACGGCACGCGCCTTCTGGGCCATGCTGATGCCGCTCATCATCATCGGCGGCATGAAGACGGGGGTTTTCACCCCCACCGAGGCCGCCGTGGTGGCCGCGTTCTATGCTCTGGCGGTGGCACTTTTCATCCACCGCGAGATGAAGCTGGCGGACATCTATGGCGTGCTGGTGCGCGCGGCCAAGACGACTTCCATCGTGATGTTCTTGTGCGCCGGTGCCCAGGTGGCCAGCTACATGATCACGCTGGCCGACCTGCCCAATGTGCTGACCAGCTGGCTGGGCCCGCTGGTGGAGAACCCGCGCCTGTTGATGGCCGTGATGATGATCGTGCTGGTGCTCATCGGCACGGCGCTGGACCTCACGCCCACCATCCTGATCTTTGCGCCCGTGATGCTGCCCATCGCCGTCAAGGCGGGGATCGACCCGGTGTACTTCGGCTTGATGTTTGTGCTCAACGGCGCCATCGGCCTCATCACGCCGCCCGTGGGCACCGTGCTCAACGTGGTGGCCGGGGTGGGGCGCATCTCGATGCACAGCGTGATCAAAGGCGTGAACCCGTTCCTCTTCACCTACGTGCTGATCCTGGCACTGCTGGTCGTGTTTCCGCAGATCGTGACCGCTCCGGTTCTGTGGATGCGTTGACGATGCTGCGCCCTCTTTTCCCGTGCCTTTCTTTCCTTCGCCAATGGAGACAACCATGAAAACTTTCCGCCGTACCCTGCTCGCCGCCCTGTCGGTGGCCGCCATCACCTGCTCGTTCCAGGTGGCTGCGCAAGACTTCAAGCCGCGCATCATCCGTTTTGGCTACGGCCTCAACGAAGTGTCCAACCAGGGCCGTGCCACCAAGCTGTTTGCCGAAGAGGTCGAAAAAGCTTCAGGCGGCAAGATGAAGGTGCGCGCCATCGGCGCCGCCGCACTGGGCTCGGACGTGCAAATGCAGCAGGCGCTGATCGGTGGCGCGCAGGAGATGATGGTGGGCTCCACCGCCACGCTGGTGGGTATCACCAAAGAAATGGCGATCTGGGACACGCCCTTCCTGTTCAACAACGCCAAGGAAGCCGACGTGGTGCTGGATGGCCCCGTGGGCCAGAAGGTGATGGACAAGCTGCAGGAAAAGGGCCTGGTGGGCCTGGTGTACTGGGAGAACGGCTTTCGCAACCTCACCAACAGCAAGCGTCCTGTCAACAAGCTGGAAGACATGGACGGCATCAAGCTGCGCGTGATGCAGAACAACGTGTTCCTCGACAGCTTCAAGACCCTGGGTGCCAACGCGGTGCCGCTGCCGTTCTCCGAACTCTTCACCGCGCTCGAAACCAAGACGGTGGATGGCCAGGAGAACCCCTACAACACCATCCTGTCGAGCAAGTTCTATGAGGTGCAGAAGTACCTCACGGTGACGAACCACGTCTATAGCCCCTGGATCGTGCTGGTGAGCAAGAAATACTGGGACGGCCTGTCGAAGGCCGAGCAGAAGGTGCTGCTCGACGCCGCCAAGAAGAGCCGCGACTTCGAGCGCCAGGACACGCGTGCCGAGGCCGACAAGGCGCTGGCCGACCTCAAGGGCAAAGGCATGCAAGTGAACGAGCTGCCTGCCGCCGAAGCCAACCGCATGCGCGAAAAGCTCAGCGCCGTGAACGCGAGCATCGCGGCCAACGTGGGTGAAAGCCTGTGGAAGGACGTGCAGGGCGCCGTGGCGCAGGCACGGGCTGGCAAGTAAACCAACGCTTGTTGACGGGGCTCAGCCCCGTCAATAGAAAAGGCCGAGGCCCCATGCGGGGCCTCGGCCTTTTTGCATTTGCAATCCAGAGTCTGCGCCACAGCGCAGACCCGGCAAATTACAGCGAACCGATTTCGCCGGAAGAGATCTTGCCGGTGCGCAGCGCGTCCACAGCTTGAGCGTTCACTGCATTGCGGTCAGCCGTGGAGGTGTAGACCAGAGCACGCGAACCGACGGGGATGGCGCCGCTGGTCTGGGGCACGGTGGCGGCTTCAGCCATCACTTCAGCGCGGGTGCGGCTGGTTTCGAACTTCGTGGCGAATTGCGATGCATCGGCTTCGTCAGCCTGGGCACCGAAGGAAGCGAAAGCGGCAACAGCAGCGATGGAGAGGAAACGGGCGGTCTTGTTCATGGTGAAACTCCTGTGAAATTCAAAAAATGGGGACGAGGTGTCTGGAATACGTGAAGCGCGAAGCCGTAGATTCAAAAAGGTGAATCAACCGCCTTCAGCGGGGCCCACGCGGCCAGTGCGCATGGCTTGTGCGGCAGCTTCGGCACGCACTGCAGCGCGGTCTACCGTGGACTTGTAGGTCACCACGCGGGAGCCTGCTGGCTCCTGGCTGCGCATTTGGACTGCGGCGGCGGCTTCGGCAACCACTTCGGCACGGGTGCGGTTCGTGTCGAATTTCAGGGCAAATTGCGAACCATCAGCTTCGTCAGCCTGGGCACCCAACGAAGCGAAAGCAGCCACAGCGGCGATAGAGAGAAAACGTGCAGTCTTGTTCATGATGAAAGTCCTTGAAGTTAAAAAAAGCGTCTCAAAAAAGCCGGAGCGAAGATCAAAAACAACTTGCTTCGCACCGGGTTCGGTGAGTCGCCTTGCGGGTTCGGCTCATCGATGGGATGAACTGTACGCCGCAGGTGGATGAAGAAAAACCAGCTGGTCGCAAACTAACTGTTCCAGTTTTGGAAACAATCTAGACGCTTGTATCCTGCCTGTGGCCAATGAGAAGAATCTCAGGCCCGCAGCCGGTCGCAAGCGATCGATCCGAGGCAAGAAGGGTGGGCGTTGATTCCTTTGGATGTGCGTTGGACATGGGCTGTATCGTGCCCGGCCGACGCTGCGGCGTCGTCTCGTCGCCGTTTCGGTTCTTTTCAGTTTGTTTCGGGTTCGGCCGAATGCAACAGGGTCGAAACATATGCATCGCTGTTGCCACACTGGGCCCAAAAGGGGGATAAATCGGGCTTGCGCGGGTTGCGCCCGTTGGGCTTATGGGCTGAAATCTCTCTGTACCTGTTCCAGGTGTTACGAGGGAGGTTCCATGACCGTAGTCGCCAAAATTCTTCAGTCCAAACCGGACGCCACTGTCCACACCATTGCGCCCACGGCGTCGGTGTTCGATGCGCTCAAGCTCATGGCCGACAAGGGCATCGGCGCCCTGGTGGTTACTGAGGGGGATGCCATCGTGGGCATCTTCACAGAGCGCGATTACGCGCGAAAGATCGCCCTGCTGGGCCGCACGTCAGCCGCCACGCTGGCGCGCGATGTGATGACCACCTCGGTACGCTTTGTGCGGCCCGAGCAGACCAGCGAGCAGTGCATGCAGATCATGAGTACCGGCCGCCTGCGCCACCTGCCCGTGGTGGACAACAACGGCAAACTCGTGGGCATGATCTCGATCGGGGACTTGGTCAAGGACATCATCTCCGAGCAGAAATTCATCATTGAACAGCTGGAGCAGTACATCACTGGTAGCCATTAGAGGACAACCCCCTGAGGCGCTGCGCGCCTTCCCCCTTCTCTCGAATGGCTGCGCCATTCGGGAAGGGGGACGCACCCAGCGCGGCGGGGCGGCCCTTGCGCGGGTGCACTGGTCTGGGAAAGCGCGCTTGCGGAGGCTGTGCCCTTGGCGCACACCAAAAAAGGGCTCTGACCGTATCTGGTCAGAGCCCTTTTTGCTTCGATTGCATGGGCCGCCGCCGACCGTTGGCTCAAGCCGCTTTTTCTACATGCCCCTGGCGCGTGTACAAAAAGTCAATCACCGCCTTGCGGTAATGCACATACTGCGGGTCTTCGGCCAGTTCCACGCGCTTGCGCGGGCGGGGCAAATCCACCGCCAGCACCTCGCCAATGGTGGCGGCTGGGCCGTTGGTCATCATCACGATCTTGTCGGACAGCAGTACGGCCTCGTCCACATCGTGCGTCACCATCACCACGGTGCTTTGGGTGCGGGCGACGATCTCCAGCAACTCGTCCTGCAGCTTGGCGCGGGTCAACGCGTCCAGTGCGCCGAAGGGTTCATCCATCAGCAGCACCTGGGGTTCCATGGAGAGCGCACGCGCAATCCCTACGCGCTGCTTCATGCCGCCAGATATTTCGCCGGGCCGTTTTTGCCCGGCGGGCGTGAGGCCCACCAGGGCCAGCGCGGCGTCGGTGCGGGCCTTGAGCTGGGCCTTGGTTTCCTTGCCGCCAAACACGCGCTCCACCGCCAGGTAGATGTTGTCAAAGCAGGTGAGCCAGGGCAGCAGCGAATGGTTCTGGAACACCACCGCGCGCTCGGGGCCCGGGCCCTTGATTTCCTTGTTGGCGCACAGCAGCGCACCGTTGGTGGGCGTGGTCAGCCCGGCAATCAGGTTGAGCAAGGTGGACTTGCCGCAGCCCGAGTGGCCGATCAGCGCCACGAACTCGCCTTTGGCAATCGTCAGGTTGATGTCGCGCAGCGCCGGGAACAGGCCCTTGGCGGTCTTGAAGGTCTGCTCGACGCCGTGCACCTCGATGAACTTGGTGGACAGCGATGGATGGATCGAGGGGGTCGTGGTCGTGTTCATGCCTTCACCTCTTCAAACGTAAATGCAGTGGCCAGCTTGATGAGCGCAAACTCCAGCACCAGCCCGACGATGCCGATCACGAAGATCGCGATGATGATGTTCTTGACGTTGAGGTTGTTCCACTCGTCCCACACCCAGAAGCCAATGCCCACGCCGCCGGTCAGCATCTCGGCCGCCACGATCACCAGCCATGCGGTGCCCACGGCCAGGCGCACACCGGTCAGCATGTAGGGCAGCACGGCGGGGAAGAGGATCTTGGTGGCGATCTTCCATTCGCTCAGGTTCAGCACGCGGGCCACGTTCATGTAATCCTGCGGCACACGCTGCACGCCCACGGCGGTGTTGATGATCATGGGCCAGATGGAGCAGATGAAGATCGTCCAGATGGCGGCGGGGTTGGCGCCCTTGAACACCAGCAGGCCAATCGGCAACCAGGCCAGGGGCGATACGGGGCGCAGCAGGCTGATGAGCGGGTTGAACATGCGCGACAGGAAGTTGAACCGCCCGATCACGAAGCCCGCCGGGATGCCCACCAGCGCCGCCATGCCAAAGCCCACGGCCACGCGCTCCAGCGACATCAGCACATTCCAGCCCACGCCCTGGTCATTGGGGCCATTGCGGTAGAACGGGTTGCTGAAGATTTCCAGCGCCTGCTTCCAGGTCTCCACCGGGTTGGGGATGCTGCCGCCGGTGGTGGTGGATACCACCGCCCACAGACCGATGAGCAGCCCCAGGCCACAGAGCGGCGGCAGCACCGCCATCCAGAAACTGCGCGACAGGGCCGCCCAGTCGCGACTGGCAGGGGCGGGGCTCGCCGTTGTTTCGGCTTTGGACTGTTTTTGGCTTCTGGCGCTTGCTGGTGAAGCGCTGATAGCTACATTATTCATAGCGTTCTGTGCAACCACGGGGGCTGCATCCAACGGGGAGTGAAAGACGGCACTGACCATGGTGTTCTCCTTGGCAGGGTGGGTGGGGCAGGGCGCTTACGCCTTGATCTTGAAGCTGTCGGCGTACTTGGCGGGGTCTTTGCCGTCCCACACCACGCCGTCCATGAACTTGCTGGTGCGCATTTCGCTCTTGGGCAGCGGTGTCTTGGAGGCGGTGGCGGCCTGTTTGTAGACGTCGATGCGGTTCACCGCCTTGGCAACGTTTAGGTAGTCGGGGTGGTCCTTGATCAGGCCCCAGCGCTTGTGCTGCGTGAGGAACCACATACCGTCCGTGAGGTAGGGGAAGTTCACCGTGCCTTCATTGAAGAACTTCATGTGGTTGGGGTCGTCCCAGGTCTTGCCCATGCCGTCCTGGTAGCGGCCCAGGATGCGCTGGTTGATGGCATCGACGCCTGTGTTCACGTAGGCCTTGCCGGCAATGGTTTCGGCCATCTTGTTCTTGTTGGCCAGACCATCGTCGATCCATTTGCTGGCCTCCAGGATGGCTGCCGTCACGGCACGGGCCGTGTTGGGGTATTTCTGCACGAATTCGGACGTTGTGCCCAGCACCTTTTCGGGGTGGTCTTTCCAGATGTCCTGCGTGGTGGTCGCGGTCACTCCGATGCCGTCCATGATGGCGCGGTGGTTCCAGGGTTCGCCCACGCAGAAGCCGTCCATGTTGCCCACGCGCATGTTGGCCACCATTTGTGGCGGGGGCACGGTGATGACCTTGGCATCCTTCATCGGGTTGATGCCGTTGGCCGCCAGCCAGTAGTACAGCCACATGGCGTGGGTGCCGGTGGGGAAGGTCTGCGCGAAGGTGTACTCTCGCTTCTCGCTGGCCATCAGCTTGGCCAGGCCCGCGCCGTTGACAGCGCCCTTGTCGGCGAGCTTCTTGGACAGCGTGATGGCCTGGCCGTTGTGGTTGAGGTTCATCAGCACCGCCATGTCCTTCTTGGGGCCGGCCAGGCCCAGGTGCACGCCATAGACCAGGCCGTACAGCACATGGGCAAAGTCGAGTTCGCCGTTTACCAGCTTGTCGCGCACACCGGCCCAAGAGGCTTCCTTGGTGGGGATGATGGTGACGCCATATTTCTTGTCGATGCCCAGCACCGAGGCCATCACCACGCTGGCGCAGTCGGTCAGCGGGATGAAGCCAATCTTGACTTCCTTTTTCTCGGGGGCGTCCGAGCCCTGGGCGTGCACCAGGGCACGCAGGGCCGGGCTCACGCCCACAGCGCCCACGGTGGCGGCCTGCAGCACGGTGCGGCGGTTGAGGCTGGTTTTCAACAGATCGGTCATGGGGCGGTTCCTCGGTGCGTTAGAAAACAAAAAAGGCGTCCTCCCCTGGCCGGATTGCATGCGCAAACGAGCTTCGGAGAGGGACGCCTTTGTCCATGGCAAAGCCCATTGGGGGGCTTTGTGTCAGCACCGGCCCGCCATTGGGTTGGTGCTGTCAGTGGTGGGACCGTCTTTGGTCTTGCCAGGGTTAATGCAAGCAGCGTGCCAGCCTGTTTTCGCCAGTTTGGCGCCACCATTACTATGCTTTTGATAGCTGCCTAGGCATGCTGGAAAGGCGCAAATGGTCATTTTTGGCCTGCAACGGTCAGGGTTGGTGCATGCGCGCTGGCTGCACTGCGTTTGTGCGGCGCACCATCTGGGAGAAGCTGGTTGAGCTGGGCTTGGCCTAGGCGAAGGATGCCAAGCAAGGGCCGCCCCGCAGCGAGGGCATCGTCCCCCTTCCCGAATCGCGGCAGCGATTCGAGAGAAGGGGGAAGGCGCGCAGCGCCTCAGGGGGATGTCACCTGCCTAGCCCAGCAGATCCATCACATCGAGCATGCGCTGGGCCACGTCCACCAGCTTGAGGCCCTTGTCCATGGCGGTCTTGCGCAGTTTCTCGTACGCGGCCTGTTCGCTCAGGCCCTGGCGCTGCATGAGCAGGCCCTTGGCACGGTCGATGGTCTTGCGGTCTTTCAGTTCGGTCTTGGCGTCGGCCAGTTCGGCACGCAGGGCCTGTTCGTGCTGGAACCGCGCCATGGCCACGTCCAGAATGGGGCGGATGCGCTGGGGGGCCAGGCCCGCCACGATGTAGGCCGACACGCCCGCCGCCACCGCGTCCTTCACGTGCGAGGTGTCCTCGTCGTTGGTGAACATCACGATGGGGCGGCGCTCGTCGCGCGTGGCCATCACCACATGTTCGAGCGCGTCGCGCGCCTCGCTTTCGGCGTCCACGATGATGAGGTCGGGCTGCAGCTGGGCGATGCGCTCGCTCAGAAAGACATCGGCAGGCAGGGTGGCCACCAGGTTGAAGTTGTTCTCCAGCAGCCCAATGCGCAGCGCCCGCGACCGTTCCGCCTGAAGTACGGCGTGTTCGTCGGCGGGGTCGGCGACTGCCAGATCCGGGGCAACCACCACGATGCGCAGAGACTCGTTCATACCCAGGAGCATAAGCAATTTTTACGCCACAAAATGGTGCATCGAAGCGGTGCGTTCCGGGGCTGCAGGCTGGCAGCAGGTTGTGGCAGCTTCCAAGGCCTGAAACTTGCTAATAGTTTGTCGATGGGCAGGGCATACCCGATAGCAGCTACCCGGTCGCATCGCATATACATCTGGTCACATTGACCCATTCAAGAGGATTTGCATGAACAAGCACATTGACCGGCGGCGTATCTCTGCCGGCTTGGCCCTGACCACCGTGGCGGTATCCGCGCTGCTGGTGCTGACAGGTTGCAGCAAGGTGCCCGACACCATCAAGATCGGCGTGGCCCAGCCCCTCTCCGGCCCCTTGGGCGCGCTGGGGCAGGATTTGCTCAACGGCGTCAACCTGGCCGTGGCAGAACTGAACAAGGGCGGCTACACCGTGGACGGCAAACGTGTGACGCTGGAGGTGGTGTCGGTGGACGACAAGGCCGATGCCGCCACCGGCAAGACCGTGGCGCAGCAGCTGGTGGACGCGGGCGTGGTGGCGGTGATCGGGCACCTGAATTCGGGGGTGAGCATTGAGACGGCTCCGATTTACGCCGCCAAGGACATCGCCCAGATCGCCATCTCCACCAACCCCAAGTTCACGCAACTCGGCTTCCCAACCACCTTCCGCATGGTGGCCAATGACACCTTGCAGGCGCGCGCTATCGGCTCGTTTGCCGCCACACAGCTGGGTGCCGCCCGCTACGCCGCGCTGGACGATGGCACGCCTTACGGCAAGGGCCTGGCCGACGGTGCTGCCGAGCAGCTCAAGGCCGAAAAGAAGGAAGTGGTGGTACGCAAGTCGTTTGACGACAAGACGGTGGCTTTCGACGAACTGGCTGGCGAGCTGAAGGCCGCCAAGGTCGAGGTCATCGTGTCCACCCTCAACGACTTTCAGGCCCTGGCTCTGCTCGAAGCCCTGCGCAAGGTTGATCACACCAAGGTCAGCCTGCTGGGCGGGGACACCATCAAGACCACCGACATGACCAAGGCCATGGGCATGGTCGAAGGCGTCTACGCCACATCGCCAGTACTGGAAGCCAAGGAGTTCACCACCGGCAAGCCCTTCCTCGAAAAGTACATCGAGGCCTACAAGAAGCCCCCTGCCTATGGCGGCCACTACAGCTACGACAGCACCTATGTGCTGTCAGCCGCCATCCAGAAGGCCAAGTCGGCCGATCCGAAAGCGATCACCAAGGCCATGCACAGCATCAACGGCTATGCGCCCGTGATCGGCACCATGACCTGGGACGACAAGGGCGAACAGCGCTACGGCGCCGTGGGCGTGTATGAACTGCGCAGCGGAAGCTGGGAACTGCGCATGCGTTCGGACCGCTGGTAGTCAAGCCGCCAGGTCGTCAGCCGCCATCCATCCGCACAACCCCTGCTGGTGACTGCCAGCAGGGGTTTTTGCATCCGACCCTGAACGGGGCCGGGTTTTACACTCGGGGCATGAGTTTGCTGATCCTCGGTATTGAATCTTCGTGCGACGAAACGGGCGTGGCATTGGTCCGTTCCACGGGCAATGCCGTGCCCACGTTGCTGTCGCACGCGCTGCACAGCCAGATTGAGATGCACCAGGCCTACGGTGGCGTGGTGCCCGAGCTGGCCAGCCGTGACCACATCCGACGTGTGCTGCCGCTGGCAACGCAGGTGCTGACCGAGTCCGGCCAGTCGCTGGCCGATGTGGACGTGGTGGCCTACACCCGCGGGCCGGGCCTGGCCGGTGCGCTGCTGGTGGGGGCGGGCGTGGCGTGCGCGTTGGGCGCTGCACTGGACAAGCCGGTGCTGGGTGTGCACCACCTGGAGGGGCACCTGTTGTCGCCCTTCCTCAGCGCCGACCCGCCTGAATTCCCTTTTGTGGCCCTGTTGGTGTCGGGCGGCCACACCCAGCTGATGCGTGTGGACGGCGTGGGCCGCTACGAGATCCTGGGCGAGACCATTGACGATGCGGCTGGCGAGGCGTTCGACAAGTCCGCCAAGCTCATGGGCCTGGGCTACCCGGGTGGGCCAGCGCTCTCGCGCCTGGCTGAGCAGGGCGATGCCGCAGCCTTCAAGCTGCCGCGCCCGCTGTTGCACAGTGGCAACCTCGATTTCTCTTTTGCCGGGCTCAAGACGGCGGTGCTCACGCAGGCGAAGAAGCTGGGTGACGACTTGGAAGCGCGCAAGGCCGACCTGGCCGCCAGCACGGAGGCGGCGATTGTCGAAGTGCTGGTGAAGAAGACCCTGGCCGCGCTCAAGCAGACCGGTCTGAAACGTGTGGTGGTCGCCGGTGGCGTAGGGGCCAACCGGCACCTGCGTGCGCAACTCAATGCGGCCTGCGCTGCGGCCAAGGTGCGCGTGCACTACCCCGAGCTGCACCTGTGCACCGACAACGGCGCCATGATCGCCATGGCTGCAGCCATGCGGTTGCAGGCGGGGCAGCAGCAGGCCAATGCCGACTATGCGTTTGACGTGAAGCCACGCTGGCCGCTGGATGCGATCACGGTTTGATTTTCTGAATAAAAAGGGCCGCTACCGCCTGTCCAGCAAGCGTTAGCAGCTATCCTTTTTGATTGTCAGAAAGGGTAGTGGCGGGGTGTGGTCTGCACCGTGATCCAGCGCAGTTCGGTGAATTCACGTACACCGGCCATGCCGCCAAAGCGGCCATAGCCCGAACTTTTCACGCCGCCAAAAGGCATCTGGCCTTCGTCGTGCACCGTGGGGCCGTTGACGTGGCAGATGCCCGATTCGATGCGCGCCGCCACGTTCCAGGCCTTGGCCACGTCGCGGCTGAACACGGCGGATGACAGGCCGAACTCGTTGTCGTTGGCGCAGGCAATGGCTTCCTCCACGCCGTTCACGCGCACCACGGGCTTCACGGGGCCGAACGACTCTTCGCGGTAGATGTCCATCTCGGCCGTCACATGGTCGAGCACCGTGGCCTGCATCAGCGTGCTGTCGCTCTTGCCGCCGCAGACCAGCTTGGCGCCCTTGGCCAGTGCGTCGTCGATGAGGGCGTTGCAGCGGTGCCCCGTGGCCATGTCCACCACGGAACCCAGCACCACCGGGCCCTTGCGCGGGTCGCCCAGGGGCAGGGCCTTGGCGCGCTCACCCAGCTTGGCCACAAACTCGTCGGCCACGGCGTTGTCCACGATGATGCGCTCGGTGGACATGCAGATCTGGCCCGAGTTGGCAAACGCGCCAAACACCGTGCCCGCCACGGCGGCGTCGATGTCGGCATCGTCCAGCACCAGCAGCGGGGCCTTGCCGCCCAGCTCCAGCACCACGGGCTTGAGGTACTTGGCGCAGGTCTGCGCAATGATGCGGCCCACCTTGGTGGAGCCGGTGAAGTTGATGCGGCGTACTGCCGGGTGGGCCACGATGGCCTCGACCACAGCACCTGCGTCGGCGGGTGCGTTGGTCACAAAGTTCACCACACCAGCAGGCAAACCGGCCTCCTGCAGCGCCTCGATGATGAGGCCATGCGTGGCGGGGCACAGCTCCGAGCCTTTGAGGATCACCGTGTTGCCGCAGGCCAGCGGGGTGGCGATGGCGCGCACACCCAGGATGACGGGGGCGTTCCACGGTGCAATGCCCAGCACCACGCCCGCCGCCTGGCGCACGCCCATGGCCAGGCTGCCGGGCACGTCGGAGGGGATCACTTCGCCCGCGATCTGCGTGGTCAGCGCTGCGGCTTCTTGCAGCAGGCCGGCAGCCAGGTGCACGTTAAAGCCCGCCCACATGCCGGAGGCCCCGGTCTCGGCCGCCATGGCCACGGCGAAGTCCGCCGTCTTGGCTTCGAGCGCGTGGGCGGCTTTGAGCAGCAGCGCGCGGCGCGCATTGGGGCCCAGGGCGGACCATGCGGGGAAGGCCTTGGCAGCCGCGTCGGCAGCGGCCACGGCATCGGTCACTGTGGCGGCAGGCGCGGTGGTGGCGACCGATCCGTCCAGCGGGTTGCGGCGCTCAAACGTGGCACCGCCCGTGGCTTGAACGCGCTCACCGTTGATCAGCATTGAAATGGCAGTCATTGAAAGCTCCTGAAAAAGAACAGATAAAAAAGGGGGAAAGAGGTATTCAGGTCACGCCCAGGTAGGCTTGGCGCACCACGTCGGACTGCAGCAAGTCGGAGGCTGCGCCAGACGCCACGATGCGTCCGCGCTCCAGTACATAGCCGCGCTGCGCGATCTGCAGTGCCTTGCGCACGTTTTGCTCGACCATCAGCACCGTCACGCCCTGCGCAGCAATGCGCTGCACGATGGTCAGCAGCTCATCGACCATGCGGGGCGCCAGGCCCAGCGATGGCTCGTCGAGCATCAACAGGCGCGGGCCGCTCATCATGGCGCGGGCCACGGCCACCATCTGCTGCTCGCCGCCGCTCATGGTGCCGGCGAGCTGTGTGGCGCGTTCCTTGAGGCGGGGAAAGTCTTCAAACGCTTGATGCAACCGCTCGGCGCGTACCCGCGACGGCACCAGCCAGCCGCCCAGCTCCAGGTTCTCGGTCACCGTCATTTGCGGGAACAGCTGGCGGCCTTCGGCCACCAGGGCCAGGCCGCGCTGCACGCAGGCGGTGGCGTTCATCGCAGGCACTGCCTGGCCGTCGAGCAGCACGGTGCCCAGGCGTGGCAGCAGGCCCGCCAGCGCCTTGAGCAGCGTGGTCTTGCCCGCGCCGTTGGGGCCCACGATCACAGTGATGCCGGGCGCAGCTTCCAGTGCCAGGTCTTGCAGCACCTGAAAGCCGTGGTAGCCCGTGGTCAGGTTCTGCACGGTGAGGTGTGCGCCGCTCATGCCGTGGCTCCTTGTTCGGTGTGTTCTGCGTTCTGGGTCATCTCGTCACCCAGATAGGCCTCGATCACCTGCGGGTCGCGCACCACTTCTGCGGGTGTGCCGTCGGCAATCTTGCGGCCCTGGTGCAGAACCAGCACGCGCTCCACGTACTTGAGCAGCGTGGTCACCGCGTGCTCGATCCACACCACCGTCAGCCCCCAGTCATCGCGCAGGCGGCGGATGCGCTGGGCCATGGCATCGACCTCCGCTTCGGTCAGCCCTGCAGCCACCTCGTCGAGCAGCAGCAGGCGCGGGCGTGTGCCCAGGGCCATGCCGATCTCCAGCAGGCGCTGCTGCGAGGGTGTCACGTCGGCGGCGGGGCGGTCGGCCAAGTGCGCCAGGCCCAGCATGGTCAGGATCTCGCCCTCGCTGCGCAGGCCCTCGGGCCCCTGGCGGTGGCGGCCTGCGAACTGCATGCCAAAACGCACGTTGTCGCGTACCGTCATGTCTGGGAACACGCGTGGTGTCTGGAAGGTGCGCGCGATGCCATGGGCGGCGTAGTGGTGCGGCCCCTTGCCGGTCAGGTTGTCAGCGCCACTGTGCAACGTGCCCGAGGTGGGCGGTTGCACGCCCGAGATGGCGTTGAAGAACGTGGTCTTGCCCGCGCCGTTGGGGCCGATGATGCCGATCAGCTCACCCGTGTGCAGCGTGGCGCTCACGCCGTCCACAGCGGTGAGGCCGCCAAAGCGCACGGTCACGGCGTCAATCGTCAAAAGTGCTTCAGCCATGGTGAGCCTCCGCAGCAGGCTTGCGCCGTTGCCACAGCGTGGCCAGGCCATTGGGCAGGTACATCACGCACAAAATCAGCAGCAGGCCCAGCACCATCATGTAGCCATAGGGCAGCTGCAGGCGCAGCGTTTCGGCCAGCAGGCTGAATACGATGGCTGCCAGGATGGGGCCGCCCAGGCTGGTGGCGCCGCCGATCAGTGCGATCAGAACCGTCTGGAAGCCGATGAAGGGGCTGAACACGGCTGCGGGCTCAATGTAGGTCCAGCGCACGGCCATGGCCGCGCCCACGGCGCCCGCAAAGGCGGCGGTGATGCCAAAGCCTGCGATCTTGGCCAGACGCGTGTCCACGCCCAGGGTCTGCGCACGCTGCTCGTCAGCACCGATGCCCGAGAGCGCCAGGCCAAAGCGGCTGCGCTGGATGGCAATGGCTGTGGCAATGGCACCCGCGGCGATCAGCAGCACCGTGAGGTACACCGTCTCGTTGCTGGGAACCTCCATGAGCACCCGGCCTACGGTGCCAGAGACCTGCTTTTCGACAAAGGTGACGGCGTGGCGGATCAACTCCGTCATGCCGAAGGTGAGCACCGCAAAGTAGGTGCCGCGCAGGTGCAGCACGGCAGCCCCCATCACCACGGCCACGATGGTGGCGATCAGTGCGCCGCTCAGAATCACCAGCGGCCAGGGCAGTACGCCCAGCAGCGTGGCGCTGGTGTACGCACCAATGCCGAAGAAGGCCGACGTAGCGAGTGAGAGGTAGCGGGTGGCACCGCAGAACAGCGACCAGCTGGTGGCCAGCGCGATGTACATCAGGCAGCTGAGCAGCACCGAGGTGGCGAACTCAGACACCAGCCATGGCAAGGTGGCGACCACGGCCACCCCCGCGCACAGTGCGAGCCAGGGCTTGTTGGAATGGAGGAGTTTCATTTCTTGCTAAACAAACCGTTGGGGCGCCAGATCAGCACGCCGATGAACACTGCGTAGCTCAGCAGCATCTTGAGAGACGGGCTGCTGAAGTGCATGCCCAGCGCCTCGACCACGCCCAGCAGCAGGCCACCGGCCAGACTGCCCGCCAGGCTGCCGAAGCCGCCCAGCGTGATGACGATCAGCGCCGTCACGGTGTACGGCTCACCCATCGACGGAGAAATCTCATACGTCATGGACAGCAGCGCACCCGCCACGCCCGACAGGCCCAGGCCAATGCCAAACATCATGGGATGCAGCCGCCGGGTGTTGATGCCCACCAACTGCGCGCCCGTGGGCGACTGCATCAGCGCACGCACGGCCTTGCCCAGCAGCGTGAGCTTGAGCAGCGCGATTAGCGCGGCCGACAGCGCCAGTGCCACGCCAAACAGCACCAGCTTGTTTTCCGTGAAGCGCATGCCCGCGATCTGCACGGGGTCGGCCAGATATTCATAGCCACGCAGGTCGCCGCCCCAGATCAGCAGGGCGGTGTTCTGCACCAGGAACATGAGGCCAAAGCCCACCATCAGGCTGCGCGCCTCGAACACGTCCACGTTGGGCGCGCGCGCTGCCAGGCGCTTGAAGCACAGCGCGTGCACCACCACACCCAGCACAAACAATGCGACAAAAGCCAGCGGCATGAGCAGCAAAGGCGAGATGCCCCACAGGGTGTGCGCCGACCAGGTGAGGAAGGCGCCGAGCATCAGAAACTCGCCATGCGAGATGTTCATGATGCGCATCAGCCCGTACTGCAGGTTCAGGCCCATGGCCACCAGCGCATAGATGCCGCCGGTAATGAGGCCACTGGCGACCAGTTCGGCCCAGGAAGTCAGAGACACTTTGTTATTTCCAGGCTGGTTTCGCGGTGTTCAACTGCGCCGTGGCACGGTCCTTGGGCCACACGACTTCGAAGTCGTTGCCCTGCCACTGGCTCACCGTGCCGGGGATGGACGCGTTCTCGCTGCCCTGGAAACGGATGCCGCCCAGGATGGTCTTGAACTCGTTCTTTGCGATGTGTTCGCGCAGCGCCTTGCGGTCCAGGCCCGCCTTCTCCACGGCCTGTTGCAGGATCTGCAAGCCTGCCCAGGCGTGGCCGCTGGCCCAGCGGTCGGGCTCCTTGTTGAACTTCTTCACGTGGGCGTCGAAGTACGCCTTGGCCTCGGGGCTTGTCTTCACGCTCCAAGATCCCATGCCAATCACGCCCTCGGTGTTGGCGGCCATCACGTTCTTGTAGAGCTGGAAGGCCGTGCCCACCGAAGCGTAGAAGAACTTGGGGTTCAGGCCCACCTCGCGCGCCTGGCGGCTGGCCAGGATGGTGTCGGGCGGGTACGTGATGCCGATGAAGGCGTCGGGGTTCTGGTCCTTGATGCCGCGCAGCACTGGCGCCAGGTCCTTCACGCCCAGCGGGTAGCTCTTGCGCTCCAGCACCTGGATGCTGGTCTTCTTGAGGGCGTTGTTCAGCGCGGCGAAGTTCTCCAGGCCAAACAGGTCGTCCATGTAGACGATGGCAATGGTCTTGACGTTGTTGGCCACCAGCATGTCCACCAGCGCACCCATCATCTTGTCGGGCTGCTGCAGCAGCGAGAAGAAGTAGGGCAGGTTCATGTCGATCAGCTTGCGCGACAGCGCCGTCGGCGCCAGCAGCGGGTAGCCGAAGCGGTTGGCCAGCGGTGCGATGGCGAAGTTGGCGCCCGAACCCCAGGGCGGCAGGATCAGGTCCACCTTGTCGCTGCCCATCAGCTTTTCGTAGGTGCGCACGCAGGTTTCGGTCTCGCTGCGGTCGTCGTAGCCGATGAGTTCGATGGGGCGCTTGGTGCCCTTCACACTCAGGCCGCCCGCCGCGTTCACCTGTTCGGCCCACAGCAGGTAGTTGGGCTCCTGGCTGACCTGGGCGCCGGCCGCCCAGGGGCCGGTGCGGGCGATGGCGTAGCCGATGCGCACGGGTGCCGCGCTGCTGCCTTGGGCCCACAGTTGCGGGGCCACGGCCAGGGTGCCGACCGTGGCGGCGGCCCCTTTGATCCACTGGCGCTTGGAGGGTTGGTGTGCTGTCATTGTGTGTCTCCTCGGATGGGGCCTGCGTGGTGCACGCCGTGCCGGGAATCGTAGGCAGACGCGTTTGTGCGCGCTGCGCTCAGCGTGCACAAAACGCTTGCCTCAGCGTGCAGACGGCAGCGGGTTTACCCGGATTTCCCTCTGTGGCACGGGGTAACGGGGCACCGGATAATTCAGGGGCATAACGATCCGGCTTGCGCCCAACCGCCTGGAGACACCATGGCCCAATCATTGACCGAGGTATCCACCGACGCCGTGCCCGCGCGCGACCGCCTGCACCTGTGGGGCGATGCCGTGTGGCGCCTCATTGGCGGGCTGGAGTCCGATGCGTTTGGTGACGAAGCTTTTGCGGGCCACATCACCTCGGGCCAGGCGGGCTATGTGAACCTGTGCCAGCTGGATGTGAGCCGCCACCGCGTGGTGCGCACCCCCAGCCTCATCCGGGGCAGCGACCGGGCCTACATCAAGGTGGTGGCGCAACTCGAAGGGCGCGCCTGCTTTGAGCAGAACGGCCGCCAGGTGTGGCTGTCGCCGGGGGAGTGGAGCGTGTACGACACCACCCGCGCCTACGCCGTGAGCAACCCCGAGGCCGTGCGCCAGATGGTGCTGATGATCCCCAAGGAACAACTGCCCGAGCGCAAGCTCAAGCTCGATGACCTGATGGTGCAGCGCTTCTCGGGCACCAGCGGCGTGTCGCGCCTGGCCTGGGACACCATGCGCGCCGCGTTTGCCGAGCTGCCCACCATGTCCGACGCCGCCGCCGATGGCGTGGCCGATGTGATCACGCACCTGGTGCAGCTGTCGCTGCTGGAGCGCAACGGCCAGCAGAGTCTGCTGTCGCAGCGCGAGGCATTGCGCGACCGCATCAGCCAGTACATCGACCGGCACCTGGGCGACTCGGACCTCACCATCGACCGCATGGCCCAGGCGCTCAACTGCAGCAAGCGGCACCTGTACAACGCGGTGGCCGATGACGAGGAAACCCTGGCCGCGATGATCCAGCGCCGCCGCCTGGAGGCCTGCCTGCGTGACCTGCGCCACCCGGCGCATGCACAGCGCTCGGTCACCGACATTGCGCTGTCCTGGGGCTTCAGCAACAGTGCGCATTTCAGCCGGGCGTTCCGCGCGCATGTGGGGTGCAGCCCCAGCGAGTACAGGGTGCGAGCGGGGCTGTCTCTGGGCTTGGCGCACGCGCACTGAGGGCCAGGTGCCCCGAGTTTGGAGATTCGTTTTATAAAGACGCCGAGAATCGCCGCCATGCAGCGTTGCAAATCCTCGCGATAGATATGGCTATCGCTGCGGTTTGCGCCTTGCCTGACGACGATTTCGGCATCTTTATTTCATCAACGAACTTCCAACTCGGGACACTCGCGAGGCGGGCGTCGGCCGTCTGTCCGCTGGCGAACCGATAGCCAAGTTTTTTGATGGGGCCACGCCGGTGGTTGGTGACGCCTTTGCGTTGCATCAATTCTTTACCTGGGGTTGACCCTTTCGGTACGTTTTGACCTGAATGGCTCCTCACAATCGGGTTTTCCCTCGAGCGATGCCTTTCCATGAGTCCTTCCCATCGCGTCACTGTCGACGTCCTGCGCGCCCACCCCAGGTGCAGCGCACCGCGTGTACAGATAGCGCTCGCCGCGCTGCTGGTATTGGTGATCTCGGGCTGTGCAAGCCTGGAGCCCAAGGATAGCCAGTTGCCCGCCGTCGCCGTGCCAGCGGCGTGGGCTGCGGGCGCGGGTGGCAATACAACTCCCGATCAGGGTGCCACGTCTTTGGCCCAGTGGTGGCAGCGTTTTGACGACCCTTCGCTCACCACGCTGGTAGAACAAGCCCTGCGGGCCAACACCAACGTGCGCACCGCCCAGGCCGCGCTGCAGCAGGCGCGTGCGCAGGTGGATGTGCAATCGGCCGGCCTGTTGCCCAGCGTGGGTGCATCGGCTTCGGCACAGCGCAGCAGGGCCAGCAACAGCACGGGCAACACCTTCCAGGCCGGTTTTGATGCGAGCTGGGAGCCCGATGTGTTTGGCCGCCTGCGCAGCGGCGTGAGCGCCAGCGAGGCTGACGCCCGCGCGGCAGAGGCCAGCCTGGCCGACGTGCAGGTGTCGCTGGCCGCCGAGGTGGCCGTCAACTACGTCGAGCTGCGCGGGCTGCAGCAGCGCCTTGCCATTGCGCGCAGCAACCTGGCCAGCCAGCAGGAGACCTTACAGATCACGCAGTGGCGCCTGCAGGCCGGGCTCACCACCTCGCTCGTCACCGAGCAGGCCCGTGCAGCGGCCGAGCAGACCGCCGCGCAGATTCCCAGCCTGGAAGCCAGCCTGGCGCAGTCGCGCTACAGCCTGGCCGTGCTGACAGGCCAGGTGCCCGGCGCGCTCGACGCTACCCTGGCCGCCAGTGCCCCCGTGCCGCAGCCCACCGCTGAACTGACGCTGGCAATCCCGGCCGAGACGCTGCGCCAACGCCCCGATGTGCGTGCGGCCGAGCAACGCATTGCAGCCGCCCTGGCGCGCGTGTCGCAGGCCGATGCGGCGCGCTACCCCAGCTTCTCCCTCGGTGGCTCGCTGGGCCTGCGTGCCCTCACCCTGGGCGCGCTGTCGGCGGGCAGTGCGGTAACCAGCGCCTTGCTGGGCAGCGTGTCCATCCCGCTGCTGGATGGTGGCGCCGCCCGCGCGCAGGTGCGTGTGCAGTCTGCCGCGCTGGAGCAGGCCCGTGTGGCCTACGAAGCCACCGTGCTCACGGCCCTGCAGGATGTGGAGAACGCGCTGGTGGCCTTGCGTGGCGACCGTGAAAAGCTGGAGCGACTGACGGCCGCCGCAGACGCAGCCCGCAACGCCGCGCTGCTGGCGCAGCAGCGCTACAGCAGTGGTCTCATCGACTTTCAGTCCGTGCTGGAAACGCAGCGCACGCTGCTGTCCACGCAAGAGAGCGTGGCCACCACCACTGCTGCCGTCGCGGCAGACCATGTGCGCCTTTACAAGGCGCTGGGCGGCGGCTGGGCGGTAGCCGAATGAATAGCTGACAAGCCCTTCCACACGCCCACTCCATTGCATGCCAGCCCCATTTTCTGATTCACGTCCCATGCCAAATACCGACACCTCCGCTTCTTCTGCACCCGCCAAAGCCGCCCCCTCGGACCTGAGCGCGTTGCTGGGGGCTGACCGTCCGCGCCGCTGGTGGCAGCGCACTACCGTGTGGCTGGGGGTGGCAGCGCTCGTGGTGGTGGGCGGTGGCTTGTATGCCTGGCAATCGCGCCAGAGCGCCAGCACTGCACCCACCTATGTCACCGAAGAACTGCGCCGGGGCAATCTCACACTCACCGTGTCGGCCAACGGCACGCTGCAGCCCACGCGCTCGGTCACCATTGGCAGCGAGCTGTCGGGCACCGTGCGCAATGTGCTGGTGGATGTGAACGACAAGGTCAAGAAGGGACAGCTGCTGGTGGAGCTGGACACAGCCAAGCTTGAATCGCAGGTGCTGCGCTCGCGCGCCTCGCTGGCGTCGGCGCAGGCCCGGCTGGCCCAGGCCGTGGCCACCACCAAGGAAGCCATCGCCAACTTTGGCCGGCTGGAGGAAGTGGCTCGGCTGTCCGGCGGCAAGGTGCCATCGGCCTCCGAGCTGGACGCAGGCCGCGCGACACTGGACCGTGCCCGCGCCGATGAGACCAGCGCACGCGCCACGGTGGAGGATGCGCGTGCCGCGCTGTCCACTGACGAGACCAACCTGTCCAAGGCCTCCATCCGCTCGCCCATCGACGGCGTGGTGCTGACCCGCACGGTGGAGCCCGGCAACGCCGTGGCCGCATCGCTGCAGGCCGTCACGCTGTTCACCGTGGCCGAAGACCTCACGCGGCTGCGGCTGGATGTAAGTGTGGACGAGGCCGATGTGGGCTCGGTCAAAGTGGGGCAGGACGCGAGCTTCACGGTCAGTGCCTATCCCTCGCGCCGTTACCCGGCCCAGGTCACGCGGGTGTCGTTTGGCTCCACCAAGACGGACAACGTGGTGACCTACATCACCTGGCTGGAGGTGAACAACAGCGACATGAGCCTGCGCCCCGGCATGACGGCCGCAGCCACCATCACCTCCACCGAGCGCAAGGATGTGCTGCTGGTGCCCAACACGGCGCTGCGCTTTACGCCCGCGCAGGCGGCGGGTGCGCAGGCCACGGCGGGTGCGGGTGGTGCCAAGCCCGCCGCTTCGGGCAGCAGCAGCGGCGGCGGCATCATGTCGCAGCTCATGCCGCGCATGCCACGGTCTGGCTCGGGCCCACGCAAGCCGGGTGCGGGGGGCGAGGCAGGCGATGGTGCGGGCAAGACCCGGCAGGTGTGGGTGCTGCAGGATGGCGCCGCCAAGCCCTTCACCGTGCAGGTGGGCATCAGCGACGGGCGCAATACCGAGGTCACGGGCGACGGCCTCACGCCCGGCATGGCCGTGATCACCGACCAGCGTGCGGCAGGGGCCAAGCCATGAGCGTGGCGGGCGACACCCCCCTCATCCGCCTGCGTGGCGTGACCAAGGTCTATGGCGAAGGGGCGCTGGCCTTTCAGGCGCTCAAGGGCGTGGACCTGGACATTGCACAGGGCGACTTTGTGGCCATCATGGGCCCCAGCGGCTCCGGCAAGTCCACGGCCATGAACACGCTGGGCTGCCTGGACCGGCCCACCACGGGCGAATACCTGTTCAAGGGCGTCCATGTGGAGTCGCTCTCGCGCGACGAGCGGGCACGGCTGCGGCGGCGCTACTTTGGCTTTGTGTTCCAGGGCTTCAACCTGCTGGCGCGCACCTCGGCGCAAGAGAATGTGGAACTGCCCCTGCTGTACCGGGGCGAGTCCGCTGCGGCGCGCCATGCGGCGGCGGCGCGCGCGCTGGCGGCTGTGGGCCTTACGGGCTGGGAGCACCACACGCCCGCCGAGCTGTCGGGCGGGCAGCAGCAGCGCGTGGCCATTGCGCGCGCCATCGTCACCGAGCCCGATGTGCTGCTGGCCGACGAGCCCACCGGCAACCTCGACACCCAGCGCAGTTTCGAAATCATGGAACTGCTCTGGCGCCTGAATGTGGACCACGGCATCACCGTGCTGATGGTCACCCACGAGCCCGACATGGCGCAGTACGCGCGGCGCATCGTGCGGTTTGTGGATGGGGTGGTGGACAGCGATGCCCCCAACCCGCACCCCAAGGGCCTGGACACTGCTGCGGTATCGACCGCAGCGGCCGTGGTCGCCTCGGATTCAGGGGGCCACTGATGCTGCTCAACACCCTGCTGCTGGCGCTGCGCTCCATCCGGCGCAATCTCATGCGCTCGTTCCTCACCATTCTGGGTATCGTGATCGGCGTGAGCGCGGTGATCACCATGGTCACGCTGGGCAATGGCGCCACGCTGGCCATCCAGAACCAGATCTCGGGCCTGGGTACCAACCTGCTGCAGGTGCGACCCGGCCAGCGCATGGGGCCCGGCGGTGGCACGGGTGCCCCGGCCTTCAAGGACACCGATGCCGACATGATCGCCCAGCAGATCGGCGGCATCCTGGCCGTGGCACCCGAGGCGCGAGCTGGCGCCACCGCCGTGGTGGGCGGGCGCAACTGGACGACCAGCGTGATCGGCAGCACCAACGCCTGGCTGGAGACCGGCAACTGGACCGTGCGCAGTGGCCGCGTCTTTACTGACGCGGAGTTGCGCGCCGGTGCCGCTGTCTGTCTGATCGGCGAAACCGTGCGGCGCGAGCTGTTTGGCACCGCCGATGCCGTGGGCGGCCAGCTGCGCGTGAAGGCGTTTTCGTGCGAGGTGGTGGGTGTGCTCGCGTCCAAAGGGCAGGGCGCGTTTGGCAATGACCAGGATGACACGGTGCTGGTGCCGCTGCGCACGCTGCAGCGCCGCGTCACGGGCAACACGCGGGTGAACACGCTGCTGGTGTCCATGAAGGATGGCAGCGACCCCGAGCGTGTGAAGGCCAGCCTCACCCAACTGCTGCGCGAGCTGCGCAAACTGTCGGACTCGGACGAAGACAACTTCAACGTGCTCGACACCAAGCAGCTGGCCGACACGCTCTCGGGCACCACCAAGGTGCTGACCACGCTGCTGGGCGCCGTGGCTGCCGTGAGCCTGCTGGTGGGCGGCATCGGCATCATGAACATCATGCTGGTGAGCGTGACCGAGCGCACGCGCGAGATCGGCCTGCGCCTCGCCATCGGCGCGCTGGAGCGCGAGGTGCTGCTGCAGTTTTTGATCGAGGCCGTGGTGCTGGCCGCGCTGGGCGGGCTCATCGGCATCGTGCTGGCCACGGGCGCGTCCCTGGCGCTATCGGGGCTGATGGGCGTGCCCTACCTGTTCAACCCCGGCGTGAACCTGCTGTCGTTTGTGTTTTCGGCCGGGATCGGTGTGGTGTTTGGCTACTTCCCGGCGCGGCGCGCGGCGCGCATGGACCCCATCGATGCGCTGCGGCATGAGTAATACAGCGGGTCTGGAAAGAGAATTTGAATGAAAAACGCCCGTACCGCCTATGGTACGGGCGTTTTTAGCTATCAATTCAATAGTGTTTGAATCTGCTTATTGAATCGTGAGCGTTGTGGCCTTGCTGGCAGGCTCCACCTCGGCCAGGGTCAGTGTCAGCACGCCGTTTTCCAGCTTGGCGCTGCTGTGGGCGGCATCGATGTCAGCGGCCAGTTCCCAGGCGCGCTGCACCTGGCGCGGGGCGCCTTCCACACTTTGCAGCCGCACCACGTTGCCTTCAATGCTGATCTGCAACTGCTCGCGGGCCAGGCCGGGCACATCCAGCTGCAAGGTGGTGGCTTTGTCGTCCTGTGTGACAGTGCAGCCTGCTGCAGAACGTGCGGCAGCGGGGTCGGCCAGCGTGCCCATCAGAAAACGCTGCAGTGCCTGGTCGGCGGAACGGGGGGCTTGGGCGTAGGCGGCGCGGCGGATCACGGGGGCGAAGATCATGGGGTACTCCTATACACTGCGCGGCTCTCGACGTGGTCGCCGCATGCCTAGGAGGTGTGTACGGCCACGCCGCATTTCAAGGGAAAAATGGCATGAATAAATTGCACTCCGTGGGCTTGAAAACAGGCGCAGCGGCATTACGTCAATCCGTTTTGGCCGCAGCAGCCACGCTGTGCTGCGTGCTGCTGCCGGTGTCCGCCAGCCATGCCCAGGCTGCAGCGCCAGCCACTGCCGTGGCGCAGGCCAAGCCCGTGAAGGTGGCGCTCATCGAAAGCCTGTCGGGCGCATTTGCCAACACGGGCGAAGCGGTGTATCGCAACATCTACTGGGCCATGGAACGTGTGAACGCGCGGGGTGGCGTGCAGTTGCCAGCCGCTGCGGGTGGCCCCCGCCCGCTGGCGCTGGAGCGCTACGACAGCAAGGGCCAGAACGAAGAGGCGCTGTCGGCCCTGCGGGCGGCCATCGACGATGGCGCGCAGGTCATCCTGCAGGGCAATTCATCGGCTACGGCGGCGGTGCTGATCGAGGCGATCAACAAACACAACGAGCGCGAGCCGAACAAGCGCGTGATTTTTCTGAACTACTCGGCGGTGGACCCCATCCTCACCAACGAGAAGTGCAGCTTCTGGCACTTTCGCTTTGACGCCCATGCCGACATGCGCATGGCCGCGCTGATGGATGTGATGCGCGAAGACAAGTCCCTCAAAAGCGTGTACCTCATCGGCCAGGACTACAGCTTTGGCCAGGCCGTGCTGCGCGAGGCCAAGAAGCAGCTGGCCGCACAACGCCCCGATGTGGCGGTGGTGGGCGACGAGCTGCACCCGGTGGGCCGCGTGAAGGACTTTGCACCCTACGCCGTCAAGATCAAGACCAGCGGCGCGCAGGCGGTGGTCACCGGCAACTGGGGCAATGACCTGACCCTGCTCGTGAAGGCCGCGCGGGAAGTGGGCTACGAGGGCAGCTTCTACACCTTCTATGGCAACGCGCTGGGTGCGCCCGCTGCCATGGGTGATGCAGGCATTGGCAAGGTGGTGGCGGTGGCCGACTGGCTGCCCAATGTGCCAGGCGTCCAGAGCGAGGCGTTCTACCAGTCTTTCCGCGAGCGTTTTCCCAAGCCGCAGGACGACTACGTGCACATGCGCATGCAGCTCATGGTGGAGGCCCTTGCCCAGTCCATCGAGCGTGCGGGCAGCACCGATGCCGTGGCCGTGGCGCGCCAGATGGAGAAGGCCGATGTGCGGCTCTCGGGCCAGGGCGGCAGCATGCGCGCAGCGGACCACCAGTTCCAGCAGGCGCTGGTGGTGGGCGTGATGGACAAAAAAGGCGCGCCGGGCGTGAAGTTTGATGTGGAAGGCTCTGGCTACGGCTTTCGCGTGGTGCGGCAGATTCCTGCTGCCAAGGCGCAGCAGCCGCACAGCTGCAGCATGCAGCGGTATTGAGTCCACGTCCTGAACCGTTCGCGCTGAGCCCGCCGAAGGGCTCAGCGTGAATGTTTTTGGGGCGGTGGGCTCAACGCCGGATGCGGCGCCCCGTCTTGAACACCCACCACACCACGACGAGGCACGCGGCCATGAACACCAGCGTCATGCCCGTGCTCACGCCAATGTGGACATCGGCCTGGCCATAAAACGCCCAGCGCAGTCCGCTGATGAGATAGACCACCGGGTTGAACAGCGAAACGGTCTGCCAGAACGGCGGCAGCATGTTGATGCTGTAGAACGCCCCGCCCAGAAAGGTCAGCGGCGTGATCACCAGCAGCGGGATGACCTGCAGCTTTTGGAAGCTGTCGGCCCACAGGCCGATGATGAAGCCGAACAGGCAGAACGTGACGGCGGTGAGCACGAGGAAACCCACCATCCACACCGGGTGCGCCACTTCGTAGGGCACAAACACCCGGGCCGTGGTGAGGATGAGCACCGACACCAGCAGCGATTTGCTGGCCGCTGCGCCCACGTAGCCCAGCAGCACCTCCACCCAGTTCACCGGCGCGCTGAGCAGCTCGTAGATGGTGCCCGACCACTTGGGCATGTAGATCCCAAAGGCCGAGTTGGAGATGCTCTCGGAGAGCAGCGACAGCATGAGCAACCCGGGGATGATGTAGGCGCCGTAACTTACACCGCCGATGTCGCCCATGCGTGATCCGATGGCGGAACCGAACACGATGAAGTAGAGAGCGGTGGTGAGCACCGGCGCGATCAGGCTCTGCATCCAGGTGCGAAACGCACGGTGCATCTCAAAGCGGTAGATGGCGCTGACGCCATGCCAGTTCAGGCCGTTCATGCTTGGGGTGCTTTCTGCTGAGGGGTGTCCTGGTGCACCAGGCTCACGAAGATGTCTTCGAGCGAGCTTTCGCTGGAGTGCAGATCCTTGAAGTCAATGCCGTGCTCGGCCAGTGCGCGCAACAGTGCGGCAATGCCCGTGTCTTCCTGCTGCGTGTCGAAGGTGTAGGTCAGCGCGGTGCCGCCCTGGCTCAGCACGAGCGGCCAGCGTGCCAGCGCGTCGGGCACTTGGTCCATCGGCTGCTGCAGGGTGAGCGTGAGCTGCTTCTTGCCCAGCTTGCGCATCAGCACGTCCTTGTCTTCCACCACGATCAGCTCACCCTTGCGGATCACACCGATGCGGTCGGCCATGTCTTCGGCTTCTTCGATGTAGTGGGTGGTGAGGATGATGGTGGTTCCCGCGTCGCGCAACTCGCGTACCAAGCGCCACATGTCATGGCGCAGCTCCACGTCGACGCCAGCACTGGGTTCGTCCAGAAACAGGATTTTGGGCTCATGCGACAGCGCCTTGGCGATCAGCACGCGGCGCTTCATGCCGCCCGACAGCGCGAGGATCTTGCTGTCCTTCTTGTCCCACAGCGACAGGTCCTTGAGGATCTTCTCGATGAACGCCGGGTTGGGCGCCTTGCCAAACAGGCCACGGCTGAAGTTGACCGTGGCCCACACAGTTTCAAACGAATCGGTGTGCAGCTCTTGCGGCACCAGGCCAATGGCCGCGCGGGCGGCTCGGTAGTCGTGCACGGTGTCGTGGCCGTCTGCGGTGATGGAGCCGGCCGTGGCATTGCTCATGCCGCAGATCACGCTGATGAGCGTGGTCTTGCCCGCGCCGTTGGGCCCGAGCAGGGCAAAAATCTCGCCGCGCCGGATGTCCAGGTCGATGTTCTTGAGCGCCTGAAAGCCGCCCGCGTAGGTTTTGCTCACGCCGCGCACCCGGACGATGGCGTCCACAGCGGGCGTTGGAGAAGGTGATACAGGCATGAAGAAAAGGGGTGGGGTGGGGGTGGGCAAAGAGGTGTGCCGCTGCTGCAGGGCTGCCGGGCCAGCGGTCCAAGCCGGGCATTGTGGACTGACTTGCGCAAGCGCGCTTGCAGGCGCCGCCAAACCCCGCATCGGCCGTCCGGCCGTCCTCATGCCGGGCCTGCGGTGCGCCGCAGCGCCTCCCCCAAAAAACGCCCCGGTGCGCCTGAGCGGGTCAGCGCGCGCGCGCCGCCGCCACTTCGCGGCCCAGCTCGATCACCGCCATCGCGTAGTAGCTCGACCAGTTGTAGCGGGTGATGGCGTAGAAATTTTCGGTGCCCGCCACATAGCTCGGCGCCTCTGCGCCGTTTTGCAGCTCCACCAGTGCGAGCGGGCCGTTGTGTTGTACGCCAGCCGCGTCGAGCACAGCACCCTTGGCTTGCATGCTGGCCACGCTGAAGGTGGGCAGGATGTCGGGCGCCAGCAGGTCATCCATCTGCAGCCGTGCCGTGTCGAACTGCACGCCAAAGTGCGTGGGCATGCCCGGCGTCCAGCCGTGGCCCCGGAAGTAGTTGGCTACCGAGCCGATGGCGTCGGCCGGGCTGTTGAACAGGTCCACGCGGCCATCGCCGTCATAGTCCACGGCGTAACGCACCCAGCTCGACGGCATGAACTGTCCCAGGCCCATGGCACCAGCGTAGCTGCCGCGCGGCTCGAACGGGTCGGTGTTGCTGCGGTTGGTGAGGCTCAGGAACTGCTCCAGCTCGCGGCGGAAAAATTCGGTGCGCTCCTTGGCGCGAGGATGGGCTGATGGGAAATCAAACGCCAGCGTGGCCAGCGCGTCCATCACGCGGAACGTGCCCATCTGCTGGCCGTAGATGGTCTCCACGCCGATGATGCCCACGATGATCTCGGCGGGCACGCCGTACTCGCGCTCGGCGCGCTCCAGCGTGGCCTGGTTCTCCTGCCAGAACCGCTGGCCGGCGCGGATGCGGATGGGGTCGATGAAGCGGCTGCGGTACACGCGCCAGTTCTTGGCCGTGCCCTTGGGTGGCGGCAGCATGAGCCGGGGCACCTGCGGCAAAAAATGCGCCTGCCCGATGGCCTGGCGTACCCATTCATGGTCCAGGTCGCGGCGCGCAGCCAGGTCGTCGGCAAACTGCAATGCTTCGGGGCGCGATGCGTAGAGCACCGCAGGCTTTTGCTTTGTGGTGCTGGACTTAGAGGGTTTTTGGGGGCTGGCGCTTGCCGGTATTGCGCAAGAAGCTATCAAGAAAATAGCAAGTGTGGTCCATCGGGCGGTTTTCTTCATTTCAGTTGTTGGTCACGTTTGGTTTCCTGTGGCGTCCGAAACCGGCGCGCCCCAGGCCAGGGCCGCCGCGCAAGGGCCGCCCCGCCGCGCTGGCGGCGTCCCCCTTCCCGCGCGCAGCGCGAGAGAAGGGGGAAGCGGCGAAGCCGCTCAGGGGGATGGATCATCTCTTCGGCCAGTGCAGGGTGCGAAACTCGCGCCGCAGGGCTCCCAGTTCGGTGTCGGGGTGGGGGGCGTAGCGCAGGCGTTCCAGCCGTAGCAGCCAGTCTGCCACCCCAGCAGCCTGCGGGCCGAAGTGCGCGCGCACCCGTTCGGCCATGGCGCGAGGGGGCAGGGTTTCGGGCAGCGTCAGGCCGGCGCGCGCCAGGCGCTGGCGCGTGCGGGCCAGCAGCCGCAGCCAGGGGTCGTGCTGGGCACGTTCCCAAAGGCTCCAGCCCATGCCGCCCAGTGCAGCCGCAATGACCAGGCTGCCCAGCACGGTGGTGAGGTCCTGCCAGCTGGGAGATTCAAACCCCAGCGCCTTCAGCAGGTCCATCTGGCGGCTCTGGGTGTAGTTGAGCACCCACTGGTTCCAGCCGTTGTTGACGGCTTCCCACACGGCCCGCAGGTTCTGCACCATGCCCGGGCTGAGGGTGCCCAGGGCGTTGGCGAACGCACCCTGGGGCGCGCGCAAACGCTGGAACTGGCCCACGCGGTTCGGCGAGACGGCGCCTGTGGGATCGACACGCACCCAGCCACGCCCCTCCATCCAGACTTCGGACCAGGCATGGGCATCGGCGTTGCGCACCGTCCAGTAGCCATCCACGGGGTTGCGCTCGCCGCCCTGGTAGCCCGTGACGATGCGTGCTGGCACATCCATGGCGCGCATCAGCACCACGAAGGCCGAAGCAATGTGCTCGCAAAAGCCTTCCTTGCGGTCAAACCAGAACTCGTCGGCGGTGTGCTCGCCATAGACGCCTGGATCGAGGGAGTAGTTGTAGCCCCCTGTGCGCAGGCGTTGCAGGACGGCATTGACCAGAACTTCCGTGCGGGCGTTGGCCAGTGCAGGGTCTGCCCGCATCTGTGCCGCCAGCTCCAGGGTGCGCGGATTGAAGCCGGGCGGCAGCTCGGTGTACACGCGCAGTTGCCGCACCGACTGCTGGGGGCCGTGGCGGAACTCGGGGTAGCTCACGGCCTGGTAGCGCATCACCTCGGTGATGGGACGTGCCGTCATCCACTGCAGATCCTGCGTCATGTAGGCCTGCATGTTGTTGGGCAGCTGGGGCGCCTCGGGGGTAGCCTCCAGCACCATCAGCCAGGGCTGGCGCTGGGGTTCGAGCGTCACTTCATAGCGCACCGCCGGGCCGCTGACTTGAAGATTGGCGGGCAGGGCTGCACGTGCGGCCCAGGCGCTGTCTTCGCGGAAGGGCTCGGCCTGCCATTCCCGCCCATCGAACGCGGTCATGACGGGCCCGCGAAAGTACAGCGTGGATTGCGCAGGCACATCGGTGGGCGCCCCCTCGAAGCGCAGGCGGATGGCCACGCGCTCATCCAGTGCGATCTCGGCCATGTCCCCGATCTTCATCGTGCCCGAGAGGCCGCTGCGCCCGGAGAGGTTTTCGCCGGGCATGCCCCACAACGGTGACATGCGTGGGAACAGCATGAACAGCGCCACCATGATGGGCGCGCCCAGCAGGGCCATGGTGCCCGCCAGGCGAAAGGTCTGCGCCAGCGGCGGGCGCCCCACTGGCATGTGGGCATTGACCAGTGCCATGAGCAGGCCCAGCAGCGCCACCAGCATGGCGGCGGCAGTGAGCAGAGATTGCGAGAAGAAGAAATTGCTGAGCATCGTGAAGAAGCCCAGGAAGAACACCACCATGGCATCGCGGCGTGCGCGCAGCTCCAGCATCTTGAGGGCGAGCAGCATGACGATGAGGGTGACACCCGCATCCCGCCCGAGGATGGTGCGGTGCGTGAACAGTGTGCCTGCCACCGCTACCAGGAGCAGGGCGGCCACCGTCCAGCGGCCGGGCAGGGGGCGGCCCGCCCAGGCCAGCCAGCCGCGCCACAGCAGCAGGCCGCCAGCCAGCAGGCTGGTCCACACTGGCAGGTTGGACACCTGCGGCGCGATGACCCAGACGATCACGAACAGCAGAAAAAGCGTGTCGCGGGCGTCGCGAGGTAGGGAAACAAGGGTCTGTCGCAGGTTCATGGCAAGGGGGCACGCCCGACAGGTGGTGATTGAATTGCTATCAAAAATGTAGCATTCTGCGCTTTTCCAGCAAGCGCCAGGTGCCAATTTGATCTAAATTTTGAGGGACGAATCAGCACAATGCCAGTGCCTCCAGGCAATTTCTGCGATGGGCCGCCCCCGTGTCCGGGGCGATCTCCACACCCGGCAGGCGCAGGCCATAGTCCAGCCCCAGCCGGTCGGCTTGCAGCACCCAGGCGGTCAGGCGCGAGATGCGGGCTTCGTGGTCGGGCAGTGAGGCACGGGCCAGGTCCAGCCACAGCTCGTGCCGCTGGGCCTGCTGGGCGTCGCGGCTCACCAGGTCGTCTGTGCCAGTGGCCAGCGACTTGGCGGCCTTCTTCCAGACCACGAGCTTGAGCGGATCGCCCCGGCGGTAGGCGCGCACACCGTCGAATTCGCCAATGCCCTGTGTGGGCGTGTTGCCTGCTCCGCCCGCGCGCGGTTCACCAGACGGCAGGGGCGGTGTCGGGGTTTCGGGTGCGGGGTAGACCAGCACCTGGGCAGCGGGGCGCCAGTAGGTCCAGACGCGGAAGGTGCCCAGCGGAAAGCGCGTCTCGGCGGTCAATGTGGGAACGCGGTGCAGGCCCCGGCGCTCGGGCTTGAAAGCGACTTGCACGCTGGACTGCCCCTGCGCTGGCACGTCGGTCCAGGCCCAATGATGGGGCTCCTTTTGCGCCTCCTTGCCCGTGCCGTGCACCGACAGGGCGATGCCGTAGCGCGGGGTCTTGCGCTCGCTGGACAGCTGGATGTCAAACGCGGTGCTGCTGCCCATGAAGTGCGGCTCGGGTGCTTTCAGGTGCAGGGTCAGGCCGCGCAGGTTGGCGTGGCAGATGTGCATGCCGATCACCGCACTGCCCGCCAGCAAAAAGGTGAGCAGGTAGCCCAGGTTGAGCTGGTAGTTGATGGACGTGATGAGCAGCACGATGAGCGTCAACGCCAGCATCCAGCCCGAACCGGTGGGCAGGATGTAGACATTGCGCTGCGTGAGCGCCAGCGTGTCGCTCAACGGCAGGCGCGCCTGCCACCAGCGCTGGAAGCGGCGGCGCAGCGGCGCAAATGGGTTGAGCGTGGCGGCCAGGCTGCGCCAGCGCGCAAGGGGTGGGAGGGTCGTTGGGGTGGCGGATTCCATGGGTCAGGGTAACGGAACCGCTTCGACCATCGCGCGCACCTGCTCCACCGCACCGCGTCCGGCGTCGCCCACGGGCACCAGGCGGTGGGCAATCGTCTGGGGCAGCACCGCCTGCACATCATCGGGCGCCACATAGTCGCGCCCGCTGATGAGGGCCTGCGCCTTGGCTGCGCGCACCAGGGCAATGCCCGCGCGGGGCGAGAGCCCTTGCAGAAACCACCGGCCCGAGCGGGTGGCCGCAATCAGGTCCTGCACATAGTTGAGCAGCGGATCGGCCGTGTGGATGGCCTGCACCTGGCGCTGCAGCTCGGCCAGTTCCTCGTCGGACAGCAGGGGCAGCATGGTGTCCACCATGTCGCGCCGGTCCGCGCCCGCCAGCAGCACACGTTCGGCGGCGCGGTCGGGGTAGCCGATGGAGATGCGCATCAAAAAGCGGTCGAGCTGCGACTCGGGCAGCGCGAAGGTGCCCAGCTGGTCGTGCGGGTTCTGCGTGGCGATCACGAAGAACGGATGGGGCAGGGCGCGGGTTTCGCCCTCCACCGACACCTGCTTTTCTTCCATGGCTTCGAGCAGCGCGCTCTGCGTCTTGGGGCTGGCGCGGTTGATTTCGTCGGCCAGCAGCACCTGGGCAAACACCGGGCCGGGGTGGAACACGAAGGCTTCCTTGCCGCGTTCGTACACCGACACGCCGGTCAGGTCGCTGGGCATCAGGTCGGCCGTGAACTGCACGCGCGAGAACTGCAGGCCGAAGGTGCGTGACAAGGCATGGGCCAGCGTGGTCTTGCCCACCCCGGGCACGTCTTCGATGAGCAGGTGCCCCCCCGCCAGCAGGCAGGCCACGCAGTCCTGGACCTGCGCCTGTTTGCCCACGATCACCGTGTTAAGCTGATCCAGAAGTGATTTGATTTTGTGCTGTGCGTTCATGGCATGACGTTATCCGAAAAATTGAGAAAAATGCGACACGCGGGGACAAGACTGTGAGCAAGACGGGCTATTTCACCCATCGGGATTGTTGGAAGCACGAGATGGGCCCGGGCCACCCCGAATGCCCTGAACGGCTGGACGCCATTGAGGATCGCTTGCTGATCACCGGCGTGGCCGACGCGCTGGAGCGCTACGACGCCCCCGAGGCCTCGCTGGCCGACATCGAGCTGGCCCACGGCCGTATGCACATTGCGGCGTTGCGCGGCCTGTCAGACCGGCTCAACGAAGAGCTGATGGCTGGCGGCCCCAACTACGCGCAGATCGACACCGACACCTCCATCAACGCCCACACCTGGAAGGCGTCGCTGCGCGCTGCGGGGGCGGCGCTGGCCGCCACCGATGCCGTGATGGCGGGCGAGGTGGAAAACGCGTTTTGCTCGGTGCGCCCCCCCGGCCACCATGCCTGCCGCGACAAGGCCATGGGTTTCTGCTTCTTCAACAACGTGGCTGTGGCGGCTAAATATGCGCTGCAGCGCTACAACCTGCAGCGTGTGGCGGTGGTGGACTTTGACGTGCACCACGGCAATGGCACCGAGGACATCCTGGCCAATGACCCCCGGGCGCTGATGGTCAGCATCTTCCAGCACCCGTTCTACCCCTACAGCGGCGACCACGATCCCGCCCCGAACATGGTCAACGTGCCCGTGCCCGCCTACACGCGGGGCATGGACATCCGCGAGATCATCGAAATGATGTGGATGCCCCGGCTGGAAGCCTTCAAGCCCGAGATGATTTTTGTGAGTGCGGGTTTTGACGGCCACCGCGAGGACGACATGGGCCAGCTGGGCCTGACCGAGCAGGATTACGCCTGGATCACCCAGCGTGTGAAGGACGTGGCCCGCCGCTATGCCAAGGGCCGCATCGTGTCGTGCCTGGAGGGCGGCTATGTGATGGGGCCGCTGGCGCGCAGTGTGGAGGCACATTTGCGGGTCCTCGCGGATTTGTGACCAACCCCCTGAGCGGCTTCGCCGCTTCCCCCTTCTCTCGCATCGCTGCGCGATGCGGAAGGGGGACGCCGCCAGCGCGGCGGGGCGGCCCTTGCGCGGCGGCCCCCGCCTGGGCAGTGCCAGTTTCAGTCGGCGTGCAGATGGCTGAGAGGAGCAAACTATGACGACAAAGAACTTCGATGATGTGCTGGCAACCACCCGCGACGCCCGTGGCGTGGTCACCTTGACCCTGAACGACCCGGCCCGCTTCAACGCGCTGGGTTCAGAGATGCTCTCTGCGCTGCAACAGGCGCTGGACGATGCGGGCCGCGACGAATCTGTGCGCGTGGTCGTGCTGGCCGCAGCAGGCAAGGCCTTCTGTGCCGGGCACAACCTCAAGGACATGGCGGCGAACCCGGAGCTGGCGTACTACCAGAAGCTGTTTGCGCAATGCAGCCGCATGATGCTGACCATCCACAAGCTGCCAGTACCCGTGATCGCCAGGGTGCAGGGCATGGCGACGGCGGCGGGCTGTCAGCTGGTGGCGCAGTGCGACCTGGCGGTGGCGGCCGACAGCGCCAGCTTTGCCACCAGCGGCATCCACTACGGCCTGTTCTGCGCAACGCCGAGCGTGCCGCTCGTGCGCAATGTGCCCGCCAAGCGGGCTATGGAAATGTTGCTCACCGGCGATTTCATCGATGCGCCCACCGCGCTGGCGCAGGGTCTGGTGAACCGTGTGGTGCCCGCCGATGCGCTGGATGCCGAGGTCGAAAAGTTGGTGGAGTCCATCCTGCAAAAGCCCCGCGTGGCCGTGGCCCTGGGCAAGGCGCTGGTGTACCAGCAGCGGGAGCTGGGCATCGATGCGGCCTACCAGTTGGCGGGCCAGACCATGGCCACCAACATGATGGACGCCGCCGCGCAAGAGGGCGCGCGCGCCTTTGCCGAAAAGCGCCAGCCCACCTGGAAGCGCTGAGAGCCATGGCCACGACAGAAACCCCCATGCTGGAAGATGTGGGCCGCTGGGCCGAGGCGTTTCTTCGGCCCACGGTGCTGGTGGAGTTTGCCGCCTTGGCCGCCTGCCTGGGCCTGGCCTGGTTGCTGGTGTCGCTGCTGCAGCGTGGGCTGCACCGGGGTGACCCGCGCTCCATCCTGTTCGGCGCGCGGATTGTCGATGGCGCACTGTTTCCGCTGGCGTTGCTGAGCCTGGCTTATGTGGCGCGCACCGTGCTGCTGCAGTGGGTTCCGCTGGCCGTGTTCAAGGTCGCCGTGCCGGTGCTGGTGTCGCTGGTGGTCATCCGCATCGGGGTGAAGGTGCTGCAGGTGGCCTACCCGGATGCCGCCTGGGTGCGGCCGATTGAACGCTCCATCTCGTGGCTGGCCTGGCTGGGCATGGTGCTGTGGGTCACGGGGCTGTTGCCCTTGGTGCTCGAAGAGCTGGACCAGATCCACTGGAAGGTGGGGGGCGCCACGCTGTCGGTGCGCACCATGATCGAAGGGGCACTGACGGCTGCTGCCGTGTTGCTGATCGCTCTGTGGATATCTGCCGCCATCGAGTCGCGCCTGCTGCGCTCGGCCACCGGGGCCGAGCTGTCGCTGCGCAAGGCCGTGAGCAATGCCGTGCGGGCGCTGCTGATCTTCGTCGGGCTCATCATGGCTCTGTCGGCCGTGGGCATTGACCTGACTGCGTTGTCGGTGCTGGGCGGCGCTGTGGGGGTGGGCATTGGTTTTGGCCTGCAGAAGCTGGCGTCCAACTATGTGAGCGGTTTTGTGATCCTGGCCGAGCGCAGCATGCGCATTGGCGACAATGTGCGGGTGGACAACTTCGAGGGGCGCATCACCGATATCAATGCGCGCTACACGGTGGTGCGCTCGTCCACGGGCCGCGAGTCCATCGTGCCCAATGAGATGCTGATCATCCAGCGGGTGGAAAACCTGTCGCTGGCGGACCCCCGGGTGTGGTTGTCCACCGTGGTGAGCGTGGGTTATGACAGCGATGTGGACCTGGTGACACGGCTGCTGGGCGAGGCCGCCTTTGCCAGCAGCCGTGTGCTGCGCGATCCGGCGCCCAGTGTGTCCTTGTCGGCGTTTGGTGCCGATGGGCTGGAGTTCACCGTGGGCTTCTGGATTGCCGACCCCGAGAACGGCTCGCTGGGCCTGCGCTCGGAGATCAACCGCGCCATCCTGAGTGCACTGCGCGCCCATAAGATCGAAATCCCTTATCCGCAGCGGGTCATGCATGTGCAGGTCGAGGGAGCGTTGCCCCCTGCTGTGTCGAATGCGGCGGTGGGCCGCGCACTGGCGGGTTCTGAGTAGCCTTGCCCGCTTGTCCGTTGGCTGCAGGTTGCCCAAGGCGACAGCAAACTCTAGACAGGTGTTGCGCCCACTCGCCTATAATTCACAAAAAGCACGATCGTTCGTTTTTCTGATCGTGCGATCTGTATGCCGGGCCCGTAGCGCTTTCGTTGCAGTGCCGCATAGAATGTTCCAGTTTACGTAAACGTCAATTCAACCAACTCTAGGAGCCGCAGCAATGAAGGTCTTGGTCCCTGTCAAGCGCGTGGTGGACTACAACGTGAAGGTCCGCGTCAAATCGGACAACACGGGTGTGGACATCGCCAACGTGAAGATGAGCATGAACCCCTTTGACGAAATCGCCGTTGAAGAGGCCGTGCGCCTGAAAGAAAAAGGCCTGGTGACCGAAGTCATCGCAGTCTCCTGCGGCGTGGCCCAGTGCCAGGAAACCCTGCGCACTGCCATGGCCATCGGTGCCGACCGCGCCATCCTGGTGGAAACCGACGTCGAGCTGCAGCCCCTGGCCGTTGCCAAGATCCTCAAGGCCCTGGTCGACAAAGAACAGCCTTCTCTCATCATCCTGGGCAAGCAAGCCATCGACGACGACGCCAACCAGACCGGCCAGATGCTGGCTGCCCTGGCCGACCTGCCCCAGGCCACGTTCGCCAACAAGGTTGAACTGTCGGCCGACAAGGTCAGCGTGACGCGCGAAGTGGACGGCGGCCTGGAAACCCTGCAGCTGTCGCTGCCAGCGGTCATCACCACCGACCTGCGCCTGAACGAGCCCCGCTACGTCACCTTGCCCAACATCATGAAGGCCAAGAAGAAGCAGCTCGATACCGTCAAGCCCGAAGACCTCGGCGTGGACGTGGCTCCGCGCCTGAAGACCCTCAAGGTGACCGAGCCCGCCAAGCGCGGCGCAGGCATCAAGGTGGCCGACGTAGCGGCACTCGTTGAAAAACTCAAGAACGAAGCGAAGGTGATCTAAATGTCGGTACTCGTTATTGCAGAACACAACAACGCGTCCATCAAGGGCGCCACGCTGAACACCGTGACGGCCGCAGTGGCCTGCGGTGGCGACGTGCACGTGCTGGTGGCTGGCCACAACGCCGGTGCAGCCGCCGCCGCAGCCGCCCAGATCGCCGGTGTCGCCAAAGTCATCCACGCCGACGCCCTCGGCCTGGAACACGGCCTGGCAGAAAACGTGGCCGCCCAAGTGCTCGCCATCGCATCGAACTACACCCACATCCTGTTCCCCGCCACCGCCAGCGGCCGCAACGTGGCGCCCCGCGTGGCCGCCAAGCTGGACGTGGCGCAGGTCAGCGACATCACCAAGGTGAATTCTGCCGACACCTTCGAGCGCCCCATCTACGCAGGCAACGCCATTGCCACCGTGCAAAGCGCAGACAGCGTAAAGGTCATCACCGTGCGCGCCACGGGCTTTGACGCCGCAGCCGCCACGGGCGGTTCCGCAGCCGTCGAAACCGCCGCAGCCACCGCAGACGCTGGCAAGAGCAGCTTCATGGGCAGCGAAATCGCCAAGAGCGACCGCCCCGAGCTGACCGCCGCCAAGATCATCGTCTCCGGTGGCCGAGCCCTCGGCAGCAAGGAAAAGTTCGACGAAGTGATGACGCCGCTGGCCGACAAGCTCGGTGCTGCGCTGGGCGCCAGCCGCGCCGCAGTGGACGCAGGCTACGCCCCCAACGACTGGCAAGTGGGCCAGACCGGCAAGATCGTGGCGCCGCAGCTGTACATCGCAGCGGGTATCTCGGGCGCCATCCAGCATTTGGCCGGGATGAAGGACTCCAAGGTGATCGTGGCGATCAACAAGGACCCTGAGGCGCCGATCTTCAGCGTGGCCGACTATGGGCTGGAAGCGGATCTGTTCACGGCCGTGCCAGAACTGGTCAAGGCCCTGTAAGAACGCCACTGTGCGCACAAAGGCATCGCTCGCGATGCCTTTTTTTTGACGAAATTTCGCTTTCCCGGAGACACCCATGAGCTACACCGCCCCCGTCAAGGACATGCTGTTCGCCATCGAGCACCTGGCCAACATTGAACAGATTGCGCAGATTCCCGGCTTTGAAGACGCCGGCCTGGACACGGCGGCTGCCGTGCTGGAAGAGTGCGCCAAGTTCAATGAAGGGGTGCTGTCGCCGCTCAACTGGGAAGGCGACAAGAATCCATCGAGCTTTCAATCCGGCGTGGTCACTACCACCCCCGGTTTCAAGGAAGCCTTCCGCCAATACGCCGAAGGCGGCTGGCAAGGCCTGCAGCACCCGGCCGACTTTGGCGGCCAGGGCCTGCCCAAGACCATTGGCGCGGCCTGCATCGAGATGACCAACAGCGCCAACATGAGCTTCGCGCTGTGCCCGCTGCTGACCGATGGCGCCATTGAGGCGCTGCTCACCGCAGGCAGTGACGAGCTCAAGGCCACGTACCTTGAAAAACTGGTGACCGGCGAATGGACCGGCACCATGAACCTGACCGAACCCCAGGCTGGTTCGGACCTGGCCCTGGTGCGCACGCGCGCCGAACCCCAGCCCGACGGGACGTACAAGATTTTCGGCACCAAGATCTTCATCACCTACGGTGAGCACGACATGGCCGAGAACATCATCCACCTGGTGCTGGCCCGCGTGCAGGGCGCACCCGAGGGCGTCAAGGGCATCAGCCTTTTTGTCGTGCCCAAATTCATGGTCAACAAGGATGGCACGCTGGGCGACCGCAACGACGCCCATTGCGTGAGCATCGAGCACAAGCTGGGCATCAAGGCCAGCCCCACGGCCGTGCTGCAGTTTGGCGACCATGGCGGCGCCGTGGGCTACCTCGTGGGCCAGGAAAACCGCGGCCTCGAATACATGTTCATCATGATGAACGCGGCCCGCTACGCCGTGGGCATGCAGGGCATTGCGATCTCCGAGCGCGCCTACCAGAAGGCCGTGCAGTACGCCAAAGACCGCGTGCAGAGCCGCCCCGTGGACGGCAGCATCAATGCCAGCGCCGCCATCATCCACCACCCCGATGTCAAGCGCATGCTCATGACGATGCGCGCCACCGTGGAAGGCTGCCGTGCCATGGCCACCGTGGCCGCAGCAGCGTTCGATGCTGCCCACCACCACCCCGATGCGGAAACGCGCAAGCAGAACCAGGCGTTCTATGAATTCATGGTGCCGCTGGTCAAGGGCTACAGCACCGAGACCAGCCTGGAAGTGACCAGCCTGGGCGTGCAGGTGCATGGTGGCATGGGTTTCATCGAAGAAACCGGCGCGGCGCAGTACTACCGCGACGCCAAGATCCTGACCATCTACGAAGGCACCACGGCCATCCAGGCCAACGACCTCGTGGGCCGCAAGACGGCGCGTGACGGCGGCCAGACCGCCAAGGGCATCGCCGCACAGATCGAGAAGACCGAGGCCGATCTGCTGGCCTGCGGCACCCCCGCCGCGCTGGCTGTGGCCAAGCGCCTCACGGCGGCGCGCAAGGCGCTGCTGGACGTGATCGACTTTGTAGCCGGTGGCACCAAGGCCCAGCCCAACGCCGTGTTTGCGGGCAGCGTGCCCTACCTGATGCTGGCTGGCAATGTGGTGGCGGGCTGGCAGCTGGCGCGCAGCCTGCTGGTGGCGCAGGACCTGTTGCAAAAGGGACAGGACGAAGCGTTCATGCGCGCAAAAATCACTACGGCCCAGTTCTACGCTGATCACATCCTGGTGAAGGCCCCGGGCCTGCGCGACAGCATTGTGGAAGGCGCGGCCAGCGTGACCGAGTTGGCGCTGGAAGCCTTCTGAAGGTTGAGCGTGTTGTGAGGAGACGAACTGCCCGCAGAGCGGGCAGCTCATTGATATAAAAATGATAGCTGCTAGCGCTTGATAGATAAGCGCTAGAGCCCTATTTCATCCAAAAACCTGTTCAGGAAGTTGTTGCCATGTCCAAACTGCCCGCCGCGCTGCAAAATCTCTCGCTGCCTGTCATCGGCTCGCCACTGTTCATCATCAGCAACCCCAAGCTCGTCATTGAGCAGTGCAAGGCGGGGGTGGTGGGCTCCATGCCCGCGCTCAATGCCCGCCCTGCCGAGCTGCTCGACGAATGGCTGGCCGAGATCACCGAGACGCTGGCTGCCTACAACAAGGCCAACCCCGACAAGCCGGCCGCGCCTTTTGCCATCAACCAGATCGTGCACAAGAGCAACGACCGGCTGGAGCACGACATGCAGGTGTGCGCCAAGTACAAGGTGCCGATCATCATTACCAGCCTGGGCGCGCGCGAGGATGTGAACCAGGCCGTGCATGCCTGGGGTGGCATCGTGCTGCACGACATCATCAACAACAAGTTTGCCCACAAGGCGATCGAAAAGGGCGCCGATGGCCTGATCGCCGTGGCCGCCGGTGCGGGCGGCCATGCGGGTGTGAAGAGCCCGTTTGCGCTCATCCAGGAAATCCGCCAGTGGTTCGACGGCCCCGTTGCGCTGAGTGGTTCCATCGCCAGCGGCGACGCCGTGCTGGCCGCGCAGGCTATGGGCGCAGACTTTGGCTACATCGGCTCGGCCTTCATCGCCACGCAGGAAGCGCGTGCCAGCGATGCCTACAAGCAGGCCATCGTGGACGGCAACTCCGACGACATCGTCTACAGCAACCTGTTCACCGGCGTGCACGGCAACTACCTGGCGCCGTCGATCCGCGCTGCGGGCATGGACCCCGACAACCTGCCCGAGTCCGACCCCAGCAAGATGAACTTTGGTGGCGACGCCAAGAAGGCCTGGAAAGACATCTGGGGCTGCGGCCAGGGCATTGGTGCCATCAACGCAGTGACCAGCACCGCCGAGCTGGTGGGCAAGCTGCGCCGCGAGTACGAGGCTGCGCGCGCGCGCCTCAAGCTCTGATGCTGCGCTGAGCTCTTTGGGCTCCACACCGCCGCCGCTGCCCAGGGCGTGGTGGCCTTGGGCAAGAGGGCTTCATTCGCCCGCAGTGCGCCTGGTGTGCACTGCGGGCGAAGCTGTTTCTGGCGCTCCCGAGGCAAGGGCAAACCCCCATAAGCCTGTTCTGGTGGCTGCGGATAATGATGATGATCAATAACCAAAGCGCGTGTGCTTGGGTTGCTCGGTCAGCACATTTTTTGCAAGGTGGGTGCGTGATGTTTCGTTCTTTTCTGGTGCTGCTGGTTGCCCTGTGCACAGGTGGCCTGGGCCATGCCCGCAACGAGGGCGTGACCGCCGATGAAATCCGCCTCGGCGCATCGGCGGTGCTGTCGGGGCCGCTCGGGCCCCAGACTGCGCAGTATGGCGAGGGCTCGCGGCTCATGTTCGACGCGGTGAATGCGCAGGGCGGCGTGCATGGCCGCATGATCCGATACACCACACTTGACGACGGCTTCGATCCCCAGAAAGCGGTGGAGAACACGCGCCAGCTGCTGGAGACCGACAAGGTCTTCATGATCTACAACAGCACCGGCACGGCGCAGACGGCCGCCATATTGCCGTTGATCAAGGAGCACCGCACCCTGCTGTTTGGCCCGGTCACGGGCGCTTCGGTGTTTCGGGAAACCCTCAACCCCTACGTCTTTCATGTGCGCGCAGGGTATGCGAGCGAGGCCGCAAAAATAGTCTCGCAGCTGCGCCAGCAGGGCATCAGCCGCGTGGCCGTGTTCTACCAGGACGACGGGCTGGGCAAAACCTTGCTGGCCGAGCTCAAGAAAGCCTCCGATGAGGAAAAGCTGGCCTTCGTGGCGGAGATCAAGGTAGATCCCAAACAGCCGGACTTCGCGGCTGCGGCGCAGGCCACCGAAAAGGCACAGCCCCAGGCCGTGATCGTTGCAACCGCAGGAACCACGTTCACCAGCTACATCAAGGCCGTGCAATCGACAGCGGCGCGGCCCGCGTACTACGGGTTCTCTGTAGCCAGCATGGACGTGATCCACCGCGAACTTAAAGAAAAGGCGCGCGGCATCATCCTCGCGCAGATCATGCCGTCGCTGCGCAGCACCACGGTGCCCGTGGTGGCCGAATACCTGGCCCTGCTGCGCGCCAAGTCCCCCAGCGCCCAGCCTTCGGCTTCACAGTTCGAGGGATTCGTGCATGCCCGGCTGCTGGTGGAGGGGTTGCGCCGCACGGGGCGCAACCTGACCACGGAGTCTTTCATCAAGACGATGGAGGATGCCGGTGAAATATCCTTTGGGCGCTTTAACGTCAAATACTCGCCCAAGAGCCACAACGGCTCGACTTATGTGGAGCTGGCCATTGTGGACGCGGAAGGGAGTCTGCGGTATTGAGAAGAGGTTTCACAACCCGTACGTCAGCTCCCGCGCCTTGCCCCAGAACACCCGGTACATGAAGATGGTGTAGGCAATGATCGCTGGCAGCGTGATGGCCACGCCGATGCCGATCACCACCAGCGATTCCGTGGCGCTGGCGGCCTGCCACACTGTCAGGCGGTCGATCACGATATACGGATAGATGCTGTAGGCCAGTCCCAGGAAGGCCAGCACAAAGATCAGCACGGTGGCCCCGAACACGATCCAGCCGTAGCCGGCCTGCACCACGCGCGGCGTGGCCAGCACATGGCGGATGGCAAAGAAGGCTGCCACACAGGCCAGCGGGATGGGCAGTAGCGCAAACAGCTCGGGCAGTACAAACCACTTGGCAAACACCGTGGGGCTGACCAGCGGCGTGGCCAGCGAAATCCCCATGAGCGCAAACCCCATGGGCCACAGAGCACCCTGGCCCCAGCGGGCGGCCTTGCGCTGAAGATCGCCATCGGTCTTCATGAGGAGCCAGCCCGCGCCCAGCATCGCGTAGGCCGCAGGCAGGGTGATGGCAATGCCTGCAGAAAACAGCAGGCCCCAGGTGTCGTTCTGAAAGCCGGTGATGTAGGCCCCCAGCATCCAGCCCTGGGCCAGGGTGGTCGCCAGTGAGCCTGCCGCAAACAGGCGGTTCCACGTGGTCTTGTGCGAATCGCGGGCCTTCACGCGAAAGTCGAACGCCACGCCGCGCAGTATCAGGCCCACCAGCATCACGGCCACCGGCAGGTACAAGGCCGACAGCACTACGCCGTGCGCGGTCGGAAAACAGATGAGCAGCACCCCCACGCCCAGCACCAGCCAGGTCTCGTTGGCGTCCCAGAAAGGGCCGATGCTGGACACCATCACGTCCTTCTCCGCATCGGTGGCAAAGGGCAGGAGGATGCCCACGCCCAGGTCGTAGCCGTCGAGGATCACATAGGCCAGCAGGGCCAGGCCCATCACGGCCATGAAGATCAGGGGCAGGGCGGTGGCCCAGTTCAGTGCGTCCATGGAGGCCTCCTTAAGTGGCGCGAGGGGCTGGCGCGGGATGGGGCGCCGCCGGTGTGGGCATGGCCGGGTGTTCGGCCATGTACTTGATCACGCCCACATAGGCCACCAGCAGCAGCCCATAGACGATGAGATAGGCCGCCAGCGTGCTGGCCACCATGGCGGGCGCGTGGGGGGCCACGGCGTCGACGGTCTTGAAAAGGCCATAGACCAGGTAAGGCTGGCGACCGATTTCGGTCACGTACCATCCGGCCAGCGTGGCCACCCACCCTGAGAACGCCATACCCACCAGCGTGTAGAGTAGTGGCCGGGGCAGGGTGGCCAGGTCTTGCTTGCGGCGGCGATACAGCACCAAAGCACCCACCCAGGCCACGGCCAGCATGAGTAGGCCCACACCCACCATCACGCGGAACCCCCAGAACACGGGCGCCACGGGCGGATGGGCGCCGGGGAATTCGTTCAGCCCCTTCAGCTCGGCGTCGATGTCGTGCGCGAGGATCAGGCTGGCCGCCTTGGGGATCTGCAAGGCGTAGTCGGTGCGACCTTCCTTCTCGTTGGGCAGGCCAAACAGCGTAAGTGGCGCGCCCTTCTCGGTGTGCCAGATGCCCTCGATGGCGGCGATCTTGGCGGGCTGGTGCTCCAGTGTGTTGAGACCATGCAGGTCGCCCATGAAGATCTGCAGCGGGATCACGACGGCCACTGCGGTGATGGCCGTGCGCAGGGCCTTGCGCGTGCCTTCGTTGGCCGTGCCCTTGATGAGCTGCCAGGCACTCACCCCGGCGACCAAAAAGCCTGCCGTGAGGGCCGATGCCAGCAGCTTGTGGCCCAGTCGGTAGGGGAAGGACGGGTTGAACACAATCGCCAGCCAGTCCACCGCGTGGAATTTGCCATCGATGATCTCGTAGCCCACGGGCGTCTGCATCCACGAGTTCAAACTCAAAATCCAGAAAGCCGACAGCGTGGTGCCAAAAGCCACCATGAGCGTGGCGACAAGGTGCATGCGCTCGGACACGCGCCCCCGGCCAAACAGCATGATGCCCAGGAAGGTGGCCTCCAGAAAGAACGCCGTCAGCACCTCATAGCCCAGCAGCGGTCCGGCAATGTTGCCCACATGCTCCATGAAGCCCGGCCAGTTCGTGCCGAACTGAAAACTCATCGTGATGCCCGACACCACGCCCAGCGCAAAGGTCAGCGCAAACACCTTGGTCCAGAAGTAGTAGGCCTGCTCCCAGCCCAGCGCCGCCGGTGTGCCGCGCTTGGCCGTGTGCCGCAGGCGGAAGAACACCAGAAACCAGCACAGCGCAATCGTGATGGTGGGGAACAGGATGTGAAAGCTGATGTTGGCCGCGAACTGGATGCGCGAGAGCGTGAAGGCGTCCATGGCGTCAAACTCCTGAGGAATTGCTCTTTGGCGAGTGACTGCCCTTGCCGGTCAGCCGGTCCTTGAATTCGAGCACCCGGGTAACGGCGGTGCCCATGCCCATCAGCTGCATCGCTGTTTCAGGCGCCAGGCGCTGCACGTCGTCGAACCATGTCATGAGCCGGTCGATCAGTTCGTGCATCTCGCGCATGCGTTCCTGGGCGTGGCGCTCCTCATCGGAGGAGGGCTCTTCGAGCAGCGCCATGCGCAGCATCGACAAGGTGGGTTCGATCTCGCGGCGTCGGCGTTCCTCGGCCAGCACACGGAAGATCTCCCACACGTCCTTGGGTGCCTCGAAGTATTCGCGCCGGTCGCCCGGCTGGTGGCTCAGTTTCACCAGCCGCCAGGCCTGAAGCTCCTTGAGTCCCATGCTCACGTTGGAGCGCGAAAACTCCAGCGTTTCCGCAATCTCGTCGGCATTGAGCGGGCGAGGAGACAGGAAGATGAGAGCATACATCTGGCCGACCGTGCGGTTGATGCCCCAGCGGCTGCCCATCTCGCCAAAGTGGGCCACGAACTGGCGGTTCAGAGGGGGTAAATGGTTGACGTAGGTCATATGGGCATGCATTGTGCGCTTGATTTTTCGAAATTTCAGTAATTTCTGAAAATTCAGGAAATTACATCCTCAGAAGGTGGGGTATCGCGGCAGGCTCTGGGGCTGCGCAAACTGCTGGGCGCGGGGGGACAATAGAGGTTTTTTGTCTGCTGGTGCGGCCCCGCATCGGCACATGCCATACCTCCCCGCTGCCATGTCTTCGTCTCCTTCCCGCATGCCCCTGATCGATATGGTCAAGGGCTTGGCGTGCATCACCATCGTCTGGCACCACCTGGCCTTTTATGGCCCGATGTCGGACATCGCCCAGCCTCTCGCCCCCGCCTTGATGGCCTGGCTGTATGACTATGGGCGCATGGCGGTGCAGGTGTTTCTGGTGCTGGGCGGCTACCTTGCCGCAGCCAGCCTGGCGCCCCAGGGCGTGGCGCGGTTTGACCATGCTGGCAATGCAGTGGCCAAGCGTTTTGTGCGGCTGGTGGTTCCCTACGCGGTGGCGTTGTTGCTGACGGTGGTGGTGGCTGCCTTGGTGCGCCCCTGGATGGAGCACCCTTCTGTGCCGGAAGAACCCACCTTGGCGCAATTGCTGGCCAATGCCTTGCTGCTGCAGGACATCGTGGACGAAGATGCCCTGTCTGCCGGTGTCTGGTATGTGGCCATCGACTTCCAGCTTTTTGCATTGAGCGTGCTGCTCTGGGCGGGCGTCAGGGCCCTGCCGGGCGCGTGGGCCCAGCGGCACGGGGCTGTTTTGGCCCGGGTGCTCATCGTGGCAGGTGTGACTGCGTCGCTGTGGGTTTTCAACCGCATGGCCGGGCTCGACATGTGGGCGATCTACTTCCTGGGTGCCTATGGCCTGGGCATGCTGGCGTACTGGGCAGTGCGCGCAGCCAGCCCGGTTGGGTGGCTGAGCGCCATGGTGCTGCTGGGCGGCGTGGCCCTGGCGCTGGACTTCCGGGGCCGTATCGTGGTGGCGCTCGTCACGGCGCTGTGCCTGGTGGTGGCGTTGCGGTCCGAACGTCTGCGTGCCTGGGGCGGCTTTGCGTCGCTGGTCCGCGTGGGGCAGATGTCTTACTCCATCTTCCTCGTGCACTTTGCGGTGTGCCTCCTGGTCAATGCCGTGGTCAGCCACCTGTGGCCTGCTTCGCCGGTGCCCAATGCGCTGGGCATGCTGCTGGCGTTTGTCCTGTCCCTCGCCGCCGGGCGCCTGCTCTACCTGCGGGTGGAGCGGCATCTGCCCACCTGGTCCACCGCATTGCGCTGGCAGGCGGGGCTGGTGGGCACCGGTCTGCTGGTGGCTGTTACCAACAACGGGTTCTGAGTGAGGGCTCGTGAAGAGCCCTTCAACGCTGTAGCTTGCGCTCGCGCCGCTTGCGCTGCCGGTCCAGAAACCAGGCCATGAAAGGCAGGATCAGCATCGAGCCCGGAATCACCCAGATGAACAGGTAGGGACTCACGGACGAGGCTGACCGCATCACATCCCGCAAATGGGCGCGCTCTGTAGCATCCCAGTTGCCCTGGCGGCGCTGCTGCACCAGCCACACCACCGAGCCCTTCATGGTTGCCATCTCGCGCTTGAGGCGGCTCTTTTCGCGGCTGTTTCCCGCCAGGAAGGAGCAGAACCATTCAGGAGCCCGCTCCATTCGCCGCTGGAATGCGACGGTTGAGTCCGGGTCGAACTGGTCAATCGATGGAGGGATGTCTGGCGTGTGCGGTGCGGGCGGTGTGGTCATGGCGGCTGCCATTGTCGCGGCTCATGGCGCTTTGCACCACCCCAATCCGTGGCACTTGCACCCTCCAGGCAGGGCTCGCCGGGATTAGAAGGCGCGCAGTGCTCCAGCGGGCTCCTGCTACCCAATAGCCTCAGAAACCGGCGTGCTCAAAGGCCAAGGCAGCCAAGCAAGGGCTGCCCCGCAGCGAGGGCGGCGTCCCCTCGCCCGCAGTGCTCAGCGCTGTGAGAGCGGGGGGAAGGCGCGCAGCGCCTCAGGGGGGTGTCCCGAATTCAACGATGCAGTTCGCCGGCACTTTCAGGCTGGTACAGGATGTCTTTCACGCGCACCGTCATCGACTTGCCGCCCGGTCCGGGCCAGGCCAGTTCATCCCCCACCGCCAGGCCCAGCAGGGCGCTGCCCACGGGCGCGAAGATCGAGATGCGGTCTGCAGTGCCATCTGCGTCGCGCGGGTAGACCAGGGTCAGGCAGAACTCCTTGCCCGTCTCCAGGATGGAGAACTGCACGGTGGAGTTCATGGTCACCACGTTGGGCGGGATGTCCTCGGGCGGCACCACATCGGCCCGGTCCAGCTCTGCTTGCAGGTCCGCCTTGCCCGGGAAGACACTGGCCGGGATGGCGGCCAGCAGGGCTTCGATGCGGTCAACGTCGAGCGACGACAGGATGATCTGGGGCTTGCGCGCCATGGCAGTACCTCTAAGGTGGTGACAAAGCGCGGGACTGTAGACCATCGCGAATCTCGCACTGCCGCGCGCGGTCAATCTCCCTGGATGTTGCGCGCCTTGATCAGCGCGCCAAACCGTGCGCTGTCGATGGAAGCCCGTGCATTGAAGTCGGCGGGCGACATGGGGGCGGGCACCCCGCCCAGCGCCGTGATGCGGTCCTTGACGGCCTGCGTGCCCAGCACCTTGTTGATCTCGCGGTTCAGGCGCGTGACCACGTCGGGCGGTGTGCCCGCCGGTGCATAAAAGCCAAACCAGGTGTCTGCGTCAAAGCCCTTCAGGCCCACTTCGTCCAGTGTGGGGACGTCCGGGAAGAGGGGTGAGCGCTTGGCGCTGCCCACGGCCAGCAGCCGGAGCTTGCCCGCTTTCACATGCGAGAGGCCGATACCCGGGTCGAACATGAAGTCCAGCTGCCCACCCAGCAGGTCCTGCATGGCCGGTGCCGCGCCCCGGTAGGGCACATGCACCGCAAATACATTGGCCTGGGTCTTGAGCATCTCGGCCGCCAGGTGGGGCGAGCTGCCGTTGCCCGGCGTGCCAAAGCTCAGCTTGCCGGGGTTGGCCTTCAGGTGCGCGAGGAACTCCTGGATGGTGTTGACCGGCAGCGAGGGGCGCACCTCCAGGAATACCAGCACCCGTGCAGCAGCGGCCACGGGTGTCAGGTCCTTGACGGGGTCGAAAGGCATCTTGGGATACAGGTGCGGGTTGACCGACACCATGCCGCCCGAACTCATGAGCAGGGTATAGCCGTCGGCCGGGGATTTGGCCACGGCCTCCCCGCCGATGTTGCCGCCCGCACCGCCCCGGTTTTCCACCACCACCGGCTGTCCCAGCGCGGCCTGCAGGGGCTGGGTGACGGCGCGCGCAATCTGGTCGGCGGCGCCCCCGGCGGGGAAGTTGACGATGACTTTGATCGGCTTGCTGGGCCAGGTGTCTGCCATGGTGGCGGTGCTGAGCAGCACGCTGACAGCGGCGCATGCCAGCGTGCGCAGCAGGTGGCGGGTGGTTGGGGAGGGCGGGTTGTGAACGATGTGCATGGTTGTCTCCAGTCAAGGTGAGCGCCCGGGTGCGCCGGGTCTGGTGTGTTGTGTTGTGGTGATGGGGTGAGCCGGGAAGAACGGGTTGTGCAGTGCCTGTCAGGCCACGTCCACCTCGACCAGGATGGCGTGCGGGCTGGCCAGTGCATCGCGCAGCACTTGGTGCAGCAAGGCGGGGTCGCTCACGCGCACAGCCTCGCAGCCCTGCCCATGGGCGAGCGCGAGGAAGTCGAGATCCGGCAGGTCGGTGCCTTCGAGCTTGTCGCCTTCGTGGAAGCCGAAGGTGGGGGCAAACTCCTGCAGCGCCGCGTAGCGGCGGTTCTTGAGGATGATGAAGGTGATGGGCAGCTTCAGCTGCGCCGCGCTCCACAGGGCCTGGATGGAGTACATCGCCGAGCCGTCGCCCAACAGCCCGATCACCTTCTTGTCGGGTTTGGCCAGCGCAACGCCCACGGCGGCCGGCATGCCATAGCCCAGGCCGCCGCTGCACATGGTGTAGAAGGTTTCGCTTTGCACAATAGGCAGGTAGGCGTGCATGGCGGCGCGCGAGCTCGGGGCTTCTTCCACCACGATGGAGGCCGCATCGCGCACCTCGGCCAGGGTCTGCATCACATAGGGCACGCTCATCAGCGGCCCCGTGGGCTCCACACGCGGGCGTGCGGGGCGCGGTTGTGGCAAGGCGCGTGGCGGTGGTGCGGGGCGCGCCAGCAGGTCGAGCACCCCGAGCCGGATGCCGCCCACGGCCGAGGTGCCTTCAGGCGTCCATGCGGCGGTGCCGGGGTCTTCAATCAGCTGCACCAGTTGCGCGCCCGGCGGCACATGCGGGCCAAAGCCTTCCACGTGGTACGTGAACGCCGCGGCGCCCAGCGCAAACACCAGGTCGTGCCCGCCAAGCAGCGCGACGATTTTCTCGCGCATGGCGGGCAGCACCCCGGCGAACAGGCGGTGGTCCTGCGGAAAGCCGCAGCGGCCCGCCATGGGGGCAATCCACACGGCAGCGTTGTGCCGCTCGGCCAGCGCCACCACCTCGTCCCAGGCACAGTCGCGGTCCACGGCGGCGCCCACCACGAAGACGGGGCGCCGCGCGGCATCCAGCGCATCGCCAATGGCCTGCAGCACGCGGGGCTCGGGACGCGTTTCGGTGCTCACGGTGCGCGCCTTCAGCGGCTCGCAAGGCTTGTCCCAATCGTCTGCGGGTATGGACACCAGCACCGGCCCACGCGGCTGCTGCATGGCGATGTAGTAGGCCCGCGCAATGGCCAGGGGCACATCTTCGGCGCGCGCGGGCTCCACGCTCCACTTCACGTAGGGCTTGGGCAGCTCGGTGGCCTGGCCCGAGAACAGGAATGGGTCGAACGGCAGGATGGAGCGCGCCTGCTGCCCGGCCGTGATGACCATAGGCGTGCGGTTCTTGTGCGCCGTGAAGATATTGCCCATGGCGTGCCCCACGCCGGCCGCCGAGTGCAGGTTCACAAAGGCGGCGTTATGGGTGGCCTGCGCATAGCCGTCGGCCATGCCCACCACCACCGATTCCTGCAGGCCCAGGATGTAACGGAAGTCGCTGGGAAAGTCGAGGAACAGTGGCAGCTCGGTGGAGCCCGGGTTGCCAAAGATGGTATCGATGTGAAAGCCGCGCAACAGGTCGAGCACGGCCTCGCGCACGGTAGGGAGATGGGGGTGTTCTGAAGGCATCCCCGCATCTTCGGATGGCTTACTCTATCCATCAATACAATGAAGTGACTAAGCGGTATTCATTAAATGCATATCAAAGACATCGACCTCAACCTGCTGCGCCTGTTCGATGCCGTCTACCGCACGCGCAACGTGAGCCGGGCCGCAGAGCTGCTGGACCTGACACAGCCCGCAGCCAGCCAGGCGCTGACGCGGCTGCGTTTGCTGATCAAAGACCCGCTGTTTGTGCGCGCGGGCGGCGGCGTGCAGCCCACCCCCAAGGCCGACCGGCTGGCAGACGCGGTGCGCAGCGCGCTGGGTTTGCTGGAAGAGGCCCTCAACGAGTCGGCCCTGTTTGACCCTTTGCAGTCGCACAAGGTGTTCCGCATTCACATGAGCGATATTGGCGAAGGCCGTTTTCTGCCCGACCTGATGGTGGCGCTGCAGCATCAGGCGCCCGGAGTGCGTGTGGAGACCCTGCCCGTGCCACGCCACGAGATCCCCCAGCGGCTGGACAGCGGTGCCATCGACTTCGCCTTTGGCTTTTTGCCCACGGTGAAGGATACGCAGCGTGTGCAGCTCCTCCAGGATCGCTACGTGGTGCTGCTGCGCGCAGGCCACCCCTTCGCCGCCACCAGGCGCAGCGGCCCTGTCCTGCTCAGCGCCCTGCACCAGCTGGAGTTTGTGGCCGTGCGCACCCACTCCGACACCCTGCGCATTCTGGAGATGCAACAGTTGCAGGACCGCATCCGCCTGACCACCGAGCACTTCATGGTGCTGCCCGCCATCGTGCGGGCCACGGACCTGGCCGTGGTCATGCCCCGCAACATCGCACGCACTTTTGCGGCCGACGGTGGCTACACCCTGATCGAGCCCGCACTGCCGCTGCGTGACTTCACGGTGTCGCTGCACTGGAGCCGCCGCTTTGAAAGCGACCCCGGCAACCAGTGGATGCGGGGGCTGATCGAGCAGCTGTTCAAGGAGTAAACCGTGCCAAGGCCGCGCGCATGCTTGCGGGGGCGGAGGGGCAAGCACGCAGCACCAAATGGCTGTATATTTATACAGTTATGTCTCGCACCTTCACGGACAAGTCCGACATCCCCGCGCCGCCCGAAGAGGTCCGCATCCCGCTGCAGGCCATCCGTGGCCGGGGCGCGGCCACGGCCCTGGCTCACCGGTTTGCGCGCGATGTGCGCGAGGCGGCCGACGACGGCTGGGGCCAACTGCCGGGGGGTAACGATGCGGGCGACGATGCATCCGCCGCCCCCGCCCCCCGCCGCCACTCGCGTGCATCTCGAAACCGCGCGCAGCGCCATCTGCGCCAACGACTCGCCAGACATCTTTTTTGAACTCTCGGTGAACCCCTACCGGGGCTGCGAACACGGATGCATTTACTGCTACGCGCGGCCTACCCACAGCTACCTCAACTTCTCACCGGGGCTCGACTTTGAAACGCAGATCGTGGCCAAACACAACATTGCCGAAGTGCTGCGTAGCGAGCTGTGCGCGCCGCGCTACGTGCCCCGTTTGATCAATATCGGCTCGGCCACCGACTGCTATCAACCTGTGGAGCGCGAGCTGAAGCTCACCCGCAGCGTGATCGAGGTGATGCGCGACGCGCGCCACCCGTTTTCGCTCATCACCAAATCCAGCGGTGTGGAGCGTGACCTGGATTTGCTGGCTCCGCTCGCAGCGCAACGCCTAGCGGCGGTGTACGTCACTATCACCACGCTCGATGCCACCCTGGCCCGCCGCATGGAACCC